>LVAP01000160.1 GCA_001603025.1 Clostridiales bacterium Firm_10 | reverse complement strand
ATTCAACTGTTCCATATATTTCCCTCCACATCGCCTGTCCGCGGCGGCGCGCCGCCGTTTCAATACTCATGTTATTATAACCTACCCGGACGGGCTTTGTCAATTCGCGTCCGCTTCCATGCAGGACAAAGGAACCCCGCCATAAAATGTATTTTGGTCTATCCGGCCGGGGATGTTGTATGGTATAATATAAATGAAACGAAGAATCCCTTCGGGTCCGGCCGCGCGCCGGTTTTCGCAGCGGAAGGAGCAAAATATGCTGATCGAATACGGGAATACGACGGTCGGGGCCGACTGGAAGCTGGACGAGGCGGTTCCCACCAGCTTTTCGCGCATCTATTACGTGACCAGCGGCGATGTGACCTATGAGTCGGGCGGCGTGACCCGCCCGCTGAAGCCGGGCTATGTGTACGCCCTGCCCTCCACCATGCCCTACCGCGTGTGGCGCAACCCGGCGGTGAGCTTCCGCTGCACCTACCTGCACGTGTGCTTTCCGCGCAGCGACGTGAACGGGCTCATCGAGCTGAACGCGGAGGAAAACACCTGCCTCAGCCATTACATTCAGGCCATCCGGAAAGCCATTGACGAAAAGCGCATTGAGCTGCTGGAGCAGATGGCGGATTCCTTCGCCCTGTTCCTGCGGGGCAGCGAGCATTTCTCCCGGGGTTCTGAAATGATCAGCGCCGTCCGGGACTACATCATGCGGCACATTTCCGAGAACCTGACGATCGAAAGCCTGAGCCAGCTCTTTTCCTACCACCCCAACTACTTCATCCGCTACTTCCGGCAGGAAACCGGTTACACGCCCTATCAGTTCATCATGCAGCAGCGCATGCAGTACGCGGTGGTGCTGCTGAACAGGGGCATGCGGAACGAAGAGGTGTGCTTCAAGTGCGGCTACGCGGACTCCAGCACCTTCACGCGGGCCTTCCGCAAATACTACGGCGTGACGCCCCACAGATACGTGAACGGTTTCCGCAAGCCCTGATCGGAGTTCCATTGCCGAAAACCGGAAAAGCAATCCCGCTGTATTAATTATTGCACATTTTTTATTCGCAGTTGCACTTTATTCCCGCGCGCAGGATGGTAAAATGGAAGTAACATGAATCCACCAGAAACGTAACGAAAAGGCGCCGGAATGGGAGGTGAGCCTTGTGTCCGCATCTGATTTCCGCATTGGCCCGCGGAACAGGCAAAACCCCCTGCTGCGTTTCCTGCGCAGCTTTGTCGGCTATAAAAGGCACCTGACGCTGACGCTGATGTTTCTGCCCGTCGTGGTGTATTTTGTCACATTCAAATATGTGCCCATGGGCGGCATCATCATCGCGTTCAAAGACTACAAGATCAAGCAGGGCATTCTGGGCAGCGCCTGGAGCCAGCCGCTGTTTGCCAACTTCATCAAGGCGTTCAACACGCCCACCTTTGCCCGCTCCGTGACAAACACACTGGCCATCAGCGGGCTGAAGCTGCTGTTCGGCTTTCCCGCGCCGATTATCCTGGCGCTGATGCTCAACGAAGTGGTGCACGAGCGGTTCAAAAAGGCCATCCAGACCATCACCTACCTGCCGCATTTCCTTTCGTGGGTGGTGCTGGCCGGCATGTTCCAGCAGCTGCTCTCGCCCAACAACGGCGCGGTGAACGCCGTGCTGCAGAGAGTGTTCCGCATGAAAGACTCCATCTACTTCCTGGGCGACAACCGCTATTTCCGCGGCACGCTGATCGTGACGGACATCTGGAAGAACGTGGGCTGGTCGTCGATCCTGTATCTGGCCACCATCGCGGGCATCGATCCCATGCTGTACGAGGCCGCCACCGTGGACGGCGCCACCCGCCTGCAGTGCACCCGCCACATCACGCTGCCCTCCCTGGCGCCGACCATCGTCGTGATGCTGATCCTCAGCGTGGGCTCCATCATGGACGCCGGCTTCGACCAGGTGTTCAACCTGTACAACACCGCGGTCTACCAGACGGGCGACATCATCGACACCTACGTCTACCGCTACGGCCTGGGCGACATGAAGTACTCCCTCGCCACAGCCGTGGGCCTGTTCAAGAACGTCATCGCCTTTGTGCTGGTGGTCGTCACCAATATGATCGCCAAGCGCATCAGCGGCAGCGGCATCTGGTAGGGAGGCGACGGCATGATTGCGAAACGCTTTTCCGCCGGCAAGGCCGTCATCTATTTCCTGCTGGTGCTGCTCTCCGCCAGCATCGTGCTCGCCTTCTGGCACCTGCTGAACCTTTCCCTCTCGCCCTCGCACATCGCCACGAAGGGCGGCCTGCTGCTGTATCCCCGGGAGATGACGCTGGACAACTACGCCCGTGTGATCGGCAACCGCTACATCTGGCTGGGTTACAAGAACACGCTCATCCGCACGGCCATCGGCACCGTGACCCAGCTGTTTTTCACAGCCATGGGCGCCTACGTGCTGAGCAAGCGCTTCTTTCCCCACCGGACGTTCTGGACGTTCTTCATCGTCTTCACCATGTTCTTCTCCGGCGGCCTGATTCCCAGCTACCTCGTGGTGAAGAACCTCGGCCTGCTGGATACCTACGCCTCGATGATCCTGCCCGGGTTCATCAGCGCGTACAACATGGTGATCATGCGCAACTATTTCCAGTCCCTTCCGGAAGAGATCGAGGAGAGCTGCCTGATCGACGGGGCGGGCCGCTTCCGCATCTTTACGCAGATCATCCTGCCGCTGTCAAAGCCCATCCTGGCCACGGTGGCGCTGTGGCTGGCCGTGGGACACTGGAATTCCTGGTTCGATGTGCTCATCTATATCTCGGATGACACCAAGTTCACGCTGCAGATCGTGCTGCGGCGCATCATCATCACCGGCTCGAAGGAAATCCTGGACACCAGCGCCGCGGCCAACGCCGCCGCCAACGAGGCGACCGTGTCCTCGGAAGGACTGAAGGCCGCCTGCATCTTCGTCACCACGCTGCCCATCCTGTGCGGCTATCCCTTTGTGCAGAAGTTCTTCGTGAAGGGCATCATGATCGGATCCTTGAAGGGTTGATCACCCTTTAAAATAAAAGGAGGTAGTAAACTATGAAAGGTTCCCGTATGCTGGCTTTGCTTCTGGCTGCCCTCATGGTGCTGGCGTTTATGCCGGCGTCCCTGGCCGACGAAGAGCCCATTCACATCAGTGTGGCGGGCTATATGTTCGGCCCCATCGATGCGGAGCAGGACGTCATCACGCCCCTCATCGAGCAGAAGCTCAAGGATGACCACGGCATCAACGTGGACATCGAGGTCGTCTATGTCGAACAGGCGAACTACGCCGAGATCATCAACACCCGCCTGGCCGGCGGAACCGCGCCCGACATCTTCCTGGCTCAGAGCGCGACCACGCTGCAGAGCTACTACGATCAGGGCGTCATCAAGACCTGGGACGAGGAGTTCTTCAAGACCAACGCCCCGCACGTCTATGATTTCATAATGGCCGGCGCCGCCTACGGCGACCTGGCTCCCTACGTGGATCAGTGGAAGGACGCTTCCATGATCGACGGCGAAATGTGCGTGGTGCCCTCCTTCAAGCCGGACGGCTCCATGCCCTACAAGACCCTGATCTACCGCGGCGACTGGCTGGAGAAGCTGGGCGTCACCGAGGATCAGCTTCCCAAGACCGTGGATGAATTCGTCGCCCTGATGACCCGCTTCGCCAAGGAAGACCCCGACGGCGACGGCCAGGACAACACCTACGGCATGTCCGTGACCGCCATGAAGGCGCTGTTCGGCGCCTATGGCCTCGGCGAGGAAGGCTTTGCCGGCGGCGGCAACGGCATCTTCGTGGAGCGTGACGGCAAGCTGGTCAACTCCGATGTCACCGATGAAGCCAAAGAGGTTGTCGAGCTGCTGACCAAGATGTACGCCGACGGCCTGATCGATCCCGAATTCGTGAACGGCCGCGAGTCCGTCGAGGGCAGCTACTGGGCCATCTCCCACGGCATGGTGAACGGCCTGTACGGCGCCTCCGCCAACGCCTCCATCGACCACTATCGCCTGAAGGGCATCACCGGCCCCGCCGACGAGGGCGGCCGCTGCGCCAACGAGTACTGGGCTGTGAACGGCGAGGATTCCACCTTCGTGTACGCGCCGTGGCCGGCCGGCCCGAACGGCGACTACGGCTGGGTGGTCGGCTACGCCGTGGCTGTCAGCGAGAGCGCTGTGTACAACGCCGACATGGATGACGAGAAGCTGGCCGTGATCTTCCAGATCATGGACGCCTTCGCCACCGACGACGACCTGTACATGACCGCCGCCTACGGCATCAAGGGCGAGCACTATGAAGTCAACGACGACGGCACCATCGGCCGCAACGGACTTTCCAATGAGGATCTGAACCTGGTTGGCGTGTGGGGCTGCCGCAGCCTGTACGGCGCCGACCGTGCTTTCTCCCAGACCTCCTACGACCTGGTGTTCTACAAAGATCCTTCCATCGCCAACCGCCTGAACTGGTTCAAGAAGGATCAGTACAACAGCTACATCCAGAACGCCGTGTCCGTCACCCTGCCCTCCAATGACCTGTTTGCCGAGCTGAACACCATCCGCGACGAAGCGTGGGTGAATATCATCACCGGCAAGGCCTCCATCGACACCTGGGACGACTATGTGGCGGCTTACATGGCCGCGGGCGGACAGACGCTGCAGGACGAGGCGAACGCCTGGTACAGCGGAAAGTAACGCGCGATCCAAACTGACCCGAACGAACATAAGGGGCTGCTGTGGGCTGACTGCAGCGGCCCCTTTTTCTGAAAGACCGGAAGAAACCGCACGGAAGAGGGGAAACCTGTGAAGAACTACCTTGAGCGAACCATCGCGCCTCGCGTCAGAGCGGACGGCGGCTGGCTGGAATGGGCTGCAGAGGACGACGAAACGCTGACGCTGACCGCGCGGGGCGAATGTGCCCAGTGCAAGTGTCTGGATAAATGCCTCGACTGGGTGCGCGCCCGCATCCGGCGGGATCTGGGCGTCGACAGGGCCGTGCGGGCCGTGCGCGAGCCGTTCATCTGGAGAAAGTGAGGTGCCGGCCATGGGACATGTGAAGGTGATCAGGCGCTCCATGCGCCCGGACGAGTGGACCCAGGTGCGCATTGGCTGGCTGCGCGGGCTGATGCTGGACAGGCAGGAGGAAATCACCGGCTGGACGATCCGCGAAGGACGGCAGACGGGCGAAAACAGCTATGAAATGGACGACGCCGAACCGCGTCCCCTCCGGCGGGGCGACCTGTATTTCACGCCGGACGGCACCGTGTTCCTGCACGCCGAAGCGGTGCTGCCGGAAGACCTGCGGGGCCGGACGGACGTGCGCCTGCGCATCGCCACGGCAGGCGAAATGCTGGTGCGCGTCAACGGACGGCTGCAGGGCGGCATCGATCCCAACCGGGAGACGATGCTGCTGCCGCCCGCGCCGGACGGCCGCGTCGTGATCGACATCGAGGGCTACTGCCGCTCCAAGCCGGACGACGACCGGAACGAGGATACCATGCACCTCAAGGGCTGCCGGCAGGTGTTCCAGGGCGGCTGGTTCGTGACCCTCAACCAGGAAGCCGCCGCACTGTATCAGGATGTCTTCGTCTTCTGGAATATGCTGCAGGGCGGCCAGCTCGACGAGGATGCCTGCGCCGTCATCTCTGACCGGCTGTACCACGCCCTGAACCTGGTGGACTGGGAGACGGGCGGCGGTCTGGGAGAAGCGCGGGAATACGTCGGGCAGGCGCTGTACGCCTCGCGGCTGCCGCGCGGCGGCGGCGAGGTGGCCCTGGTGGCGCACTCCCACCTGGACATCGCCTATTACTGGCGGCGCATCCACGCCGTTCAGAAAAACGCGCGCACCTGCCTCATCCAGCTGGAGCTGATGGACCGCTATCCCTTCCTCCGCTACACGCACACCCAGGCCTACCTGTTTGAAACCCTCGAAACCTACTATCCCGAGCTGTTCGAGCGGGTCCGCGAGAAGGTGAAGAGCGGCCAGTTTGAGCCGGCGGGCGGCATGTATGTGGAATCGGACTGCAACCTGCCCGCGGCGGAAAGCCTGGTGAGGCAGTTCCTGTACGGGCAGCGCTATTTCCGCAGCGCTTTCGGCCGGGCCTGCACCAATTGCTGGCTGCCGGATGTGTTCGGCAACAGCGCCATCCTGCCGCAGATTCTCAGGAAGAGCGGCATCGACTATTTCGTCTCCAACAAGATGTCCACCTGGAACGACACCAACCGCTTCCCCCACAACAGCTTCATCTGGCGCGGCCTGGACGGCAGCCAGGTGTACGCCTGCGTGCCGCCCACTCATTTCATCACCGCGGCCACGCCCACCGAGATCCTGGAAAACTGGGCGGCCTACCAGGACAAGGATTCCGGCGTGCCCACCCTGTGCATGTACGGCTACGGCGACGGCGGCAGCGGCGTGACGGAAGGCATGCTGCAGACCATCGAGCGCCTCGACAAAACGCCCCTGCTGCCCCGCGTCACCGTGACGGGCGGCGAGGCGTACCTCGCTTCCTCCTTCGGCTCCGACAAGCCGCTGGCCGTGTGGGACGGGGAGCTCTACCTGGAGATGCACCGGGGCACCTTCACCACCAAGTCCGACCTGAAGCGGCAGAACCGCCGGCTGGAAATCCTGCTGCGGGACGCCGAGTTCGCGCAGGCCCTGCGCTGGCTGCAGGGCGAAAGCTACGCCGCGGATGCCCTTCGGCGCGCCTGGAAGACGCTGCTGGTCAACCAGTTCCACGACATACTGCCGGGCAGCCATATCCGGCCGGTGTTTGAGGACGCCATGGCGGATTACGCCCGGATCGGCTCGGAGGCCGGCGCGCTGCTCGGCGAGGCCGGCGAGAAGTGGTACAACACGCTGTCCTTCGGGCGGCGCCTGCCCGCCTTCGTGCCGGACGAACGGGGCAAAGAGGAGCATCTCGGGCAGCGCGGGCGCTATGTCACGGGCCGGATGCCCTCGCTGGCGCCCGTCCTCGAGACACCACCCCGCCATGACGCCGGATGGCTCACGGCCACGCCGCGCGACGACGGCTCTCTGCTGGTCGAAACGGATGCCCTGCGCGCCGTGCTGCTGCCGGACGGGTCGTTTGCCTCGCTCTGCGATGAAACCGGCCGGGAATACGTCCGCGGCGAATTCAACCGCCTGCGCCTGTTCAGGGATATCCCCGGCAACTACGACGCCTGGGACATCCTGCCGACCTACCGTGAGACGCCGCTTCCCCTCCCGGTTGACTCTCCCCTCCGACTCGTGCAAACGGATGGCGAAACCGCCGAGCTCCGCTGCGCGCTGGCTACGCCGAAGAGCCGCTTCCTGCGGACGCTGCGCCTGTTCCGCGGGCGGCATGAGATCGAAGTGGAGCACCGCGTGGACTGGCACGAGGACCACGTGCTGGCCAAGGCGGAGTTCGACTGCAACGTGCGCGCGCCCTACGCCCTGTGCGACCTGGGCGCGGGTTTTATCGCCCGGGAAACCAACCGCAACACCACATGGCAGCAGGCGCGCTACGAGGTGTGCCATCATAAATGGTGCGATTTGAGCGAGACGGGCGGCGGCGTGGCCATCATCAACGACGGCAAATACGGCGTGGGCCTGTGGGACAGCACCATCTCTCTGAGCCTGCTGCGCGCCACCTGCCGGCCGGATCTGATCTCCGACCGGGGTGAGCACAGCTTCGGCTACCTGATCGTGCCGCACGCCGGTTCCGCCACCGAAGCCGGCATCAACCGCCTGGCGCTGGAATACAACACCCCCCTGCGCCGGCTCGCGCTGCCGGCCCTGCGCCTGCCGGAGCTGGGCTCCCTGTTCCTGCAGGCCGTGAAGCTCTCCGAAGACGGGGAGCGCCTGATCCTGCGGCTCACGGAACAGGACGGCCGGCGGGGCGTACTGCGCTTCCCGTTCCCGGTGAAGGTGATGAACCTGTTGGAGGACGCCGAGGCCGACGCAGACGCCGTGCCCTACCGGCCGTTTGAAATCCTCACGCTGGGCATCGGAAAGAAGGACGCGGCGAAGCTTCTGGCGCCGTAAAGCCGCGTTTCCAAGCCTCCGCAGCGCAGAATGAATAAAGGCATTGACAAACTGCGTTTGCCAATGCCCTGAACGGAGAAGGCTTCCCGCCTTCTCCGTTTCTTTGAATCAGATCCGAACCTCATAGTTGTACAGCGTGGGCAGTCCCTCGCGATACAGGTGCGCGTCGTTGGAAAGCTGAAGCGCCCGGGGAATGACCCATCCCTCTTCTTCCGGGAAGTGGAGAACGGACATGCCGGAATGCTGCATGTCGAAATGGATGGAAAACTGCGGAAAGGGGATATCCAGAACGCAGCTGAAAAACGCCATGCTCACGCCGTGGTGCGCAAAGAGCGCGATGCGCCTGGCGTTGCCGCCCTCGCTCCAGTACATGTTCTTCTCCAGATCGTGCCGGTAGCCGAAGCCGGCGAGCCAGGCGTCCGCCTCCCGCTGCATCCGCCGGATGCCCTCACCCAGCGTCGTGCCCGCGAAGGCCGGATGCTCATACCACCGGCGCCCCAGGCGGCGCATCTCTTCGCTGGCCAGCAGTTCGCGGAACTGCGGGTGCTGGAATACCCAACGCCGCCCGTTTTCGCCGTAAGGCAGGGTGAGCTGCGCCCAGGTGTATTTCTCGTTGGCCCAGTCCAGGATGGTCATCTCGCGGCGCAGCAGCTCGCAGGCCGGGCGGGCCGTCAGCTGCGCGCGGCTGGAGCTGGAGGCGTAGATTTCATCCAGTCCCAGCTGGGCCAGGCGCCTGCCCAGCGCTTCCGCCTGCCGCTCTCCCAGCGGGGTCAGGCTGTCCGGCGAGTAGATGGGGTCGCCGTGCCGCAGGTAGAAAAGAAGCATGTGCACATCTCCGTTTCAGCGTGTATTCTGGCGCGTCCGCCGCAGGTTGTATTGTCCCTATCCGCCATTATACCACCTGCCCGTCCGGCGCACAATCGCAGCCGGTGTAAAAAAAGCCGCGCAGGAGAGGCTGCAGGGCCTCTCCCGCGCGGGGTCGTTTGGCT
>LVAP01000159.1 GCA_001603025.1 Clostridiales bacterium Firm_10 | reverse complement strand
GGTGAGGCTGGCGGGCTGGCCCATGCGCAGCCAGTGCGCGAGGGGGTTGCCGTGCGCGTCGTCCACGGTGCGGGTGAGCAGCGCGTATCCGCCCTCGCCGGGCAGGCGCAGTTCGATGGAAAGCGCGCCGTCCTCCCCTGGCCCGCACAGGTTCCATGCCACGCCTTCCCAGCTGCCGTCCCCGCGGCGCATGAGCACGAGCCGCTCGTCCCTGTGGACGCACACGCCCTGCAGGTTGTTGAAGAAGTGGAAGGCCCACAGCGTGGGTTTGGGAATCAGTCCGTTGGCCATCAGGCCGAAGCCGCCGTGGAAGGGCGTGCGCGGCACGCCGCACTCCTCGAAAACGTCGCCAAAGGTCCAGTAGCTGTAGCTGGCCGCCACGTCGCCCAGCCTCGCCAGCAGGCCCGCGACCGTGGCCGCGTTCAGCGTGGTGTCGTGGATGGGACAGAAGGGATGGTAGCTGGTGTTGAACTCCGTGATGTGCATGGGAATGCCCCGGAAGCGCGGGAAGCTGTCGATGATGTCCCTCGACTCCTGCATCTCGGCCATCAAGTCGTCCACCGTGCGCATGCCGTGATAGAGGTAGCGGCCCCGCCGCTCAGGCGTCAGGCCCATATAGGCGTGGCGGCTTACGAAGTCGACCGGCAGCGCCTTTTCCGCGCAGAAGGCCAGGAAATCGCGGATCCAATCCTGCGAGCCGTCGCCGCCGCAGATGGCCGGGCCGCCGACGGGCATGTCCGGCAGCACCGCCTTCACCGCCGGCGCGGTGATTTCGTAGAGGCGCAGGTAGGCGGCCTTGTCCGCGTTCTGCCAGAAGCCGGGCAGGTTGGGCTCGTTCCACACCTCGCAGGGCCAGGCGGACACCTCCTCCGCCCCGTAGCGCGCCCTGAGATGTTCCATCGTGGCCTTCACCAGCGCGACCCACCGGGCCTCGTCCCTGGGCGGGGTGACGTTTCCCTTCCAGTAAAAGATGGTCTGCGTCCCGCTCGCGAGCGGATCGGGCATGAAGCCCAGCTCGAGGAAGGGCCTGAGTCCGGCGGCCAGGTAGCTGTCCACCACGCGGTCGAGATAGGTGAAGCAGTACGCCTCGCGCTCGACGCCCTCCGCGTCCCGGCAGGGCTGGCAGATCGACATGTCGCCGCAGAACAGCCCGTGGCCGCGGATGTGCCTGAAGCCGCACAGCGCCTGCACGGCCTTCATCTGATCCTGATATTCCTGCTGCAGCGCCAGGCCCATGCGGCCTGTGCCGACGCAGTACGCCCCGTTGTTGTTGAAGCGCGCGCGGCTGTTTTCGTCAATGGTCACCCGATATGCCCGCATGTCACAGTCCCCTTTCTTTCGCCCCGTCGGCGTCGAACACAAGCTCCCATCTCCGGGCGACGGCCCGCGGCCGATAAGGCCCGCGCCGCGCTCACTGTCATTTTAGCAGAAAACGCGCCTCCTTTCAACGGAGGACGGCGCCTGTTCTTCTCATTGCTTGCGCAGAATCTGCGCGGGAGAGGAATTCCGATGCGGCGCGGCGAATCATTAACAGGAACGCGGACAGCGCGGCAAAGGAGGAATCGCGATGAGCAGGCTGCCCATGCAATGGCTCGACAACAACGACAAAAACAAAGTCCCCGACCGGATCTTCACCCCTCTCTACGGAGTCAGGCTGAAGGACGGCCTGTTTGGGCAGGTGTTCCGCCGGAACATCGAATTCCTGAAGAAAATCAGCGTGGACGCCGCGCTGTACTGGTTCCGGCGCCGCGCCGGAAAGGAGGCGCCCGGCCAGCCCTACCGCGGCCATTTTGAGGACAACATCAAGGGCCAGACAGCGGGTCTCCTGCTGATGGGCGCGGGCAACGTGCTCCGCTGGGAGGACAACGCGGCCATGAAAAAACTCGTCGACACCATCGTCGGCGAGATCAGGGCCTGCAGCATGGACGACGGCTACCTCATGGCCGTACCCCAGGAGGAATTCGGCACGCTGGAGTACCCCCACTACGTGCGCATCTGGCTGACCTACGGCCTCTGGGCGGCCGCGCTGGGCGGAAACGAGGACGCGCTGCCCATGCTGCGCCGCTGGCAGGACTGGTTCAACACCTGCGACGACCTGCCCATCATCCGCTATCTCACGCTGTCCTTCCAGGGCGTGGTGTGCAGCCCCTTTGTGTTCAACACGCCGGTGGGAAAGCAGGAGGACATCGATACCACCGTCCGTTACTACGAGGAGGACTGGCGGCTGGGCCAATTCATCATGCGCGAGCAGAACGCCATCGGCGTGCGCAGGCAGCCCGGTTACGAGCCGCATCCCCACGGCACCGAGCTGGAGGCGCTGGAGGGCTACCTGGACCTGTACCGCGCCACCGGGAAACACTACTACCTGCGCGCCGTGCTGGAAGCCCGCGAGATGTATCGCCGCGACTGGCAGCACGTGGGCGGCGGCATCGTGCTGTGCGAGTATCAGGATTCCTCGCCCGGGTGCGCCTGGCTGGAGCCCAAAAGAGCCTATAACGAGCTGTGCTGCTCCTCGTTCT
The DNA here is from genome assembly GCA_001603025.1 of Clostridiales bacterium Firm_10. Taxonomy (GTDB): domain Bacteria; phylum Bacillota; class Clostridia; order Christensenellales; family Aristaeellaceae; genus Firm-10. The sequence continues at coordinate 3,722 of LVAP01000159.1, read as the reverse complement.
GGATTTTCCTGAACCAGCGGCTGCACCGGCTGTATCCCGACGAGGAAAAATACGTGGCCGAGATGGAAAAATCCCTCTACAATGTGGCCATCGCCAACCAGCAGGGCGAAACCGGCATCCGCTACCACGCCTGGATCGACAGGCACAAGCAGCAGGGTGGCCTGGTGCACTGCTGCTGCGGCGTGGGCACCCGGCTGTTCGGCATGCTGCCGGAATTCCTCTACAGCATAGGCCCGGACGCGCTGTATGTGGACATGTACGCCGCCTCCGCCTTCGACTGGCAGCGGCCGGATGGCTGCGTAAAGGTGGAGACGGACACGGATATGCCCTTCGACGACGCCGTCCGCCTGACCATCGAAACCGAAACGCCGCAGGCCTTCACGCTGAAGCTGCGCGTGCCCTGCTGGACGGAGGGCCCCCTGACCGTGACGGTGGACGGCGAAACGTATTCGGCCGAACCGGGCAGCTACCTGTCCGTCAGCCGCACGTGGCGGGGCCGCGCGACGCTGTCCTTCCGCCTGCCCTTCCGCTGGCGGCAAACGCTGTATACCGGCGCGGAGCAGCGCCGCAACCTGCGCGCGGAACCCCCCGTCGAATACCGGCGCTACGCGCTGGAATACGGCCCGCTGCTGATGGCCGTCACCGCGAAGGAGCCCTCGGATTTCGAGCCGGACGCGGAGAGCGTGCTGCTGAACATGGATCCGGACGGCTACATCGCCTCCCTGCGTCCCACCGGCCGGCCGCTGCATTTCGCCATCTCCGGCTGCGCGCCGCACGAGCTGATGCCGTACTTTGAAATCGACAGCGAGCGCTTCAGCTGCTACCCGCTGTTCCCTGCCGCGCCGGAAAAATAAAAGCTTTTCCAGGGCGGCGGAGCTTTCATGACGGAACCCGGAAAGATTTGGGGAGGCCCAAGGGCCTCCCCATTGCTTTATTTCATTTTGCATGGTTCGTCCGGCAAAAACGCGTTTCCCGGCCGCGCCGGGGGAACCGGGCCTCAGCCCTGCTTCAGTGCGACGCCCACGAAAGCATAAGGCGCGACGTCGCCCTTCAGCCGCACGACGTCCCCCTCCAGCGCGCCCTCACAGCCGAAGAATTCCGCCGCCGCGAAGGAGCCGCCCAGGCGGATCTCCGGATCGGCCATGCAGTCGTCGGACAGGTTCCACAGGCCGACGGCCAGCCCATCCGCCGTGCGCTTGCAGATCATGTAACTGTCCGGATGGCCCAGGCACACAGCCGGCAGGCGGCGCCGTCCGGCCCACTCCAGGCCGGCAGTCAGCTGGCGCTGGCGGCAGTAGGAGCGCATGAGACCCAAGCTGTGCGACACGGCGTCCATGTCGAACGGATACACCAAAAACCGCTGCCCCGCCGCGTTTTCATAACTGTAGCAGGTGCACTTTTCCCGCAGGCAGGACAGCACAGCCGCGCCTTCCTTCAGCGCCACGCTGTACAGCCTGTCCGCCGTGCCGCCCAGCACGTACTCGTCGTCGGCAGGATAGTACTCCTCTCCCCCGGCGCGCCCGCAGGGCCCCACCGCGCTCACGCCCACGTCCACGCCGCGCTCCATCAGCCGCTTCGCCGCGGTCATGTCCAGCACGGCGCCGTCATCCAGCAGCGCCAGGGGCACATAGCGCCCGTTCTCCCCGCAGATCACGTGCACGCTGCGCGCGCCGTAGGTCATGGGCACGCCGCTGTCGCACAGCAGCCGCTGCCCCGCCGGGTAGAAGTAGGCCGATTCCGCCTCGCCCGCCGTCATGTCGTCCGGCAGGTCCGCGCCGCGCAGCTTGTCGCGGAAGCACACCACGTCCGCGCCTACGGCTTCGCCCGCGGTCATGTGCGCCGCGATCCACGCGTAAGCCGGCGCGTTCCTCACCATGCGGTCGATGTAGCCCCGCTCATAGCGGGTCGAGGAGGTGTAGTCCAGCATGTATTTGAGGATGCCGTCCAGCCCGCCGTCCGCCCGCAGCGCCATGTCGTAGGCCTCCAGATAGCTGGCCGGCGTGCAGTAGCGCGGCCGGGGGTAAACGTCGCCCTCGCTGAACAGCTCCACGCCCTGGCCCTCGCACCAGTGCCGCTGGACGCGCGCCAGCTCGATGATGCGGCCCAGCTTCCGGGCCAGCGTGTTCTGCGCCTGCCAGTACGGCGCGCCGATGGTGCGCAGGAACGGCTTCGTGCCGCCCGCCAGCGTTTTCGTGAGCTCCACCGCGCTCAGGCCGTCGGTGTCCCAGGTGGACATGACCGAGCACACGCCCACGCGGATCGCCGGGTCGACCGCGTCCACACGGGCGCGGATCCTCTTCGCCAGGGTCAGCAGCGCGTCGCGGCCCATGTCCAGCCAGGCGTCGCGGTATTTGCCCGGCCCGCCGGTGAAGATGAGCTTCTCCATGTCTTCCCGCTGGATGGGCTCGCCCACGCGGCGGCGGTATTCGGCCATGTGCCTTTCGCAGCAGCAGCCCGGCCCGCACGGACGCGCCGACAGCCGGTAGTCGTCATCCAGCATGATCATGCGCGCGCCGGTTTCCGCGATGCGGCCGATCCATTCCGAATAGTCGGTGGCAAAGGGCTCGCACGAGGGGCAGAAGCTGTCGCCGCAGGTGCCGCCGCGAAGCCCCACGATCTTCGTGTAGCGCGAGGCCCGCTCCAGTCCCTGAGGGTCGTCGTGCAGCAGCGTGCCGCCATGCCCCAGCGAGCTGAGCCACACGCCCACTTCAATGCCGTGCGCCTCGAAGAACAGCCTGTGCTCCTTCAGCAGCGCCAGCTCCTCGCTCAGCCGTTCCTCGCGCTCGATGCCGCGCGCCGTGCACAGCCACACGCGCACAGCCCCCGCCCGCCTCAGTTCGGCAAGCACCGCCTCGCAGTCCATCTGCCGGTTGCTGTACCAGTTGATCACCGGAATGGCTATCGTATACATCCTTCGCGCCTCCCCGTTCGCATCGTGGATTCCCTCGCACCGATTGTAGCAGTCCCCCTCCCGCCTGTCAAGCCGAAAAAGCGCGCTTCCGCGGCCCGTTGACATTCCGCCCGTTTCATGGTTTACTATATCCATCATCAAACACGTGTTCACGGAGGCCTGCATGGAAGACGAACTGCGTACCCTTTTCGACGAGAGCACACGCCGCTGGTTCTCTGAAGCGGTAGGCGCCCCGACCGCCGCGCAGCGCGCGGGCTGGCCGGCCATCGCGCGCGGGAAAAACGTGCTCATCAGCGCGCCGACCGGCACGGGCAAAACGCTCGCCGCCTTCCTCATGCTCATCGACCGCCTGAACGCGCTGGCCCGGCGCGGCGCGCTGGAGGAACGCGTCTATGCCGTCTACATTTCGCCCCTCAAGGCGCTGGGCAACGACATCCGCGAGAACCTCACCCGTCCCATCGAAGGGCTGGGCGCACCGCTGCGCGTGGCCGTGCGCAACGGCGACACGTCTGCCGGCGAACGGCAGAAAATGCTGAGGCATCCGCCCCACATCCTCATCACCACGCCGGAATCACTGTATCTGCTGCTCACCAGCACAGGCGGCCGGCGCATGATCTGCACAGCCGAAACCGTCATCGTGGACGAGCTGCACGCCGTTCTGAACAGCAAACGCGGCACCCACCTGCTGCTTTCCCTTGCCCGGCTGGACGAGCTCACCGCCCGCCCCGCGCAGCGCATCGGCCTGTCCGCCACCATCCGCCCGCTGGAAACGGCCGCGGATTTCTTCGGCGGGCCGGACACGGAAATCGTC
>LVAP01000158.1 GCA_001603025.1 Clostridiales bacterium Firm_10 | reverse complement strand
GGCGGCGCGACGGGCGGCGCGCGGCAGCGCGGCCCGATCCAGGGCAGCGACCTGCGCTACGACCTGACGCTTTCCTTCGAAGAGGCCGCCAAGGGCTGCACGAAGGACATGAACGTGGTGCGCGACGAAAAGTGCCCCAACTGCGGCGGCACCGGCGCCAAGCCGGGCACCAGCCCCGTCACCTGCCCGAATTGCCACGGCAGCGGCCAGGTGGTCATGAACACGCAGACCATGCTCGGCCCGATGCGCGTTTCCCGCGTGTGCCCCAACTGTCACGGCGAAGGCAAGATCATCAAGGAACCCTGCCCGAAGTGTTCGGGCCGCGGCAAGGTGCGCAGCACCAAGCGCATCACGCTGAAGGTGCCCGCGGGCATCGACAACGGCCAGATCATCACCATGCGGGCCAGGGCGAATCCGGCGAGCGGGGCGGCCCTGCGGGAGACCTGCAGGTGTTCATCACCGTGCGCCCGCATAAGTACTTCAAGCGCAAGGATTACGATCTGTACTGCGAGGTGCCCATCAGCTTCACCCAGGCGACGCTGGGCTGCGAGATCGACGTGCCCACGCTGGACGCGCCCGTGAAGTACTCCGTTCCCGAAGGCACGCAGCCGGGCACTGTGTTCCGCATCAAAGGCGCGGGCATCCAGAACCTGCACGGCGCGGGTAAGGGCGACCTGTACGTGACCATGGAGGTGGAGGTGCCGCGCAAGCTTTCCGAGAAGCAGAAGGATCTGCTGCGGCAGTTTGACGAGAGCACCACCGGCCGGGAATATGAAAAAAAGAAATCCTTTTTCGAGAAGATGAAGGATGCGTTCAGCTGAGGAAAATAACAAATCATCGGGGCCTTTCCAACAGAAAGGCCCCATTTTTATGGACAGTGATTCTCCGCTTCGAGCGGGGATTCCGGAAAGCTTATGGTTATGAGTGGATTCGACCAACCCTGTTCTGAAAAGATGGTATCGAGTTAGCGTAAGCAAATAACGGGAACTGAAAGAGCTGCTTGAGCGCTGTCGGCAATTGGCCCTTGTTGGGCCTTGTTTTTATATCCATGACCAGCTTGATGGAATCCGACGGTTATGGTATACTGTGGGCACTGCGGAGGTGGAAATGATGAGTTGGAGTGAAAGCCTTTCCACCATGACGCGGGGCAAAGCGCAGGCGGCGGGAGAGATTGGCCGCCGGTGGCTGACTGAATTGGACGGCATCATCGCCTCGTTGGAAAGGGATTGGCGCATTGAGGTCACGCGCGCGCTGGACGGCGGTTCTCACGCCTTCGTAGGAGAGGCTGTCGGGCAGGGCGGTGAGGCATATGTGCTTAAGGCGGAATTGCCCGACAACCCGACGGAGGAATTCCTTCGGAGCGCGGCGGCCCTGCGCCTGATGGATGGGAAAGGCTACTGCCGGCTGTACGCCTGTGACGGAGTGCGCCGCGCCGCGCTGCTGGAACGGCTGGGTGAGCCCCTGAGCCGTTCCGGCTTGCCGCCGGACGCGCAGATGAGGATCATCTGTGCGGCGCTCCGGGTCGGCTGGGATACGCCTTGCCCCGGGCTTGAGCCGAATGCGGGCGGATACGATTGGTTCCGGCGCTATATTCCCGAAGCTTACGGGGCGCTGTCGGCTCCGTGCAGGTGGGAAGTCGTCGATCAGGCGTTGGAAAGGCTGTGCGGCCTGGAACGGCGAACCGATCCATCGGGTTGGGTGATGGTGCATGGCGACGCGCACAACAACAATATGCTGCGCGCGCCCGGCGCGGACGATGAGTATAAACTCATCGATCCGGACGGGATTCTGTTCGAGCGGAGCTACGATGTGGGCGTCCTGATGCGTGAGTGGCCGGATGAATACGCCGCCGCGCCGCTGGCTGCAGGGCGTGTGCGCTGCGCCTTCCTCAGCGCGCTGACAGGTGTTTCAGAAGCGGACATATGGGACTGGGGCTTTTTGCAGATGACTGCCACGGCATTGATTCTGCTGCAGATCGGGCAGGCCGAACTGGGGCAAACGATGCTTCGTATTGCCGAAAAATGGACGGAGGGGCGCTGATGCCCCGGGAAGGAATGGATTATGGACTGGATTACGCTGACCGTGCGCACCACAACCGAGGGCGCTGAGGCGGTCTCGGCAATGTTCATGGACCTGGGCATCATGGGAGCGCTCATCGAGGACAAGGCGGACGTGGCGGTCAACCAGCGGCCCACCGGTTTTTGGGATATACTGGGCGACGAGCTGGCGGAGCGCATGGAGGACGACGTGAAGGTGACGGCTTACATTCCCGCCGACGAGCGCGCCCAGGATACCGCCGCCCACGTGCGGGAAGGCCTCGCGCGCCTCAGAGGCATGGAGCTGGGCTTCGACGCAGGCAAGCTCACGCTCGAGGTGAGCAGCATGGACGACGAGGACTGGGCTGAAAACTGGAAGAGCCAGTATAAGCCCTTCCGTCTGGGCGAGACCTTCGTGGTGAAGCCCACCTGGGAGCGATGGGAAGCCCGACCCGGCGACCGCATCATCGAGATCGACCCCGGCATGGCCTTCGGCAGTGGCACCCATGAAACCACCGGCCTGTGCGTAGCCCTGCTGGAGGAGAACGTGAAGCCGGGCATGAACGTCATCGACGTGGGCACGGGCACCGGCATCCTGGCCATCGCTGCGGCAAAGATGGGCGCGGCGCGCGTGCTGGCCACCGACCTCGATCCCATGGCCACGCGCGTGGCGGCGGAGAACATCGCGCTCAACGGGCTGTCGGATGTGATCGCGGTAAAGACCGGCGATCTGCTGGAGACCGTGGACGATGCGGCGGACGTCATGGTGGCGAACATCATCGCGGACGTGATCTGCATGATGGCGGCTCCCGCGCGGCGCTTTATCGTGCCGGGCGGCCTGTTCATCTGCTCAGGCATCGCCCGTGAGCGGCGGGACGAGGTGGTCGGCGCGCTGAATGCCGCGGGCTATCTCGATCTGGACATTCGCGAGAAGGGCGAGTGGGCGGCCATCGCGGCCCGCTGCCCGGCGTAAGGAGAGGCGCATGCATCGCTTTATTGTGAAAGGCCTGCCTGAAGCCGCGGCGGGCAAGGCGGTCGATCTGCCGCGCGAGGAGGCGCAGCACGCCGTGCGGGTGCTCCGTCTGCGCGAAGGCGACGGGGTGGAACTGATTGACGGCAACGGCCGCGTATACGCGGCGGAGGTCGCGCGCGCGGACCGCGACGGTGCGGCAGTGCTCGTGCGCGGCGGTTTGCCCGGACGGGAGGCGCCCGTCTCGCTCACGTTGTATATGGGCCTTCCGAAGGCCGAAAAGCTGGAACTCGTCGCACAGAAACTCACCGAGCTGGGCGCGGCGGCGGTGGTGCCGGTGGTCATGGCGCGCTCGGTCGCCAGGCCGGAGGGAAAGGACGGAGAGAAGCGCCGCGAGCGCCTGGAACGCATCGCACTGGAGGCGGTCAAGCAGTGCGGCCGGGGCCGCGTGCCGGAAATGGCCGCACCGCTGGGCTGGAAGGAAGCGCTTTCCCGGATGGCGTCGCACGAACTCATGCTGGTGCCGTGGGAGGAAGCCCGGGGCACGCGGCTGGGCGATGTGCGCGCGGAGAATCCCGGCGCGCGGGATATCGCCCTGCTGATCGGGCCGGAAGGCGGCATCGCTCCGGAGGAGGCGCAGGCCGCTCTGGCCCAGGGCGCGAAGCTCGTCACGCTTGGCCCACGCATCCTGCGGGCGGAGACGGCGGCTATCGCCTCCGCGGCCGCGGTGATGGCGCTGTGGGGAGATCTGTGAGAAGAAGCGGCGGACGGATGAAAAAGCCGGAAGCTTTATTGTGATGATTGCGTCTGCCGCAGCGCCTGTCGTCGCTGGAATTGAACTGGCGGATCATAACTGCGGCGAGATCCGCGAAGGGTGAATTACGGGCGCCTGACTGCCTTATTTGGCCGCGCTCTTTACAAAGCATCGAAGTATAAGAGTTGAACACCCTCCGATTAGCACACAACACATCGCTGTTTCGAGGTCGATTCACCATGAAGAAAATCGCCGTCCACACGTTGGGCTGCAAAGTCAACCAATATGACACCGAGGCCATGCTGGAAGCTTTCGAGCGGGCCGGCTGGGAAGCCGTGCCCTTCGATGCCGGCGAGGCGGATCTGTACCTGGTCAACACCTGCACCGTTACCGGCACGGGCGATCAGAAATCCGTGCGGCTCATCCGCCACCTGGGGCGCGAATACCCGCAGGCAGACATCATCGTGGCCGGCTGCCTTGCCCAGCGCGACGCGGCGCGCGTTTCGCTGCCCGGCGTGCGGCTGATCATCGGCACGCAGCGCCGGAGCGAGGTGGTTGCGCTGTATGAGCGCGCGAAGGCGGAAGGTGTCTGCCTGACAGCCGTGGATGCGCTGAAGCAGGTGCCCTTCGAGGCGCTCTCCGTCACGCGGCATGAGGGCAGAACCCGCGCCGTGATGAAGATCCAGGAGGGCTGCGATCGCTGGTGCAGCTACTGCATCATTCCCAGCGTGCGCGGGCCGGTGCGTTCCATGCCGCTTTCGGCGGTGAAGGCTGAGGCGGAACGGCTGGGCGTGGCGGGCTACCGCGAGCTGGTGCTCACCGGCATTCACCTGGCGAGCTATGGCAGGGAGACCGGGGAGAGCCTTGCGGAGGCTATCCGCGTGGCGCATGACGCGCCGGGCGTGGCGCGCGTGAGATTGGGCTCTCTCGAGCCGCTGGTGGTGACGGACGAGTTCTGCGCCGCGCTGCGCGGCATGCCCAAGCTGTGCCCGCAGTTCCACCTGGCGCTGCAGGCGGGCTGTGATTCGGTGCTTCTCCGCATGAAGCGGCGCTACAGCACGGCGCAGTATCGCGCCGCGGCCGCGGCCCTGCGCGCCTGCCGGCCAGGCTGTGCTTTGACCACGGACGTGCTGACAGGCTTTCCCGGCGAGACAGAGGAGGAGGCCGCGCAGACGCTCGCCTTCGTGGAGGAGATCGGCTTCGCGCGGATCCATGTTTTTCCATACTCGCGGCGGGCCGGCACCCTGGCGGACCGCATGGATGGACAGGTGCCCCAGGCCGTGAAGCATGAACGTGCGGCAAAACTGATTGCCCTCGGGAACAAATTGGAGGCCGCATACGCCAAAGAGATGATCGGTACGGTAAGAGAGGTTCTCTTTGAGGAAGACGGCGAAGGCTATACGCCGGAGTACGTGCGCGTGCGCGCGGACGAGGCTGTGGCGCCCGGTGAAATACGCCGCGTGCTGATCGAGCGGACGGAGGACGAGCTGGCCCTGGGCCGCGTCCTTCATGATGAAAGGAGCGAATGATTCCCATGGACGACTGCCTGTTCTGCAAAATCATCAAGGGCGATATTCCCAGCGCGAGGGTGTTTGAAAACGATGATGTCTTCGCCTTTCGCGACATTAACCCGCAGGCACCTGTGCATATCCTGATCGTGCCCAAAAAACACGTGGCCAACGTGCTGGAAGGCGCTGACGCCGGCATCATGGACGGCGTGATGCGCGCCGCGGCGCAGATCGCCCGCGAGCAGGGCCTGGCGGAGAACGGGTTCCGCCTGATCACCAACTGCGGGCGCGACGGCGCGCAGAGCGTGAACCACCTGCATTTCCACCTGCTGGGCGGCAGGCAACTGTCCGAAACGATGGCGTAATCGTGTACAATCGGTGAACAAACAAAGATTTTTCATTCAAAGCTATTGACGCGAGACGCGGGTTCCGCTATAATAATGAATGTGTGGCGAACCCCATGCTACATTGGCCATACAGTGCCACTAATCGCGAGGGGAGGGAAAACACGATGTCTGAAGTACGTATCCGGGAAAATGAATCCCTGGAAAGTGCGCTGAGAAGATTCAAGCGCATGACTGCCCGCTCCGGTATTCTGGCTGAAGCCAGGAAAAGGGAGCATTATGAGAAGCCCAGCGTAAAGCGCAAGAAGAAGGCGGAAGCCGCTCGCAAGCGCAAGTACTGATAGGTTAACTCGTGAATCAGAAAAAGTCCTTTTATCGAAATGGCAAAAGGACTTTTTTTTGAACACATCGGGTTTTCCCGGCGACTTTGCCGCCGGAAAAACCAACTGATGAATGTCATATCATTGAATCAGGGCCTGTTTATTTCCATTTTGCGGCGTCGATAGACGGCCGTCCGGCGCACGTGGCCGCGGTCTCCCCGCCGCCATGAACGTTTGTCATACCATTTACAGCAATACATCCGGAGATATACGCCGCATGAAATACTGTGCTTTGCTCAGGCCGCACGCCAACAGCCGTTATCAGGCTGAGGCGCTGAAGCTGGCCCGCGCCGAACTGATCGCGCTGCTCGCCAAGAGCGGCTGCGGGACTGACGTGCGCTGCGAAACGCGCGCAGACACGGACTGGCTCGCATTTGAGGCCGGCGCGCTGGATGAGGGGCAGCTCAGCCTGCTTTGCTTGGCCGCTCATCTTTACGTGCTCTTTGAAGAAACGGAAGGCGCGCTGCGCCCCCTGCGCGGGCAGAACGCCGCGTATCTGGGCGAAGACCTTCCGCTGGTGCTGAAATACAAGGGAAAGACCAACGAGACGTTTACCGCTTTCCTGCTCAACCTGGCGCTGTGCGCTTCGGATTTTGGGCCGGACGAGCCGCTTGCCGTGATGGATCCCATGTGCGGCCGCGGTACCACAGCCTTTGCGGCGCTCAATCGCGGTTGGAACGCGCTGGGGTTCGATCAGGATGCGGCGGCGGTGGACGAGGGCCTCAAATACTTCAAACGCTACCTGGAATACCATCGCATAAAGCACACCGCGTCAGATCAATCCATGACGGCGGGCGGGAAGCAGGCGGCTGTGCTGCACACCTTCCGCTTCGCGTCCACGCCGGAGGCGTATCGCGATGGCGATACGCGGGCGCTGACGATGGCGGCCATTCCGGGCGACAGGCTGGGCCTCGTCTACAGGAAGCCCTGCTGCCACCTGATCGTGGCCGACCTGCCCTATGGCGTGCAGCACGCGCCGGGCGGCGGAAGGAGACGTCCCTCGCTGGAGGATATGCTCTACGAGGTGCTGCCGGTGTGGGTGGAGCTCATGCACACGGGCGGTGCCATGGCGCTGTCGTTCAATGTGAACACGCTCCGACCGGAAATGGTGCGCGGCATGATGGCTGAGGTGGGGCTGGATGTTTCTGATGGTCCCGGCTATGAGGGACTCGGGCATTGGGTGGAACAGGCGATTACGCGGGACGTCGCCGTGGGAGTCAGGCGCTTCTGACACACGGCGCGTTGGGCGGCAATCGAAAGGAGATTATCGTGGATTATCGATCTTTGTATGTCAAAACCGTGGTGGAGCTGCGCGCCCTTGCGAAGGAGCGCGGTGTGCATCTGCCGGCCGGCACCAATAAGGCGCGCATGATCGAGCTGCTGTTGGACAGCAGGGAGGCGCCCCGGGAAGTGGAGGCGCCGCAGTCCGCAGCCAAGGCGGAGGTCCGGCCGCAGGCGGAGAAAACAAAGGATGAAAAACCCGCGAAGGCGGCGCAGCCCGCAGCCAAGGCGGAGGTCCGGCCGCAGGCGGGGAAGGCAAAGGACGAAAAGCCCGCGAAGGCGGCGAAGCCCGCAATCAAGGCCGAACTGCAGGCAGAGAAAACAAAGGAGGAAAAGCCCGCAGCCAAGGCTGAACCACAGCCGCAGGCGGAAAAGGAAACGCCGCGCCGCCGGGGCAGGCCTAAGGGCACCCGAAAAGCGGAACAGCAGAACGCCCCTGTGCCGGCGGAAAAACCGGCGCCCGAAGCGAAGCCTGCGTCGGCCGCACAGCCGGCGGAAAAACCGGCGTCCGAAGCGAAGCCCGCGTCGGCTGCACAGCCGGCGGAAAAACCGGCGTCCGAAGCGAAGCCTGCGCCGGCTGCACAGCCGGCGGAACCGGCACCTGAAGCGAAGCCCGC
>LVAP01000157.1 GCA_001603025.1 Clostridiales bacterium Firm_10 | reverse complement strand
GCCGCCGCCCCCGCTCCCGTTGCCGCTCCCAAGGCTGCGCCCGCTGCCGCCCCCAAGGCTGCCGCTGCCGCGCCTGCCGGCGCCGAAGCCGTGAAGTCCCCCATGCCCGGCACTATCAACGCCGTGAACGTGACTGTCGGCCAGGCCGTGAAGAAGGGCGACGTGCTGTGCATCCTCGAAGCCATGAAGATGGAAAACGAAATCAAGGCCCCCCGCGACGGCTCCGTGGCTTCCGTGAACGTGACCAAGGGCCAGAGCGTGGCCTCCGGCGACGTGCTGCTTTCTCTGAACTGATTCGGTTAATCCAAACTGATGAAATGAAGAGGAGGTTGCCAGGCGCATGAAATTCAAACGCACAAGGGTGCTGGTGACGCTTTTCCTGCTGATGATCGTCGCCATGATCCCCGTCATCGCTTCCGCTGCCTCTGCCGAGAACCAGGAAGCTCCCGCAGAAACGACCGAAGTCGTTTCTGCAGAAGCTGAATCGGAAGGCAGTTCCATCAACTTTTTCGAGGCTCTGGGCAACATCGCCCGCAGCACGGGCTTTGCCAGCGGCAACTGGCGTCAGTATTTGATGATCGTCGTAGCCTGCGTGCTGCTGTATCTGGCGATTGTGAAGCAGTTTGAGCCGCTGCTCCTGCTGCCCATCGCCTTCGGCATGCTGCTGGCCAACCTGCCCGCCGCGGGCATGATGGCCGATCCCAGTTATCACTATTACACCAATCTGGACGAGGCCGTGGCCTACATGTCCGCCCAGGGCAAGCCGCTGGACGACATCGTGATGGCCTACTCCAAGGAGCTGGGCCAGATGGCCTACCGCGTGCCTTACGCCAACGGCGGCCTGCTGTGGTACCTGTACCGCGGCGTGAAGCTGGGCATCTATCCCCCGCTCATCTTCATGGGCGTCGGCGCAATGACCGATTTCGGCCCCCTGCTGGCCAACCCGAAGAGCCTGCTCCTCGGCGCCGCCGCGCAGCTGGGCATCTTCCTGGCTTTCATCGTGGCCATGCTGACCGGCGCGTTTACGCCTGAGGAAGCCGCCTCCATCGGCATCATCGGCGGCGCGGACGGCCCCACGGCCATCTTCGTCACCACCCGCCTGGCCCCGCAGCTGCTGGGCCCGATCGCCGTGGCGGCATACAGCTACATGGCGCTGGTGCCGGTCATCCAGCCGCCCATCATGAAAGCGCTGACCACCAAGGAAGAGCGTTCCATCGTGATGGAGCAGCTGCGCCCGGTTTCCAAGACCGAGCTGATCATCTTCCCCATCGTCGTGACCATCGTCGTTTCGCTGCTGCTGCCTGACGCAGCTACGCTGATCGGCTGCCTGATGCTGGGCAACCTGCTGCGCGTCTCCGGCGTCACCGAGCGCCTGAACAAGACCGTGCAGAACGAGCTGTGCAACATCGTGACCATCTTCCTGGGCGTCACCGTCGGCGCGACCACCAACGGCGAGACCTTCCTGACCATCCGCACCCTGCTGATCGTCATCATGGGCGTGTTCGCCTTCGGCGGCGGCACGGCGGGCGGCGTGCTGCTGGCCAAGCTGATGAACAAGCTCACCGGCGGCAAGATCAACCCGCTGATCGGTTCCGCGGGCGTGTCGGCCGTTCCCATGGCCGCGCGCGTGTCGAACACCGTCGGCCAGCAGGAGAACCCCGGCAACTTCCTGCTGATGCACGCCATGGGCCCCAACGTGGCCGGCGTCATCGGCTCGGCTGTCGCGGCCGGCGTGTTCATCTCCCTGTTCGGCTGATTCTCGCCCGATTGAAGTGTAAAAGGAGGAAAAACCTGTGGGAAAGGTACTTATCACTGAAACCATCCTGCGCGACGCGCATCAGTCCCAGGCCGCGACCCGTATGCGGCTGGAGGACATGCTGCCCGCCTGCCCGATTCTCGATAAAGCCGGCTATTATTCCATCGAATGCTGGGGCGGCGCCACCTTCGACAGCTGCCTGCGCTTCCTGAACGAGGATCCCTGGGAGCGTCTGCGCGCGCTGCGCAAGGCCCTGCCCAACACCAAGCTGCAGATGCTGTTCCGCGGCCAGAACATCCTGGGCTACAAGCACTACGCTGACGACGTGGTGGACGAATTCGTCCGCCTGTCCATCAAGAATGGCATTGACATCATCCGCATCTTCGACGCGCTGAACGACGTGCGCAACCTGCAGGCGGCCATCCGGGCCACCAAGAAGTACGGCGGCATCTGCGAAGTGGCCATGAGCTACACCATCAGCCCCGTGCACACCGAGGAGTACTTCGTGAAGCTGGCTCAGCAGCTGGAGCGTCTGGGCGCCGACAACATCTGCATCAAGGACATGGCCAACCTGCTGCTGCCTTACACCGCTTACAGCCTGGTGAAGAAGCTGAAGAAGGCCGTCAAGTGCCCCATCCACCTGCACACCCACAACACCGCCGGCGTCGGCAACATGACCGTGCTGAAGGCCATCGAGGCGGGCGTGGACATCGTGGACTGCGCGCTGTCGCCCCTGGGCAACGGCACCTCCAACCCCGCCACTGAGCCGCTGATCGCCACGCTCAGGGGCACGCCCTATGACACCGGGATCGACCTCGAAGCGCTGACCGAGGCCACCACCCACTTCCGCGGCGTGGCTGACAAGCTGAAGAAGGAAGGCATCCTGGATCCCAAGGTGCTGAGCGTGGACATCAACACGCTGAAGTACCAGGTGCCCGGCGGCATGCTTTCCAACCTGATCAACCAGCTGAAGCAGGCCAACGCCTCCGACAGGTTCTACGAGGTGCTGGCTGAGGTGCCGCGCGTTCGCGAGGACTTCGGCTATCCGCCGCTGGTCACCCCCACTTCTCAGATCGTGGGCACGCAGGCCGTCATGAACGTACTGGCCGGCGAGCGCTACAAGATGAATCCCAAGGAGTCCCAGGGCCTCATGCGCGGTGAGTACGGCAAGCTGCCGGCTCCTGTGAACGAGGAAGTGCGCCGCAAGGTCATCGGCGATCAGGAAGTTATCACCTGCCGTCCCGCCGACCTGCTCAAGCCTGAGCTGGAGGCCTACCGCAAGGAAATCGGCGAATACATCATGCAGGAAGAGGACGTGCTCACCTACGCGCTGTTCCCGCAGGTCGCCCAGAAGTTCTTCAAGGCCCGCCAGGCCAAGACCATCGGCCTGGACAACTCGGTCCGCGACGAGAAGAACAACACCATGCCCGTGTAATTCCCCATACGAAGCTCCGCCCGCCCGGTTTCATCGCCGGACGGGCGGTTTTTCTGCTCCCGCCACTGCTTCTTCCCGAATCCGCTCAATTGTCATTTATCCCGGCTGAGTTGTCGGATCCAGGTCTTACATTTACAGCTTAGTATGCTATACTGAAAGTGCAGTCAATGAATAGTCGGACAGGAAAGGAGCCATCGATTATGAAACGCACACGTCTCTTGCTGGCCGCAATCCTCACGCTGGCGTTCGCGGTCTCTCCTGCGCGGGCTCTCACGCGCGCAGACCTCGCCGAATTGCCGGTGGTTCCCATGAAACCCATCGTGCGCGAAGGCCTCCTGGGCCGCCTGTATACTGAGGAAGGCGCCTTCATCTGCCCAGACGGCCTTTACTTCGGCATGCCGCTGGAAGACGCCGTGGCGCTTTTGCCCCTCTCGGAGAGCATGACGCCCGGTGAGGAAGCCTTCGATGAACGAAAGTATTCCGAGGCGCCTGACGGATGCGTTACCCTCAGGCCATTCGTCTACTACGCCTACGAGGAAATTGACGACATCCTGGAACTGGAACTTGAATTCAGCGCAGATCACGAGCTCTTCGGGTTCTGGCTTGCCGGTATCCCGGTAAAGCTGGAGGACATGGCCGACTTCGAGCGGACAGCCGTACCCACGCGCCTGCAGCGCCTGATCGAAGCCTTTTCGTCGGTCGCGGATCCCCTCGTCGAGAAGGGCCCGGAGGATCTCGCCATGCTGGATTTCGCCTGGTTTGAAGCGGGCGGAAAGCTGCGCGTGCTTTTCCCGATGGAAGAAGGAACCTTCTGCCAAATCAGTGCCTACCTGTTCCGGGATACGTTCCTCTACAACATCGGCATCGGCCTCACGGAAGACTGGCCGGCCGTGGCAGGCATCATCGAAGGCCTGAAAAACAGCTGAACAGCGGAATCCCGGAAGCCGCGCGGGCCGCTCTGAACGCCTGCGCGGCTTCATTCATGAAAACACTTTGAAAACACCGCTTTGCGGCCCAAATTGGGGCTTGTCATCTAAGGGAGAAACGTGTATAATATATAAGTACGGCGTTTATCGCACCACTATTCCATGTTTGAAAGGACGATATCTCATGAGGACACGCATCTGGAAGCTGACCGCCCTTGCGCTGGCGCTGCTGCTGGCGCTCACCGGCTGCAGCCTGATCGAAGTAGACCAGGAAATGGATAATGCCGAGGCCGTGGCCACCGTCAACGGCGTCAACATAACCAAAGGCGAAGTGATGGATACCTATCAGTACTATCAGGATTACTACGCCTACCTGAACTACTATTACACCGGCAACAGCGACATCAGCAGCCAGCTGGAAAGCATCAAAGACGATGTGCTCGAAGCGTTCATCCGTCAGGAACTCGTGAAGCAGAAGGCTGCCGAACTGGGTCTCGACACTCTGTCTGATGAAGACAAGGCCACCATCGAGGCGCAGGCTGCCGAAAAGCTCGAGCAGTACGCCGCCGATGAAATCGAAGACGGCCACGTCAACACCGAGGGCATGAGCGACGAAGAAGCCCACGCTGCCGCCCTGGCCCATCTCGAGGAGGAGGGCGTCACCCTCGAAAAGCTCATCGAGAACGAGACCACGACCTTCATCAGCGACAGGGTGCGCGAGAGCGTCATCAAGGACGTCGCCGTGGACGAGAGCGAAATCGAAGAGGACTTCAACAAGAAAGTCGCCGATAACCAAAGCGCTTTCGCCAACAGCACCTACATGTATGAATACTACCACACCAACGGCACCACCGTCTACTATAACCCCGAAGGCTATCGCACGGTGAAGCATATCCTGCTGAAGATGAACGACGACCAGAAGAGCGAACTGACTGCCCTGCAGGACGAGCTCGACAGTGTTGAAGACATGATCGCCGACCTCGAAGCCCCCGCCGAGGAGCCCGAAGAAGGCGAAACGCCCGCCGAGGACGGAGCTGCCGAGGGACCCTCTGAAGATGAGACCCCCGCTGAGGGTGAGGCCGCTGAAGAAAGCGCCGAGGGCGAAACTCCTGCCGAAGGCGAAACCACCGAGGAAGCGCCCGTGCTGACGCTGGACGACCTGACTGCCCGCAAGGCCGAGCTGGAGAAGTCCATCGACGAGAAGAAGGCTGAGATTCTTGCGTCCTTCACCGAGAAGGTTGACGAGATCAACGCCAAGCTGGCTGACGGTGCCGCCTTCGACGACCTGATGGCCGAGTACGGCGAGGATCCGGGCATGCAGTCTGAGCCCAGCATGACCACTGGTTACTACGTGTCCGCCAGCTCCACGATGTGGGAATCCGCGTTCACCGAGGCCGCCATGGCGCTCAAAAAGATCGGCGATGTGAGCGAGCCCGTGCTGGGCAGCAACGGCGTGCATATCATCTATTACAACAGCGACGTGACCCCCGGCCCGATCGACATTGCCGAGGTGCACGACGACCTGGCCGCCAGCCTGCTTTCAACCAAGCAGGACGAAGCCTATGAAGCCGAGTATCAGAACTGGTACAAGGCCGCGAAGATCAAGAAGTATCCGGGCCGCCTCGGTTGAGTCATCGGATAAAAGGAGCCCTGTTTTCCCGCCGTTCAGCATTGAGCGGCGGGTTTTTTGAACGCTTTGAGCCATTTTTCAACCAACGGTTGCAACCAGCGGTTGCAAAAGTCGATTCAACCAACGGTAACTTGCATTTTGTTTCGCCTTCTGCTATGCTCAGAACACCGGAGCGCGCCGGAACCAAACGCCTGGCCAGGCCGAAAGGACAACAAAATGCGCAATCTCCAAATCGTTTTTGAGGGAATAACTTCCACTCGCTGGGGCGCCGTGTATCCGGAACGGGAGAACAGCCCCGCGCTGGCCGACCTTCCCGCCTTTATGCCGCTCTCACGCGGTATCGATTTCACGACTGGAGGCTGTTTCAGCCGCCTCGTGAAATACCCCCTCCTGTCCCTGACAGAATCCTGCCGCATGAAAGGATGACACACATGCTGAATCCGCAAATCATTTCCGAAAACATCGTATACCTCCGCCAGCGCATGGGCCTTACCCAGCAGGAACTGGCTGCCAAAGCCAACGTCACGCACCAGGCCGTGTCCAAATGGGAGAACGGCTCCTCCATCCCCGACCTGCAGACGCTGCTGACCCTCTCCCGCCTGTTCGGCGTCACGCTGGACGAACTGCTCACCGAAGTGCTGGACGCCCGCCAGCCTGCAGTGGAACCATCCCGTGATGCCCAGGCAACGCCTCAGAGCGAGCCGCCCATCGACAAGGCTGCGGACGAGGCCGGGGAGAGCGCCTCGCAGGCCGACAGCGCGCGGCCCGTCGTCGCGCTGCACGATCTCATCGGCCTTGCGCCTTTCCTGCCCAAGGGCCGTCTCAGCGCCCTGGTGATGGAGCAGGCGGACAGCGTTACCCCCGAGTCGCTGGTTCCGCTGGCGCCCTTCCTCGGCCGCCGTGAGCTGGATGAGATCACAGCCCGCATGGACTTCTCCTCCGTCACTCCGGGCCGCGTGCTGGCACTGGCTCCTTTCCTCTCCCGCGAAACGCTGGAAGATATCGTGAAGCGCATGGATCCCAAATCCCTCACTCCAGGGCAGCTGGCTGGCCTGGCCCCATTCCTCGACGGCAACGCGCTCGGCAGCCTCGTCAGCCGCATCGGCCAGCTGCCCATGAAGGCATTGTCCATGCTTGCGCCTTTTCTTTCCCGTGACACGCTGGATGCGCAGGTAGCGGTCCATGTAAACCGCGCTGCCGAAAAGCAGCAGGAAGGCCAGGCTCATCCTGCCGGAAAGGCGGATGGTGTCCAGGCACGCCTCGCCCTGCGTCTGGCGGAGAAAGGTGATTTTGACGAACTGGCGGACATCTTCCCCATGCTGGATGAAGAAACCCGTGGGAAGATCATCGATATGGCGCTCGACGCGGACGATCTTGACTTTCTCGACAGGCAAGGCGGCATAAACGCTCTCTCCGGCGAACTGCGCCGCCGTGTGGCGCTGCGCCGTGCTGAAAACGGCGATTTCGATGAACTGGCGGACATCTTCCCCACGTTGGATGAAGAAACCCGTGGGAAGATCATCGATATGGCGCTCGACGCGGACGATCTTGACTTCCTTGACAGGCAAGGCGGCTTTATTCCCGATGAAATGAAGCCTGGCGTCGCCCGACGCATGGCTGAGAACGGTGACTTTGACGAGCTGGCATCCCTCCTCCCTCTGACCACGCTGGACGACGACACGCTGGACAATCTGGAAGAGCTGGCCCTCGAGCAGGATGAAACCGACTTTCTGCGCAAACTGCGCAGGATGCGCGGCGCCTCGCGGCGTGATAAAACGGATGACGCGCCTCACACCGTTCCGGAAGTAAAGGCAGCCGACAAGGCGCTGAACATGGCGCGCCGGGGCGATTTCTCCGCTGTGCCGCAGCTCCTCGACCGCATGTCCGACGCGCAAAAGGACGAGGTTGTCCGCCTGGCGATCGTGTTTGACAACACGGATTTCCTCGTCGACTGTGTAGAGGACCTGCCGCAGGAATCGCTGGAAACGCTGTGCTTCTCGCTGGCTCGCATGGGCGAAGTCAGGCGACTCGCGTCCTTCCAAGGCTACCTGCCGCCCGAAA
Source organism: Clostridiales bacterium Firm_10 (assembly GCA_001603025.1). GTDB lineage: Bacteria > Bacillota > Clostridia > Christensenellales > Aristaeellaceae > Firm-10. The sequence goes on along the minus strand of LVAP01000157.1, from coordinate 548 downwards.
CGCGCCTGCGGATCGAGCGCATCGTAACTCTGACCAAGGAACCAAAGGGCTGATCCGACTTATCCCGCTTTCACAGCAAACGAAACCCCCGCACATCGCGTGCGGGGGTTTCGTGTTGTCTGATATTGCTCCAGCGGTTATCCCTCTGATCCGGATTGTGCCAAAGCTTCGTTTTCGGCCCAGATCTTTTCAAGCGTCTGCTGATCGACAACACCGTACATGTAGTCGGGTGTATCCTTCCCGATCTCGAAGAAGCGCTGGAACGCCTCAACGGCCTGCTTGGTCTTGAGATCATAGATGCCGGTCGGTTCAGTCTGATCGGGTTCGAGGACCAGGTATTCCTGGAGAACCAGCGAATCCTGCAGCCAGCGCACGGCCTCTTCCTTCGTCCACTGAGTCATGTCATCCTTCGGATGGTTCATATCCAGCCAGTTCATCATGGCTTCGATAACTTCCTCATCGACATTCTGTTCGTCCGGAGCAGGCGTGGGCTCGGGCGTCGGCTCGGGCGTGGGCTCAGGCGTGGGCTCGGGCGTCGGCTCGGGCGT
>LVAP01000156.1 GCA_001603025.1 Clostridiales bacterium Firm_10 | reverse complement strand
CCGGAAAAGGCGGTGGCCGTGATGCTGGATGCGCTTATCAGGCAGGCCGGCGCGCGCACGGACGCCTCTGTGGATTTGAATCCGCCCGAGCCGGTCCGGCCTCCCAGGCCCGCGCCTGTTCAGCGCCGCGGCCCCTATGGCCGCCCGGTGCCCCGCGAGATGCTGGCCGCCCTGCGTCAGGAAGGCCGCCCGGAGGCGCGTCCGATGCGCCGTCCCGAGTGGAACGACCGCCGCGAACGCCCCGCCCGCACGGAGCGCGGACGCCGCCAGGAAGAAGTGACCGCGCGGGAACGCCGGCCGCGCTTCTCAAAAGACGCGCCGACGCACGCGCGGCACGACTATGGCGCCAGACCGCGGCATACAGACGGCAGGAAATAGAAAACAGGCCGTTCACAGGCAAACCGGACGCTCCGGCAGCCTGCGAACGGCCTGTTTTGGCTCGGTTTACTTTTTCAGCGCCTCGAGGATTTCATCGATGCTTTTGCCATTGTCGCGCAGGGCGTTCATCAGCGCGTCGTACTTGGCCTTTTCGGCCTTCTTGACCTCGCGGGCTTTCGCCAGCGCGGCCTTGCGCTTCTCGGCGCGCTCTTCGGGCGTGAGCTTGATGCTCTTGCCCTGGGCGGCGCGGGTCATGGCGGAGATCAGGCGCTCGCGCTTTTCTTCGGTCTTTGCCAGCGCCTGCTCGCTCTTTGCCAGGGCGCTGCGGCGCTCGTTCAGCGTTTTCTCGGTCTTGGAGACAAGGCCGTTTCTCTCGGCGATGAGGGATTTCAGGTGCTCGATCTTTTTCTCGGCAGCGGCGATGCGCTCCTCGTGGCTGGGATACTGCTTGCGGACCTTCTTCTGAGGCTCGGGGGCTACGGTCTTTTTCTTGGCGGCCATTGCAATAGCTCCTTTCATATTCATTACAGACATTATACACATCTTTTTCGTGGAAATCAATGGGGATTCAAATGAACAATTATTATATTTTTGATATTTCTGCATTTATTGAATACGATATGGCTTTCGCGCGGCCCAGGGGATTTGAAAAACCGGTTTACAGCCTGTGTCGGGACTGATGCGTCCCGGGCCGTGAAAACAAACTGCCTGAGGGACAGGCTATGCGGAAAAAAGGCAGAAAACCCTCCGGCATGAAAACGGCGCGTCAGATGCGCTGACCTCCGCTGCGGCGGGAAGGACCTTTACACGCGATGGGAAACAGTCTATAATAACTGATGACATATACAGGAAAGGGCGGAGCGATATGAAACTGAGATATCCTGATGTGACGGACATTTACGGCGAGGATGCGCACGGCACATTCGGCGCGGCGGTTGCTGCGGCGCTGAAAGACATCCGGCTGCGGCTGAGGGAGTCGGAAGGACGGCTGCTGGTGTCGGCGTTCGCCTGCGAAACGCCGCTGCGCTATATACGCCTGAGATGGAATTTCACCGCGGAAGAAAGCCGTGGGGAACCGGTACGCGTGCTGGGCGACGAGTGGGAGCGGGGCTATGGCACCATGGAATGGCGTGCCGTTGTGCCGGAACGGTGCATGCCCTGGGCTTTCTCGGTTTCAAATGGATCGGACGCTGACGGGGTCCTGACAGGCCGCTTTACCGAGTGCTTCGGCGTGCGCGTGCGCCCGGCGGCCCTGTGCTTCTGGCAGTACGATCCCTGCGGCGTGACGCTGTGGCTGGACGTGCGCAATGGCGGCAGCGGCGTACGGCTGAACGGGCGGGAGCTGGATGTGTGCGAGATCATGTTCGGCGAGTATCGGGAAACCACCGCCTTCCGTGCCGTTCACAGCTTTTACGGCATGCTGTGCGGCGATCCCCTGGAAGCAGATCACAGGATATACGGTTCCAACAACTGGTACTATGCCTACGGCGAGAGCTCCCATAACGACATTCTGAACGATGCGCGGCTGGTGAGCGGGCTGTGCGCCGGCCTCGAAAACAGACCGTACATGGTGATCGACGACGGCTGGCAGCCCAACCGCACAGACGGCCCCTGGGACCGCGGCAACGAGCGCTTTCCGGACATGAAGGCCCTGGCGGAAGGAATGAAGGCGCTGGGCGTGCGGCCGGGCATCTGGATCCGCTATCTTGCGGACAGCCGGCGAGAGACTCCCGGCGTCCTGCCGGAGCACCGCCTCCCGCGGGACGGGCAGTACCTGGACCCGTCCCATCCCGGGGTGCTGGAGAAGGTGAAGGCGGACACGCGCCGCATCGTGAACGACTGGGGCTTCAGCCTCATCAAGCATGATTTTTCCACCTATGACATCTTCGGCGACTGGGGCGTGTGGCGGACCACGACGCTGACGGACGACGGCTGGCATTTCTTTGACCGGACGAAGACCAGCGCCGAGATCGTGGCCGGCTTCTATCGCGCCATCCGCGAGGCCGCGGGGAAGGATACCGTCATCCTCGGCTGCAACGTCATCGGCCATCTCGCGGCCGGTCTGGTTCATTTGAACCGCACCGGAGACGACACCAGCGGCCGGGAGTGGGAACGCACCCGCAGGATGGGGCCGAACACGCTGGCCTTCCGCATGCTCCACGACAAGACCTTCTACGCCGCCGACGCGGACTGCGTGGGCATCACGGAGCATGTGCCCTGGACGCAGAACCGAGAATGGCTGAAGGCGCTGAGCGCCAGCGGCACGCCGCTGTTCGTGTCCTGCAAGCCGGGCGCGCTGGACGAGGCGGGCCTTGAGGAGCTGCGCGCCGCCTTTGCCCGGGCTTCCGTGCAGGCGGACACGCTGGAGCCCGTTGACTGGATGGAAACCACCTGCCCCGGCCTGTGGCGGCTGAACGGCCGGCTGGTTAAGTTCAACTGGATCCCCGCAGCGGGGGCGGAGGGGTTCAAGCCATAAAAACATGCCGCGGCATTTGCACCGCGGCATGTTTTCTGCATTACCTGATGTCCTTCAGATCGTACGGCGTGGTCTGGTATACGAAGTAGTTCAGCCAGT
>LVAP01000155.1 GCA_001603025.1 Clostridiales bacterium Firm_10 | reverse complement strand
GGGCGCGGGAGTGGGCGTGTCGGTGGGCGCCGGAGTCGGCGTGCCGGTGGGCGCCGGAGTCGGCGTGTCGGTGGGCGCGGGCCGCGAATTGTCGGTAAACAGCGCGGTGATGACCGCCTCAGACCCGCCCATCACGTACTCAGTTTCCGCTGCGGTTTCATCGGCAAACGTTCCGGAGCCTTCCAATTGCCAACCTGCGAAGGACCAGCCCTCGTTCGGCACGGCGGCCAGGCTGATCCTGGTTTCCTCGCTGAAATAGTCGTCCAGTTCGGTGGCGGTTCCGCCTTCCCCGGGGGCAACGCGCAGCCGGCTGATCTGCACATCGGCGAATCTGGCCGTCAGCGTCGTATCACGGCGCACGGCGAAGCGATACGACGCGTCTGCGGAGACGAGCACCCCGTCCTCATACCAGCCCAGGAACTCACCGCTGGGCAGCGGCATGGCCTCGACCAGGGCGAAACTGCCCCTGCTGTAGCGCCCGGCGCCGTTCACGCGGCCTCCGTTTCCCTCCACTTCGATGGCTACGCTGTGGCGCGCCACAGCCGCTTCTTCGCCCCGCAGCGCTTCGCTGCTTGCCAGCTTTTCACCGTTGGAGCGGACTTCATACGCCGCGCTGGAACCTTCGCGGCTGTTTTCCAGCAGCTCGGCGGCTTCGATTTGCGGAACATCCATTTCGATCCTGCCGCCCGCCTGAATGGGAATGTCGTAATAATTCTCCAGGCGGGTGTAGTTTCCGTATGTGAAATTGAATTCCCCCAGGGATATGTTCACATCGCCCTCGTCAGTTCCGGTGATGTCAACATGATAATCCGTATCCCCGGGCAGGAACATGACGCGCTCGCCGCTGCCGTTCACATAATACACCAGATTGGCGCTGCCTTCACCGGCCTCGCTGCCTGAAAACGACGCCACCAGCGCGCCTTTTTCGTCATAGACGCCGACATTCACAGGACAGTTGATGCGGATGACGCGGGAAGAGGAACCGGGAATGACCGCCGGAGCCCCGGGATTGTAATTCGGATCCATGGCCTGCACCCAGGCCAGCGTGAGCCCTGGATAGTGAGCCTGCCCGCCCGTTTGGACCATGTACTTGACCAGCGTCGCCATGTCGTTCAGGTGAGTTGTATTGCCCAGCACCAGATCGATGGCCACATCGATGAATGTATCCTTAACGAGATCAACGATGCCCAGCACAAAACTGACATACGACGGCAGCCGTGAATATTCGCTGAACTCATCGGCACAAACGTCAAACAGCCGCTGAATCGTCTCGTCGACACGGTCGTCTAATGATTCAAATGGGTTCAGACTCAACGCCGGCTCGAAAATGTATGCGAGGTTTTCCGGCGTAAACACCCTGTCCAGGCACAGGAAAAACTGCTCGGAATCAAATTCGCCCTGATTCAGGCTGGCCGTGTAGGTCTTCCAGCCTTCCTTATGCTGCTCCAGCCAGTCTTCCTCATGCTTGTCTTTGTCTTTGGGTTTCTCTTCCTGCATGAATATGGCCGCAATATCCCGCACCGTGGTCTCGAAGCGCTTGCTGTACACAACCCTGTCTTCGATGACATCGTCGAAAAGATAGTCCACGCCATCCTGAAGCGTAGATCCGACGTCTGTTATAACAGGTTCTGTCCACCAGGGGAGCCTGCCGTCCAGAAGATTCGTCAGATCGAATCCGAAGTATTCGGTCTCGATTCGGGCGTCCGTCCGAAAAACGGAAGGGGAAACGCCCATGGCGCCCAGGCGATTCTTCATTGCGCTTTCATAATCCGCATAGCTGTTGGAATTCATGGTGTATGGGTTCGGCAGCAGGCCTTCACACATGACGTTGTTGTATCTTGTGAACCCCCAAACCGTGGGCGCCACCATGGGCACGATATCCACCAGGTTGCGGATGTTGTGGATGTTGGCGTAAACCCCGCCATTGTGCGTCTCCAGAATACCCTGGGGCGCTTCAAACGTATAGCAGTACAGGTCCTTCGGGTCAACCGACCCATGGGTGAGGACGCTGGGGCTGCCGTCGATCCTGCCCGCCACCATGTTGGCGGTGATGCCCGCGCGGCTGTAGCCCACGATCCACAGCTTGACCTTGTCGCTGCGGTTGAGCCCCAGGCCCTCCATGTATGTGTTCAGAAAAGAGATGGCTTTATCCCTGGCCTCGCTGAAGCCCTGGTGGTCGCCGGAAGCACCCAGCGTGAAATTGCTGGCCCATTCGCTGCCGTACCCACCGCCCCGGATGACCAGGGCAATCAGCGTGCAGTCCTCGCCGCTTTTCCGAATCTTTTTGCTGGCCGCGCACACGCCGAGGGTATCGTAGCCTGGTATGCTCTTCCAATCATCATTGGCGTCGAAGTCGCTGAATCCCAGGCCGTTATAGCCCCAGTTGTTCAGCTCCGCCTCCGACATGTCGTCGATCCGCTGCCAGGGGCTGTTTTCGTCTTCGCTGTGCCCGTCGCCCAGCAGCAGCCGCTTGACGTTGACCAGCTTGTCCTGGAAGTATTTTCCATCGTCTATCGAAACGCTTTGGTCATACCAGTGTCCTTCCGGATCCTCGGCGAAGGCGTAGGAGGACCACGAGGACAGCTCGAGGGCGAGCGACATGGATGCCATGGACCAGTTCAGCACGCTGCTGTCCTGAAAAAAGTAATCATCCGTATAGCAATAGTCGGCTTCGGTATCATTGTCCGAATCAAACACGCCGCGGAATTTGAATTTGCCCCGCACCATGGGATTGACATCTATGATATCGCTCGCGATACTGCCGAAGGCGAATTCCAGCTCCGACGGCGACGTGACATTCACGAAATGATAGGGCGACGTGGCCAGGTCGCGCGCGGTGATCTGGAAGAAATCCGCGATTTCGCGTCCCTTCTCCGGCATATCCTCCATGGTCTGGAACAGCCCGAGCACATACAGGGTGGCCTTGGCTTTGACGCGCTGCGCGGCCTCATAGGCGCTGTTCGCGTACGCGTAGAGCCTGACCTCCGTATCCATGTTCTGCCAGTCGCTGCCGATCATCGTGTCGTCATAGTTGCCGTAGTAGTTGTATTCGCCGGCGTTGGTCATGCCGGTGGTGACCAGCACCACGTTTTTTGATGCGTTCGGATCGTCAATCTGATCCAGCAGCCGGTTGGCCATAGTCAAACCGCTGTGAATGCTGCGCGTATCGTCGTATGTCTGTTCAACCGCCGATAGCTTCGCCGAGAGACTCTGCAGGTCGTTTGTGAAATCGGACAGCAGGTACGCATCCGAATCAAAGGTCACGATGGCCACATAGTTCTCGCCCGGCGCGCTGAGGATATCGCGCATGAACGCCGCGGCCGCCGTCTTCACGTAACTGACAGCGCTGTCGGCGGTATAGAGCGTGGTGTAGCCGTCGCCCAGAAGGCCGTCAAACACCGCCTGTCCGGCCGATTCCAGTTTGGATTCCATTTCGCTGTCGGAAAGGGCGCCCTGATTAAACAGTGAGTCCAGGCTGTCGCCGGAAAAGAAGTCCGGATCAAACAGTGAGTCCAGGCCGTCGCCGGAAAAAAGGTCTGAATCAAACAGGGCGTCCCAGGCGTCCTGAACGAATTCAGCCTCCCCGGAAACATCCATGACCAGCACATTGTAGCGTTTCGCCGCGTCGCCCCCGATGGAAACCTCGGCAAAAACACTCCATGGGAGGCAGACACTCATCACCCCGAGAACCAGAATCAGTGAAATCAGTTTTTTCATGGCGCGCATAAGCAATACGATTCCCCTTACAGTTTAATCAGGCCGGCGACGGAAGCAATCGGCTTGTTGCCTCCCCGGCGGACATTGAACATCGCTTTTCCGCACAAAACCGGCACGGCTGCCATGCGCGCGGCATTGCCGGCGGGAAATGGGATTCACATTCGCTGAGCCGGTCCTCCTTTAAACTAAACTGCAAACGGCGGTAATCTCCGGGTCCTTGATGGCGTGTATGGTTTTGAACAGCCAAACAGCCGCGGCTTCCCAATCCGATGACCGCCGCATGAAGAGTATCCGGCGCAGGATTCATTATATCACATCGCTTCGTTTTTCGGCAAGTGATTAATAAACCTGCAGAGCCGGTTGGATTATACGGCCGAAGGGGTTATAAAGCATGCGGGCGGTATTGCATCCTGAGGCTGTTCGTGGTAAACTAAAAATAATGAGGAAAGGCGCGACCGAAGCGGAAGGCTCCGACGGGCTGATTCCAGAGGGAACATACATGTACGAGTTGCCAAAAAGGAGAGGCGGATTACCACGGCCTCGTGCGGCTGGCGGTGTGTTATCCTTATGCGCGGCAATTGGAAAAGCTACCCGTTGAAGAGCCGCGATACGAACGGAGAAAGCAATGAATTCCTAAGGAGGAATCCATATTATTATGAAGAGGATTAATCATGCCGGACAATTTGCACTGATTCTGTTCCTCATGCTCGTCGCGCTGATGTGCGGGGCCGCTCATGCCGACGGGCTTACCGTTCATTACCTGGATATAGGCCGAAACGACGGAATCCTCATAGAATGTGACGGCGAATGCGCATTCATCGACACCGGAGCCTATCTCTATGGGCCGCAGGCCGTCGAGTATCTGCGTTCGGTGGGCGTCACGCACCTGAAATACTATATCGGCACGCATGCCCATGAAGATCACATAGGAGGCGGTTCGAAGCTCATATTCGCCATGAATCCGGACGCTGTGCTGCAGCCGCATTCCGGCGTGAGGGAGCAGATTCTGCGCCGGGCCTGGGCAAAGGAGGAGCGGACCGCAGTCCAGAACGCCGTATTTATCAACACGACGGCCGGACAGACCTATACCTTGGGCAGCGCGACGCTGACGGTGATTTCTCCATCCCGGATCATACAATGCAGAGCCGAATCCGGCGCTGAAAACGACAACTCGCTGGTGATGCGTCTGAAGTACGGCAGCACTGTCTTCCTGTTTACCGGCGACTGCACCAACACCAAACTGGTGGCGCTGGAGAAAGAGTATCCGGGCGCGCTGGACTGCGACGTGCTGAAAAGCGCCCATCACGGCGCCGGAGTTCTGCCCGAAGTACTGGAAGCCTGTTCGCCGCAGTATGTGGTGTTCAGCACGTCGGACAAGGCGCTGCCCGCCAAGCAGACGCTAAAGCGGGTTTCCGAATGCGGCGCGACGATGCTCATCACCGCGCCGGGCCAGAACAGCAATGTGATCGTGCACAGCGACGGCAAAACGCTGAGCTATTCGACGGCGAAAAGTCCCGCGTCCATTGGTTTTGACAGGCCTGAATACGCCGTTTACGAGGGCAGACAGCAATCGACGAAGCTTCACCTGAATCCCGCCGGGTATGTGGGCGTGACATATTCGAGCCGAGACGATGCCGTGGCCCGGGTTGACGGCCTGGGTGTGATAACCGGCGTATCGCCCGGCACGACCACCATCCGGGCGGCCGCTGTCAATGGGGTCGCAGCTGAATGCGTCGTCACTGTTATGCCCACGTCCGTGGAGATGCGGAGCAGCGAACTAGTCATCCGGCAGCACAGCTCGAGGACGCTGCGGTATACGGTGCTGCCCAAGGGAACCCGTGTCAGGACCGTGACCTGGACCAGTGACGATCCTCAAATTGCCACAGTCAGTGACCGGGGCGTGGTAAAAGGTATTACGCCTGGCCAGACCATCGTTCGTGTGACGCTGGAGAATGGCTCACAGGCTGCGTGCGCCGTCGTGATTGAGCCGATACCGGCCAGCGGCGTGAGGATTTCTCCCGGCAGCGCCACCATCACCATCGGCC
>LVAP01000154.1 GCA_001603025.1 Clostridiales bacterium Firm_10 | reverse complement strand
GGAAGTTTTTTGAGCGAGCCCGCGCGTGGCGGTAGCGGAGTGACCGCCATTACCAGTCGCGGAAGACAGGTTCAGCATTTTACGCAAACGCTCGCAAGCGAAAGGAGTAAACGGTTCGAAAGCGATGGCCAGGTCGGCGCAGAGTTGAAGGCAGACATTAAGTATGGTCGCAGTGCGCCCAAGGTCGGTCTTGGCCAACTTCCAAGGCTCGCTGTCCGAAATATACTTATTACCGATGCGCGCAATCTGCATGGCATCCTTCAACGCCTCGCGGAAACGATAATTCTCGATATTCTTCTCGATACTCTCCCTGAGCTCCGGAATCTGGGCAAGAGTCTCGCGATCCACGGCATCCAGCTCTCCGGCCGCAGGCACCTTACCCTCGAAATACTTGTGGGTCAGCACCACGGCACGGTTCACGAAGTTGCCGAAGATGGCAACCAGCTCGGAATTATTGCGGGTCTGGAACTCCTTCCAGCTGAAATCATTATCCTTTGTCTCGGGAGCATTAGCAGTCAGCACATAACGCAGCACATCCTCCTTGCCCGGGAAATCCTGCACATACTCATGAGCCCAGACCGCCCAGCCGCGGGAAGTGGAAATCTTGTCGCCTTCCAGGTTCAGGAACTCGTTGGCCGGCACGTTCTCCGGGAGTATGAATCCATCGCCATATGCCTTGAGCATGGAAGGGAACACGATGCAGTGGAACACTATATTGTCCTTGCCGATGAAATGCACGAGCTTGGTATCGGGGCTCTTCCACCACTTCTCCCAATCGTCGGGGAGGAGTTCCATGGTGTTGGAGATATAGCCTATAGGTGCGTCGAACCAGACGTAGAGCACCTTGCCCTCGGCACCTTCGACGGGCACGGGAACACCCCAGTCGAGGTCGCGGGTAACGGCACGGGGCTGCAGGCCTCCGTCCAGCCAGCTCTTGACCTGGCCATATACGTTGGAACGCCACTCCTTGTGGCCTTCCAGTATCCATTCCCTGAGCCAAGGCTCGTAATCCTGCAGGGGGAGATACCAGTGGGTCGTCTTCTTCTTGACAGGCTCGGCCCCGCTCAGCTTGGAGTGCGGGTTGATGAGTTCCTCGGGGCTGAGGGTGGATCCGCACTTCTCGCACTGGTCGCCGTATGCATTCTCGTTGCCGCACTTGGGGCAGGTTCCCACGATGTAGCGGTCGGCCAGGAAGGTCTTGGCTTCGGGATCGTAGTACTGCTCGCTCTCCTGGGTGACGAACTTGCCGTCGTCGTAGAGTTTGCGGAAGAACTGCGCGGCATTCTTGGCGTGGACCTCGGAAGAGGTGCGGCCGTAGATGTCGAAGTGGATTCCGAGAGCCTTGAAGCTGTCGTCTATTATCTTGTGATATTTGTCTACTATATCCTGAGGGGTGCAGCCCTGCTGGCGTGCCTTGATGGTGATGGGCACACCGTGCTCGTCGCTGCCACAGACATAGAGCACATCTTTTCCGCGGAGGCGCAGGTACCTCACATAAATATCCGCCGGAACATACACGCCGGCGAGATGCCCTATATGCACAGGGCCGTTCGCATAAGGTAACGCGCAGGTTACCAGTGTCCGGTTAAACTTCTTTTCCATTATATCTATTCTTCTTTTTTCAATCTTTCTTTCAACTGCCGCTGGTGCTTCTGGAGGGTTGTCATCTCCTTCATCACAGGAAGCTGTTCCTCGGGAGAAAGGCCTTTCAGCGAAT
>LVAP01000153.1 GCA_001603025.1 Clostridiales bacterium Firm_10 | reverse complement strand
CGTCTCCGCCGCCCCGGATGAAGTCCGCGGCCAGGTGGTCAAGGCTTCCATCGTGCTCACAAAGGGCACCGTGGGCACCGATGAGCTCAAGAAGGAAATCCAGAACTACGTGAAGGCCAAGACTGCGCCTTACAAGTATCCCCGCATCGTGGTCTTCCGGGACGAGCTGCCCAAGACCATCAGCGGGAAGATCATCCGCAACAGGCTGTAAAAGGCAATAGGAATCAGCGCCTGCTGCGAAAGGAGAGGCGAGATATGCTGTTTGAAGAGAGACGAATCACGTTGAAGGACGGCACGCCCGCCCTGCTGCGCCCCGCGCGGGCGGAGGACGCGGCGGCGCTGGTGCAGTATCTCATCGCCACCGCGGGCGAGACGGAATTCATCCTGGCCTATCCCGACGAGCGGGCGGGCATGACCGTGGAGCAGGAGGAGCGGTTTCTGCAGGGCGTCATGGAATCGCCCTGCAAGGTGTTCATCGTCTGCGAGGTGAACGGCGAGATCGCGGGCAACTGCGAGGTGCACTTCAATCCCAGGCGAAAGGTGCGCCACCGGGGCGGCATCGCCATCGCGCTGTACAAAAAATACTGGAATCGCGGCATCGGCACGGCCATGTTCCGCCTGATGGAGGACATCGCCCGGGGCTGGGGCCTGGAGCAGCTGGAGCTGGAATACGTGGAGGGCAACGAGCGGGGCAGGGCGCTTTATGAAAAGATGGGCTTTGAGCCCTGCGCTGTCCTGCCCAACGCCTATCATCTTTCAGACGGCTCCAGCCGGGCCAGCGTCATGATGATAAAACGGCTGTAAAAGCCGAACGATTTGGAAAAAATCGTAATAAACGTTATGTTTCGGAAACCCGGCTTGACAACCAAATACGCGTGTGATAGAATAATCAAAAATTTCACAGGAACCATAAAGGCGTTGACGGAGAGGATCGGACGCGGGCCCTTGAAGAGATCCGGTGGCTGGTGAAAACCGGAATCGTGCGCGTCGATGATCTGTCGCTCCCGAGCCGGAGGGCAGAAAGCAGCCATGCAAGTAGAGCCTTCCCGTGAGGCTGCGTGAAGGCACAGGGCTTATTGGAGCCCGTCGAGGGGCGTCCTCCGGGGCGCAATTTGAGTGGTACCGCGGGAAAATCAGAAATGATGCCCGTCTCAAAGATTATTCTGTCTTTGGGGCGGTTTTTTATCGTCCCGCTGCGAAAGGATGGAAACCCATGCAACAGCTTGAGGAACTCGATCTGAAAATCATGACCATGGCGGCCCGTATCCACGAGCTGCGGGAGGTCGTGGGCCTGACCACCGCCGAAATGGCGCTCAAGTGCGGCGTCAGCGAGGAGGAATACATCGCCTGCGAGTCCGGCACGCACGACCTGGCCTTCGCGTTCCTGTATCGCGCGGCCACGGCGCTGGGCGTCGACGTGACAGACATCATCGAGGGCACCAGCCCCCGCCTGCGCTCCTATACCGTCACCCGCAAGGGCAACGGCCAGCGCATCGAGAAGGCGCACGGCATGGTGTACTACAACCTGGCCGCCGCGTTCCGCAAGCGCATCGCCGAGCCGCTTTACGTTCGCGCCAGCTACGACCCGGAGGCCGAGAGCCGGCCCATCGAGGTCACCACGCACACCGGCCAGGAGTGCGACATCGTCGTGTCCGGCCGGCTGAAGGTGCGGGTGGGCGAGCACACCGAGGTGCTGGGCGAAGGCGATTCCATCTACTACGACTCCTCCACCCCCCACGGCATGATCGCCGTGGACGGCGCGGACTGCGTGTTCTACGCCATCGTGCTCAACCCCACCGGCGACGTCATTCCCGAGCTGGAGGGCTCGGAGATCATCGACACCCCCGCGCCCAAGGCCGACGCCGAGACGCGCGTCTACCAGAAATACGCCGATATCACCGAGGATGAAAACGGCGTGCTCAAGGCCATTTCCTTCAAAAACGACGACACGTTCAACTTCGCCTTCGACGTGGTGGACGAGCTGGGCCGCACCAAGCCGGGCCGCCGCGCCATGCTGCACATTTCCCGCGATAAGACCGAGCGCGTCTTCACGTTCCAGGACATGATGCGCGCCTCCAACCAGTGCGCGAACTACTTCAAGGCGCTGGGCGTCCGCAAGGGCGACCGCGTGATGCTGGTGCTCAAGCGGCATTACCAGTTCTGGTTCGCCATCCTGGGCCTGCACAAGCTGGGCGCCGTGGCCATCCTGGCCAGCAACATGCTGCGCGACCACGACTTTGAATACCGCTTCAACGCGGCGGGCGTCTCCGCCATCCTCTGCACCGCCGACGGCGACGTGGCGGCCGAGGTGGACAAGGCCGTCGCCGCCACGGACACCGTCAGGACGAAGATCATCGTGAACGGCGAGCGCGAGGGCTGGCACACCTTCAACGAGGAATACACGCTCTATTCCAGCCACTTCGAGCGCACGGCGGATTCCGCCTGCGGCGACGACCCGATGCTGATGTTCTTCACCTCCGGCACCACCGGATACCCCAAGATCGCCACCCACAGCTTCAAATATCCGCTGGGGCACCTGATCACCGCCAAATACTGGCACTGCGTCAACCCGGACGGGCTGCACCTCACCATTTCGGACACCGGCTGGGCCAAGTCCATGTGGGGCAAGCTCTACGGCCAGTGGCTTTGCGAGGCCGCTCTGTTCGTGTACGACTTCGACCGTTTCAGCGCCGCGGACATCCTGCCCATGTTCGCAAAATACCACATCACCACCTTCTGCGCGCCGCCCACCATGTACCGCATGATGATCAAGGAGGATATCGGCAAATACGACCTTTCCTCCGTGGAGCGCGCCACCATCGCGGGCGAGGCGCTGAACCCCGAGGTGTTCAACCAGATGGAGCGCCTCACCGGCCTCAAGGTGATGGAGGGCTTCGGCCAGAGCGAAACCACCGTGGTCATTGCCAACCTGATCGGCGAGCCCCACAAGCTGGGCTCCATGGGCAAGCCCGTGCCGCTCTACGACGTGCACCTGCTGGACGCGGACAATAACGACGTGCCCGTGGGCGAAACCGGCGAAATCGCCATCCGCGTGGCGGAGGGCGCGCCGGACGGCCTGTTCGTGGGCTATTACCGCGACGCGGAAAAGACCGCGGAGGTGTGGCACGACGGCTATTACCGCACCG
>LVAP01000020.1 GCA_001603025.1 Clostridiales bacterium Firm_10 | reverse complement strand
AACGGCACTCATGGGATAACTTTTTCGGGGCGCTGGATACCATCCAGCGCCCCGATTCTCTTGCCTGCTGTCGCAAAGCCGCAGGCTTCTTCATTCTTCCACGGCTTCCTTCGCCGCCGACACGCGCTTTTTCCACGTGCCGGAGACCAGGTATGTGCCTCCGATCAGGAACGGAACCAGCCCGGCCAGCGCGTTGCCGTACCAGAAGCCCATGATGCCCATTTTGAGCGCCACGCCCAGCAGCAGCGCCAGGCCGATGCGGGCGGCGATGCCGTCCAGCAGGGCGACCATCAGGTTCAGCCGGGAATTGCCCGAGCCGTTGATGAGCGCGAAATTGGCCGGCCGCAGCGTCGCGCCCAGATACTGCACCAGCGCCACGGGAATGTAAGTGACAGCCATGGCCAGCACGGCCGGATCGTCGGAAAACAGCCCGAACAGCCACTCCGGATGGAAGGCGGTCACCACCGCGAACGCAGAGGCCGGAATCGCCACGATCCACAGGGCGTGATACACCACTTTCGGCACGCGTTCCGTCTTGCGCGCGCCCAGCGCCTGCGACACCATCGCGCCGCCCGCGGAGGAAATGGCCTGCGACACCACCCCGATCATGCCCTCCAGCTTGCGGGCCACGCCCGTCACCGCCACCGCCACCGTGCCGTAGGTGTTCACATAGGAATTCACGAACAGCATGGAGAACGTCACCGCTGCAGACTGGATCACCATCGGGATGCCCAGCGACAGAAGCGGCTTCGCCACCGAGGCGTGGATGCGGAAGTGGGAGGGCTTGAAGTCGAAATAAATCTGCGCGCGGTTCCTGTAGAGCAGCCGCAGCGCAAACAGGAAGCTGACGCCCTGGCCGAGAACCGTGGCCAGCGCCGCGCCTCTGGGGCCCATGCCCAGGGGACCCACAAAAAGGATATCCAGGATGAGGTTGAGCACCGAAGCGATGGCGATAAACTGGAAGGGATGCCGCGAATCGCCCATGCCGCGCAGAATGGCGGACACCAGGTTGTAGCCGTAGATGAACACGATGCCGCACACGCAGGTTACGCTGTACTGCCGGGTGTACTCCCAAATTTCCTCCGGCGTGTTCAGCCAGTTGATGATGCCCTTGTAGCAGAACAGGCATCCCACCATGATGACCAGCGCCAGGCCGATCAGCAGCGTGAACAGCGTGCCCACCATCTCGCCCACTTTTTCATGGTCATTCTCGCCGACATACCGGGAAATGAGGATCTGTCCGGCGTTCGAAAAGCCCATCGCCACAAAGGTGATCAGCTGCAGCACTTCGCCGCCAATGGCCACGGCGCTCAGGCCCTCCGTGCCGACGAAGCGGCCTACGACCATCATGTCCACCATGTTGTAAACCATCTGCAGCAGGCCCGAAAGGAAAAGCGGCAGCGAAAACCGCAGCAGCGTTTTCGGCACGCTGCCCACAGTGAGGTCCCTGATAATCTTCTGTTCTCTTGCCATATGTCCTCCGACTTTATCGTCCAGCGCCGTTTGCGCTTTATCGCCTGATCCTGACCGCCGTCACGCTCGCCGCGGGCAGAGAAACGCTGTCGCCGTCGGTGAAACGCACGCTCTTTGACACCGGCTGGACGGCCTTCGGGGCCTCGAAGGTGTTGCAGGTGTGCGGATCGTCCGCCGAAAGCGTGATGATCTCCGCCCCGCCTGTCAGGCTGCCGCCCAGGCCGCTCAGAGAAACCTCCGCCGCCTCGGTTATCGAGGTGTTCGCCAGCGTGATGGTCAGCGTGCCGTCCGCCGCCTGCGACGCGGAGGCAGACACGCGCTCCAGGGGCCTGGCCGCCTCGCGGAAGGCCTCGCCACCCGTGAAGGCCCCGCATTCGTTGACCAGCTCGAGCTGGCGCGCGCCCTGGTGCGTCTTGTACATGTCATACACGAAATAGTTTGGCGTCTCCACGAAGTGCTCGCCGCCCGCCAGATACAGCGAATGCAGATTATTGCACAGCTGCGCCGCGTTGGCCATGGCCACCACATCGCAGCGGTTGTTGAAGATGTTCAGCGTGAGCGCCGCCACCACGGCGTCGCGCATGCTGCTCTGCTGCTCGAACAGGTTATAGCCCTTGCTCGGCCCGCTGCCGTCCCGGTGCCAGCAGCCCCACTCATCCACAAACATGGCTGTTCTGCGCAGCGGATCGAACTCATCCATGGCGGCGCGGTGGTCGTCCACGATGTTCTGCATGTAGTTGGCCTGGTGCAGCAGCTGATACCATTGCGCCTCCGTGAAATCCTGCGGGGCGCCGGCGGTGCCGCAATAATAGTGCACGGAGAGCGCGGCCGGCCGCACGCCCTTCGCGGCAAGGGTGCCCATCAGCGTGCGCGTCCAGGCCACATCGTGGGCGTTGGGGCCGCAGGCCACGAAGGTCATCTCGCCGGGCAGGCTTTCGCACACCGTCATGAAACGCAGGTATTCCTGGGCGCATTCCCCGGCCGTCATGCGGCCGCCGCCGCCCCAGTTTTCATTGCCGATGCCCCAGTATTTCACGCCGAAGGGCTCGGCGTCGCCATTGGCGGCGCGCTCGTCGGCCAGCGTGGTAAGGCCCGCGGGCATGTTACAGTATTCAATCCAGTTGCGGATGTGCAGCGGCGTGACGCTGGTCATGTTGGCCGCCACGTAGGGCTGCGCGCCGGTCATGCGGCAGAAATCCATGAATTCGTGGGTGCCCACCTGGTTGCTCTCCACCCGGTGGTCGTTGTTGTACCACCAGTTGACGCGCCGGGGCCTCTTCTCGCGCGGGCCGATGCCGTCGCGCCAGTCGTAAGTCTCGGCAAAGCATCCGCCGGGCCAGCGCAGCACGGGCGGGTTGATTTTCGCGAAGCTCTCCGCCAGCGCCTTCCGGAAACCGCGGATGTTCGGAATCCCCGAATTCTCCCCCACCCACAGGCCGTCGTAAAAGACGCCGCCTATGTGCTCGGAAAAATGCCCGTAGATGTTCCTGTTGATCGTGCCCTTCGATTTATTGAACAAAACGGTTATGCTGCCCATAAACAAACCCCTTTCCGCCTGTCGATGCCATTATTTTATCACGGCGTCCCAGTTCGGAAAAGGGCTTTTCTCGTTTATTTTTCTGTCACAGTCCAAAGTCGAACAGACTGACCTGGCTGCTTTCCGGCATGTCGCCCAGCGCGCCGCAGTTCTTCAGCATTTCGACCACCGATTTGCCCACCTTGCGGCGCACCATGTCCTCCTGCGAGATGAACGGGCCCTGCTCGCGCACGGAGGCCAGGTTCTGCGCGGCGCTCAGGCCCAGGCCGGGCAGCGAGTTGAACGGCACGCGGATGGTCCTGTCGCCCTCGATGCGGAAATCCTCGGCATCCGATTTGTAAACGTCCACCGGCAGCAGCCTGACGCCCCGCGTGAGCATCTCGATGAGGATCTCCAGCATGGACAGGGTGTCGTCTTCCTTATCGCGCTCGGCCTTGGGAAGGTTCTGGATCTCTTCCCGCCAGCTCTTTGCGTGCGCGAGGGAGCAGACCATCTTCGAGCCGTCAAACTTCTCGATGTTGCGCTTCAGGTAGCAGGCGTAGTACTCCGTGGGATAGAACACCTTGAAATAGGCGATGCGCAGGGCCATCGTGACGTAAGCCACGGCGTGCGCCTTGGGGAACATGTAGCCGATCTTGCGGCAGGCGTCGATGAACCAGTCCGGCACGCCGTGCTCCTTCATGGCTTCCTCCATGCCGGGGCCGAACTCGCCGCCTGCTTTGGCTGCCTTGCCCTTGCGGGTATACTCCATGATGTCGAACGCCATCTTGTTGGGCACGCCCCAGGCGATGAGCTGGTTCATGATGTCGTCGCGGGTGCAGGGCGCGCTCTTCAGGGTGGCCGTGCCGCTCTTGACGACATCCTGAATGTTGCCAAGCCACACGTCCGTGCCGTGCGACAGGCCGGAAATGCGCACCAGCTCCTCCATGGAGGATGGTCTGGTGTCCATCAGCATGCCGCGCACAAAGGTGGTGCCGAACTCAGGCACGCCCAGCGTGCCGGTGGGACAGCCGATCTGATCCGCCGTCACGCCCAGCGCCTCCGGGCTGGAGAACAGCGAGATAATGCTCCTGAACACCTCCGGGTCGTCCAGGGGCACGTCCTGCGGGGCGATGCCGGTAAGGTCCTGCAGGGCGCGCAGCATGGTCGGGTCATCATGGCCGAGGATGTCCAGCTTCACCAGTACGTCGTGCATGGAGTTGAAGTCGTAGTGGGTGGTGACGGTTTCGGTGGTCTGGTCGTCGGCCGGATGCTGGATGGCCGTAAACTGGTATATCTCGTATTCCTCCGGCACAACCACCATGCCCGCCGGGTGCTGGCCGCTGGTGCGCTTCACGCCGGTGCAGCCTGCCGCCAGGCGGTCCTTCTCAGCGTTGGAGACGGTCAGCCCGTGCTCCTCGAGGTATTTGAGCACATAGCCGTAGGCGGTCTTTTCCGCCACCGTGCCGATGGTTCCGGCCCGGTACACCTGCTTCGCGCCAAACAGCTCCTTCACGTAATTGTGAGCGATCGGCTGGTACACGCCGGAGAAGTTCAGGTCAATGTCGGGCACCTTGTCGCCCTTGAAGCCCAGAAACACCTCGAAGGGGATGTTGAAGCCGTCCTTCATCATCAGCGCGCCGCACACCGGGCAGTTTTTCGGCGGCAGGTCAAGGCCGCAGGTGTACTCCTCCGGCACGTCGAACTCCACGTGATGGCATTTCTGGCAGGCGTAATGGGGCGGCAGCGCGTTGACTTCGGTGATGCCGGTCATGTGCGCCACGAAGGAGGAGCCCACAGAGCCGCGGGATCCCACGATGTAGCCGTCCGACATTGACTTTTTCACCAGTTTCACCGCGATGTTGTAAAGCGTGGAGAAGCCGTAGCCGCAGATGGAGCCCAGTTCCTTGTCCAGCCGCGCCTGAACGATCTCAGGCAGCGGATCGCCGTACAGCTCGTGGGCGCGCCGGAGCGATTCGGTGCGGATGAAGTCCTCCGCGTCCGGCCAGAAGGGCTGGAAGGTCTCCTTCCCCTCCGGATGCTTCGGAAAGATGGATACCTTTTCCACCATGTCCGCAATGGCGTTCGGGTTGTCCACCACCACCTCCATGGCCTTCTGCGGGCCGAGATAGCTGAACTCCGCCAGCATGTCGTCGGTGGTGCGGAAGTAGAGCGGCGCCTGGCTGTCGGCGTCCTCAAAGCCCTTCGCGTTCATGATGATCGCGCGGAAGATGGCGTCCGTGGGCTCCTTGAAGTGCACGTCGCCGGTGGCGCACACCGGCATGCCCAGCTTTTCGCCCAGCGCCACGATGCGGCGGTTGTAATCGCGCAGCGCCTCTTCGTCCTTCGCCGAACCGTCGCGGATCATGAAGGCATTGTTGTCGATTGGCTGGATCTCCAGGTAGTCGTAGAATTTCGCGATGCGCTCGAGGGTCGCATCGTCCTTTCCGGCCGCCAGCGCGCGGAACAGCTCGCCCGCTTCGCAGGCGCTGCCCAGGATCAGGCCCTCGCGGTAGCGCTCAATGAGCCCCCGGGGCATGCGCGGCGTGCGGTGGAAATAGTTGAGGTGCGCCTCGCTCACCAGCCGGTTCAGGTTGAACATGCCCTGCTGGTTTTTCGCCAGCAGCACGATGTGATAGGCCGTGCCGGCGGCGTCGCCGGCGAACACGCCGTTCAGCTGGGCGATGGTCTTCGCGCCGTGCTCCGCCTGCAGCTTTTCCAGGGCCATGAGCATCATCCGGCTGGTGGCGCGGGCGTCGTGCACGGCCCGGTGCGCCTTGGTGAGCGGCACGCCCAGCAGCTTGCACATGGCGCCCAGCTTATAGGTTTTCAGGTTGGGATAGACGTTGCGCACAAGGGTGAGCGTGTCCATTTTCGGGTGGTCGAAGGGCAGGCCCGCCGCCTGGAAGGCGCGTTCAAAGAAAGCCATGTCGAAGGAGGCGTTGTGCGCCACCAGCACCGCGCCTTCGCAGAAGGCGGCAAAATCCCGGATCACGTCGCCGATCACGGGCATGCTCTGCACCATGCCGTCCGTGATGCCGGTCAGCTCCGTCACCTTGCCCGGGATGGGCCGCTCGGGATTGATGAGCTGCGAAAACTCGCCCGTCTCCACGCCGTTCTCAATGCGCACCGCGCCGATCTCGGTGATCATATCCGAGGCGGTGTTCAGGCCGGTTGTCTCCACGTCCAGCACCACGTACGCGCTGCCGGTGACAGGCCGGTCGTCCGGCATGTCCACGATCTGCGCGGCGTCGTCGATGAGGTAGGCCTCACAGCCGGGGATGAGCTTGATGTTGTTTTTCTTTGCCGCGCCGAACGCCTCCGGAAAGGCCTGCAGCACGCCGTGATCGGTCACGGCCACGGCGGGATGGCCCCACCTGGCGGCCTGCTTGATGAGGTCGCTGGCCGAGGATAAGCCGTCCATGGTGCTCATCTGGGTATGCAGGTGAAGCTCTACGCGCTTGCGCGCCGCGGTATCCACCCGCACGGGCGTCTCTTCGCGGTTCAGGTCTTCCACGGAGACCGTCATCTCGTGGTTGAAGTTGTCCATCTGATACTTGCCGCGCACCTTCACCCAGGCGCCCGGCGTCAGGC
This sequence comes from Clostridiales bacterium Firm_10, assembly GCA_001603025.1. Lineage (GTDB taxonomy): Bacteria > Bacillota > Clostridia > Christensenellales > Aristaeellaceae > Firm-10. The sequence goes on along the minus strand of LVAP01000020.1, from coordinate 49,894 downwards.
CAGCCCTGAATGTCTCCTGCTGCTGCGCGCCGCGCTCCTCGCCGCCGCCCCGGAAGTTCACCATGATCTTGCAGGGCACGGTGCCGGTATAGTCGGTGAGGGCGAAACTGACGATGAAGCCGTTGCCATTCTTGTAGGGCTTGGTTTCCGCCGTGAGCACCTCGCCCTTGAGCACCACGCTGCCCGCGTCCTCGGTGAGCTCCCGGATCTCGATGGCCGGATCCGCGATGCTCCTGCCGCAGAGCACCTTGGGCGGGGCCTTGGGCGCCTCCTTTGCGGCGACAGCCTGCGCCCGGACGGCCATTTCGCTGAGGCGCTCGTCGTCCGCCCGCTGGCGCTCGGCGATCTGGCGAAGGCGCTCCTTCTCGTCGCCGCTGGCGTCCACTTTCACGGGGCAGGCCACGGAAAACTCATCCCGCAGGATGTCGGACAGCATTTTCTCCACCCCGCGTCGGCGTGCAAAGGTAGCGCTCACCTCGTCCTGGAAGTCGAGCAGGAGCGCGCCGTTCTCAAAGCGCCAGCCCGCGTGGGCAAGCGCCGGCTGGGAACCCGGCGATTCGCGGCACACGCGGGCGGTGAGATAATCGCGGTAGCGGCCGATATCGGCGCAGAGCTCCGGCCCCAGCGCGGGATAGCTGAGGCGCACGTTCAGGCTCGCGCCGCGGAAAAAGCCGCGGAACGCACCCCGGACCCTTTCGACTTCCTGGTCGGTAAGCAGGCGCTCGGCGTGCAGGAACAGCGTCATCCTGTCGCCCGCGCGGCTGACCTGCGCCTTGTCGAAGGTCAGGATGTCCAACAGGCCGTCCAGCTTGTCGGACAGCGCCGTCTTCCACGCTTCTTCCATCGTATCTCACCTCTTTAGTCTTGGAGCGTTTTTTTGATTTCCTCCATCAGCGCCTGGAACAGGTCGCCGCGCACCGGACGCGGATCCTGACCCTTCACAAACAGCGCGCCGCCGTTTCTGCCGCCGGCAATGCCAATGTCCGCTTCCCGCGCCTCGCCCGGCCCGTTGACCACGCAGCCCATCACGGCGACGGTCAGGTTGGTCCGGATGCCGCGGGTGGCTTCCTCCACCCGGCGGGCGATGCCCTCCACGTCGATGCACGTGCGCCCGCAGGTGGGGCAGGCGATCACATTCACGCCGCCGCGCAGCCCAACAGCGCGCAGGATGTCGATGCCAGCGGCCACCTCGGGCTCGGGATCGCCGGTCAGCGACACGCGGATGGTATCGCCGATGCCGTCCACCAGCAGCGCGCCGATGCCGATGTCGCTTTTCACGCGGCCCATGCCGGCCGAACCGGCGTGGGTTACGCCCACGTGCAGCGGATAATCGCAGGTTTTCGCGGCCAGCCGGTAGCTCTCCACCGTGCGCCGCACATCCGGGGCCTTCATGGAGATCACCACGTCGTCATAGCCGAACTTCTCCAGCAGCCGCACGTGACCCAGCGCGCTTTCCACCATGCCCTCGGGCGTCACGCCCCCGTATCGGGCCAGGATGTCCTTCTCCAGCGAGCCGCCGTTCACGCCCACGCGCACGGGAATGCGGTGCCTCTTGAGGCAGTCGGCCAGAATCCTCACGTTCGCCTCCCCCCCGATGTTTCCGGGATTGATGCGCACCTTGGAAATGCCGTTCTCGATCGAGCGGAGGGCCAGCCTGTAATCGAAGTGTATGTCCGCCACCAGGGGCACGGGGCTGGCGTCCGTCAGCGCGCGCACATTGGCGGCGCTCGCCTCGTCCGGAACGGCGATGCGCACGATGTCCGCGCCGGCGCCGGCCAGCCGCCTGATCTGCGCGATGGTGGCTTCATAATCTCGGGTGTCCGTGTTTGTCATGGACTGGACCGTCACCGGCGCGCCCCCGCCGATCCGCACGCTCCCGGCGATAACCTGTCTCGTCATATGATGTATCCTCCGTCAGCCCGCGATGATGCGGGCGATGTCGTGCCACGTGAGCACGATGAAGAGCATGAAGAACACCGCCAGCCCCGCCAGGTGCACCAGGCCTTCCTTGTCGCGCGGCACGGGCTTGCGGCGAATGCCCTCCACGATGAGGAAGACCAGCCGGCCGCCGTCCAGCGCAGGCAGCGGCAGCAGGTTCACCAGCCCCAGGTTGGCCGAGATGAGCAGGATCCAGTACAGCGCCATGTCGAAGCCCTGGCTGACCGTCCGGCTGACCTCGCTCACGATGCCCACCGTGCCGCTCACCTGATTCAGGCCCTCGCCATGAAAGATCAGGTTCTTGATGGATATCAGCAGCTCCCGCGAAAGCGTGAACATCAGCGTGCCGCCAAAGCGCAGCGCCTCGAAAAAGCCCATGGTCACGCGGTTCTGCGTCATATACACGCCCATCTTCCAGTCGCCGCTCTCATCGCGGTAAAGCCCGGTCTCGATGTCAACGCGTTCGCGGCCGCGCTCCACCGTCAGGCCGAGCGGCTCGCCCTGGGTGTGCAGCGCCATCAGTTCCTTAAGCCGGTCATAGCCGGCCTGGTCGCAGGTGATGGCCTCGCCGTCCACCGCCACGATCACGTCGCCCGGCATGAGGCCGGATTCCGCCGCCGGCGTGGAGGCGATCACCTGGTCCACCCGCGGCAGCACCTCGTCGGTGTATACCCCATAGCCCGCGAGATAGGCCACCGCCACCAGATATGCCAGCACAAAATTCATCGCCGGGCCGGCCAGCACGGTCAGGAAGCGCTTCCACACCGCCTGGTTGTTGAAGGCGCGCGGGTCGTCGCTGTCCTCATCCTCGCCGGTGAAGCGCACATAGCCGCCCAGGATGACGGCGCGCAGCGAATAGCGGATGCCCTTTTTCTTCCACTGAAGGAGCTTCGGGCCGAAGCCCACGGAAAACTCCTCGATGCCAATGCCGCACAGCCGGCCCACCGTGTAATGGCCCAGCTCGTGCACAATGATGATGAACGCCAGCAGCAGAACGGCGTATATGATCGTCATGGAATCCCCCCGATTAAACTGTTTTGCCCCGCGCGATGACTGCTTTGGCGGCGGCGCGGGCTGTCCGATCCGCCTCATAGACGTCCTCCACGCAGGTTACGTTCCGGCCGGGCGTGCGCGACAGCACGGCCTCCACCACGCGGGCGATGCCGCCGAAGGGGATTTCATCCTTCAGGAACGCGCCCACGGCCTCCTCGTTCGCCCCGTTGAGCGCCACCGGCGTCACGCCGCCCGCCTTTTGCGCCTCGACGGCCATCCGCAGGCATGGAAAGCGCTCCATATCCGGCGCCTCGAAGGTCATCGCGCCCAGCTTCGCGAAGTCCAGCCGCTCGCCGCCGAAGGGAATGCGCACCGGGCAGCCCATGGCGTAGCCGATGGGCACCCGCATGTCCGGCACGCCCAGCTGAGCCAGCACCGCGCCGTCCTCGAATTCCACCATGGAGTGGATGACGCTCTGGGGATGCACGATCACGTCGATCCTGTCCAGCGGCATGCCGAACAGGTGATGCGCCTCGATCACCTCGAGGCCCTTGTTCATCATCGTGGCGCAGTCCACCGTGATTTTCGGCCCCATCTTCCACGTGGGATGGCCCAGAGCCTGGGCCGCTGTAGCGCTGTCGATGTCCGCCTTCGCCCAGGTGCGGAAGGGGCCGCCCGAGGCGGTGAGTATGAGCCGGCGCAGCGGGTTGCCCTGCTGTGCCTGCAGGCACTGGAAGATGGCGGAATGCTCGCTGTCCACCGGCAGCACCGGTTTGTGCAGCGCCGCCGCACGGCCCATCACCAGCTGCCCGCCGGTCACCAGCGATTCCTTGTTGGCCAGCAGCAGCCGCCCGGAGACCTCCAGCGCCTCGAGCGCCGCCGGCAATCCGGCGATGCCCACCACGGCGGAGAGCACATCATCCGCCCGCACGGCGCGCAGCATGCGCACCGCCGCGTTTTCCCCGAAAAACCATTCGCAGGCGCGCAGGTCCTCCGGGATGGCGCGCGGTTCCACGACCAGGGCCGCCGCGGCCGGGCGGAATTCCCGAATCAAATCAAACAGCGCATCCGCACTGGAATGCGCCGCCAATGCCGTCACTTTGAACTTGTCGGGAGCGCGCCGCACGATGTCGAGCGTCTGCTGTCCGATGGAACCCGTCGCCCCCAGCACCGCCAGCGTTCTCACAAAACCACCGCCTTCATGCAGACTATGAAGAAGATGTGCCACACCGCGATGTTGAACAGCACGCTGTCGATGCGGTCCATGATGCCGCCGTGGCCCGGCAGAAAATTGCCGTAATCCTTGATGCCGCAGTGCCTTTTCACCATGGAAGCCGCCAGGTCTCCGCACTGGGAAACAGCCCCCGCGACCACGGCCACCAGCATGAGCAGCGCCATGTTCGGCAGCGGAACGGCCGCCGCCTCGGCCGACACCGTCAGCCGCACGTTCAGCCAGCTCAGCCCCACGCAGATGGGCACGGAAAGCGCCGCGCCGATCAGGCCGCCCACGGCTCCTTCCACCGTCTTTTTCGGGCTGATGAGGGGCGTCAGCTTATGCCGGCCGAACTTCAGCCCCACGCCCCAGGCGAAGACATCCGTCAACAGCGCGGAGGAGAACGCCAGACCCACAGCCAGCGAAGCCAGCATGGGCGAGGCCAGGTCCTGCAGGGGGAAGATCAGCGTGAGCATCAGCCCCGGATAGACCATCGGAAAGATGGTGGCCACCATGGCTTCCATGTCGATCTCGCCCCGGAGCACGATGGCCGAAAAGGCGATGATCGCAAAGGCGACGAACAGCGGCAGCACCGCCTGCCCGCCCCAGATCACGTAGGCCGGCATGGTCAGCGCCGCGAACAGCATTGACGGCCATTTGAGCATCCGCGTGCCGGCCGCGTCCATCGTCCTGACCACTTCGCCCACCGCGGCAAAGGCGATCATGCTCAGCGCAATGCGCAGCACCGGTCCCTTCAGGAGCCAGAGCGCCGCCAGCACAACGGCCAGTACCAGTCCCGTGGTGATCCTCTTCATGCCTTCTTCTCCTTACTGCCCTTCACTCCGCCGAACCGCCTGTCCCGGCCCTGGTAAACGGCGATGGCTTCCCTGAGCGCCGCCGCGTCGAAATCCGGCCACAGGGTGTCCACCACCACGAATTCCGCGTAGGCCAGCTGATACGGCAGAAAATTCGACAGCCGCATCTCGCCGCTGGTGCGAATCAGCAGGTCCACGTCCGGCAGGCCGCGCGTGTACAGCGCGTCCTCAAAATCCCCGCGCGTGAAGCTGTCCGGATCCACGCCTTCCTCCACCGCGCGCCGCGCCAGGATCTTTGCCGCCCGCAGCAGCTCGTCGCGTCCGCCGTAGTTGAGCGCGATGTTCAGCTTGAGGCCGGTGTTCCCGGCGGTGCGCGCCATGGCGTCCCGCAGCGCCTCGCGCTGGGGAGAAGGCATGCCGTCCACATCGCCCATGATGCGGATGCAAACGCCGTTGCCGTCCAGCTCGTCGATCTCGGAGCGGAAGTAGGTGAGCAGCAGCCCCATCAGCGCGCTCACCTCGTCGCCCGGGCGCTTCCAGTTCTCCGTGGAGAAGGCATAGATGGTCAACGCCCCGATATGCAGCCGGTCGCTCTCGCGGATGACGGCGCGCAGCGCTTCCACGCCGGCCCTGTGACCCGCCGTGCGGGGCAGGCCGCGCCGCGTCGCCCAGCGGCCGTTGCCATCCATGATGATGGCGATATGCCGGGGCAGGCGCGCCTGGTCCAGCGTCAATTCCGCCGCGGCGCTGTTTTTCCGCATGCCAAAGAGGCGTGTGCGGGCCGCCGCCCACGCCCCTTCACTTACACTCGCGTCTGATTTCATCGGTCATCCTCTGGTTTGATTTGATCGGGAAAACGGGCGCAGGTCAGCCTGAGTCCGTCCGCCGAAATGCGCACGACGCGCGCGGTGCCCTCAGCAGGGCGCCGGGGATTTTCCGTGTATTCCACCGCCGGTTCGATGCCGCGCGCCCGGAGAGCGGCCAGCGCGTCTTCGAGCGTCAGCCCCAGCAGGCCGGTCATACGCTCATGATCTCTTTTTCTTTTTCCGCGCTGATGCGGTCGGCTTCCTTCACCGCGTTGTCCGTGGCCTTCTGCAGTTCGGTCTCGGCGTCCTTCGCGTCGTCCTCGGTGATGACAGAATCCTTCTTCATCTTTTTGATCTGCTCGTTGGCGTCGCGGCGAATGGAGCGGATGGCCACCTTGCCCTCCTCAACCTGCTTGCGCACCTGCTTGCACAGCTCCTTGCGGCGCTCCTCTGTCAGCTCCGGAAACACCAGGCGGATGACCTTGCCGTCGTTCGAGGGCGTGATGCCCAGATCGCTCTTGAGGATGGCCTTCTCGATGACGCCCACCATCTTGGGTTCCCAGGGCGCGATGACCAGCATGCGCGGCTCGGGCACGGACACGTTGCCCACGGCGTTGATGGGCGACATGGTGCCGTAGTAGTCCACCTGGATCTTGTCCAGCACCTGGGGATTGGCGCGGCCCGCGCGCAGGGTGGACAGCTCCTTCTGGGTCACGGCCAGGGTCTTCTCCATTTTCGCCTTCGCGGTTTCGATCACGGCTTTATACATACTGAATCCTCCTTTGAAATCATCTTTCTATAGTACCATTCTATCTGTTTTTACCCGTTCTGTCAATCGGTCATTTCCGGGCCGGAGCGCGCGGCGTAGTCGTCGCGCAGGATGGCGTAAAGCGCCACGTCCACATAATGCCCCTTGTTGCGCAGCCTCTGCCGCAGCCTGCCCTCATACTGCATGCCGCACTTCTGCATCACGCGGCCCGAAGCCGGGTTCGTCAGCTCGTGCTGCGCCTCGACGCGGTTCAGGTGCAGCACCTCGAAGGAGTGCGCGATCACCGCCCGCAGCGCCTCGGTCATCAGGCCCCGGTTCCACTGGCCGCGGGCCAGCGAATAACCCACCTCAGCGGAAGAATGCTCCTCCTGATACCACATGTAGCCGATCGTGCCGATGATCCGGCCCGATTCCTTCAGCACGATGCCCCAGCTGGATGGTTCCCCCGTCCTGTAGCGCCGCTGCATCGTGCGGATATAGCTGCGGCACTCGCTCACCGACTGGTAAGCCTCCCACAGCACGTGTCGCGCCACTTCCGGATCCTGCCCGTAAGCGAACAGGTCCTGCGCGTCACTCATCTCAAGGCGCCGAAGGATCAGCCGCTTCGTCTCGATCGGCTGCATGGCGAAGAACAGATCGCCGGCGTACATGCCTTCAAACAGCCTCCTGCCATATAGCAATTTCATCGTTCACCGCCGCTTTGCCTTATTTCACTCGCCGCGCAGACGCCGGTCGGCCATCAGCAGGCCGATGAGCGTCTTGCTGTCGCTGATCTCGCCGCGCATGGCCATGGCGACCAGCTCAGACAGCGGCATCTTCTCGACGTTCAGGAACTCGTCCTCGTCCGGATCCGTCTCGCCCCGGGTCAGTCCGGTGGCCAGATAGATGGAAATGCGCTCGTCGCAGAAGCCGGGCGTGGTGACGATGTCCGTCAGGTGGATCCAGTTCTCCGCCGAAAGGCCGGTCTCCTCCCGCAGCTCCCGCTTCGCGGCCAGCAGCCGGTCTTCGTCCTTTGAATCGAGCTTGCCCGCCGGAACCTCCAGCAGCACTTTGCCCACGGCGGTGCGGAACTGTTTCACCATGGTGACCATGCCGTCCCCATCCACCGGCACCACGGCGGACGCGCCCGGATGCCGCACCACCTCGCGCAGGGCGGGCCGTCCGTCCGGCAGGGTCACGTCCAGCTTATGCACCTTCACCAGCCGTCCCTCGAAGACGCTGGTTTCATTTCCAAGCCTTTCAATAATATCCATATCGCCCATGACGATGCCCTCTTTCCTCGCGTTTTCCGAAAATCCATGTATATTTCTCCGCCCGGGCCGGCAAATCCTGCCGGCGGCGGAAATTAACCCTGCGCAGCGTCCTCTGCCCGGGCCCGTTCCGACACCGCGTACAGCCGCACGCCGTCCTGCTCCCATACCAGCGGCCACAGCGAGGCGATGGCGGACTCGTCCGCCCCGCAGCTGACGCGCTCGCTGTTCGTCACCACCACGTAGTCCACGCCGTATTGCTCAAACAGTGCCAGGCTCTGCGCGGGCTCCTGGTACATCCGCGTCACGTCCTGCATCTGGCGTGAATAGTCCACGCCGTGGAAATAGAGGAACTGCGGCGTACCGCACACCAGTCGTCCGCCGGCGATGGACGACACGGCGTTGTTGTGGTAGGTGCCGGTGAGATATACCGCGTGCTCTGGTGCGTTTTCGTTGAGATATCCGGCCAGCGCCGTCTCGCCCCGGCCGTAAAGCTGGTAGTCCGACAGGCACTCGCGCACCACGGACAGCGCCCCGGAGCAGGTCGACACGGCGATGAACACCGCCGCGATGAGGCAGCGGCCGCGCAGGCCCTTCAGCCGGTCGTATACCGCGACGAGATACTGCGCCGCCGCGGGCAGCATCACCATGAACGCCACATAGAACAGCTTGTTGTTGTCGTATTCGTTTTTCTGAAACTGGATCAGCTCCGCCGCGGCAAACACCAGCAGCGCGCCCGCGGCCAGCATCTTCTGCCGTTTCGTGCCGGCGAGGGCGGCCGGTACCATGATGATAAACACCGGGCCCACGTTCTTGAGCCAGAACCAGAAATACTCATCCACCAGGCCGCCGTTCTGCCAGTTGGCCCAGTTGAAGCGGAAGCGCAGGGAGCCGCCCCGCACGCCCGTGAAGGTCTGCGGGAAGGTCCAGACGCACAGCTGCGGCAGCGCCAGCGCCACGGCGATGAATCCGTAGCACAGGAAGCCGCGCACCAGGGGCCGCCGGTTCTCCGGCTTTGCCTGAACCAGCGACACGGCCATCACGCCCGCGCTGATGAGGCCCAGCGCCAGGAAGGAATGGGTGTGTATCATGGGCATGAACCCCGCCCACACGCCCAGCGCGAGGAACTGCGACGCCTTCCTCTCCTTCACGCAGCGCATCAGCAGCCACAGCGCCGGAATCACCGCCAGCCAGCCGGCCATCAGCGTGCGCTGGGGCAGCATCATGTCCACCAGCACGTTCACCCAGCGGATGTTGTAATCGATCAGGTTGGCCGGGGCCTTATAAAAGCCCGTGAACGCCTCCATGAGGCGCGAGGGATCCTTCCCCGCCAGATCGAACAGATACGCAAACCCAAACCCGCCGTTCAGGAACATCAGCGCGTAGGACAGTATCACCGCCCGCACGCTCTTCGTCAGCTCCCAGGCCAGCATGAGGAAACCCCAGAAAACCAGCGCGCACATCAGCGTGCCCGGCACGATAAACGCCCACCGAAGGCTCATGCCCATCATGTACAGCGAAGCGGACGCCGCGTCCACCAGGAAGGGATAGCCGAGCATGGTGCCGGGCAGGATGGTGTAGTCCGGCGGATACGCCTGGTTCACCAGCCCCGTGGCGATCCCCAGGTGCAGGTTGAGGTCGCCGTAGGTGGACTGGCCGGTATGCAGCGCGCCGTCCACCGGCAGCAGCGTGTGGGTGTACTGCATGTACGCCATCACGAGCGCCAGCGGCAGCACCGCGCACAGGGTGAGCCAAACCGGCGGCTCCTCCTCCCCGGCCTCCCGGGGCAGCGACGGCGCGCGCCGCGGCGCGACCAGCGACACCCCTGCCAGGACCAGCGCCAGCCCGACCCCCAGCCACTGGGCGGCCATAGTGAAGCCCAGCGCGAAGGCGAACAGAGAGGGAAACCACATCAGCATGCCGCAGCCCAGCGTCAGCCCAAGCCACAGCCTGGTCTGCAGGCCCCGCCGCGCGAACAGCCTTCCCGTTATGACGCAGCCCGCCAGTCCGTAGGCCGCGAGACAAATCATGCCCAGCATTTGACGCTCCTCCAAACATCAGGCGCGTGTTTTGCGCCCTGTTTACTTTCCCGCCATGATGATTGCCCGCCAGCTCTGCCGACGCCGCCAGCGCGGAAAAAGGCAGGCTCCCCGATTGCCGCCAGACCCCATTCCCATTAATTATACTGTCCTTTCCCGTTTTCCGCAAGTGCGAAAGGTCACGGGCGCCCGGCAGGTGTAAATATTCACTTCAAACTGCATAGTTAATCACATTTTTGGTTAAATATCGCGTTTTTGCTTGCTTTTTTTCGGGGAACAGCGTATAATCCCAGCATATCCGATGAATAACGTTTAAGGAGGATTCTTCCATGAAAAAGATTTTCGCGCTGATTCTCGCCGCCCTGTTCTGCCTGTCCGGCATCGCCCTGGCGGACGCCGACAAGCCCGAACTTCACATGGGCACCAACGCCAACTTCCCGCCCTATGAGTATCACGAATACGTCGACGACGCGGACACCATCGTGGGCATCGACGCCGAAGTGGCCGCGGCCATCTGCGACTACCTGGGCTACACGCTGGTCATTGACGACATGGAGTTCGGCGCCATCATCACCGCCGTGCAGACCGGCAAGATCGACTTCGGCATGGCCGGCATGACCGTCACCGACGAACGCAAGGAGTCCGTCAACTTCTCCGATACCTACGCCACCGGCATCCAGGTGATCATCGTCAAGGAAGGCTCCGCCATCACCACCGCGGACGACCTCTTCGCCGAAGGCGCGAACCACATCATCGGCGTGCAGGAATCCACCACCGGCGACCTGTACTGCACCTGGGATATCGAAGACGAAGGCCTGGGCACCGTGGACCGCTATAAGAACGGCGCGGACGCCGTGCAGGCGCTGGTGACCGACAAGGTGGACTGCGTGGTCATCGACAACGAGCCCGCCAAGGCGTTCGTGGCGGCCAACGAGGGCCTGATTATCCTGGACACGGAATACGTCACCGAGGATTACGCCATCGCCATCGCCAAGGAGAACACCGAGCTGCTCGAAAAGGTCAACGAGGCCCTGAAGGCCCTGACCGAGGACGGCACCATCCCGGCCATCATCGAGAAGTACATTCCCGCCGAAGAAGCGGCCGAATAACTTCGCGGCACGGCATCGCACAATCTGAACGTTCAGGGAACGGCGCGGTTCGTTCCCTGTTCATTCGTATGGAGGGTTTTCATTGTCTGAATGGTTTGACGGCATCAAGGCCCAGTTTATCCTCAATTTCGTTGAAAAAAGCCGGTGGCGATACCTCCTTACCGGTCTTTTCAACACGCTGAAGATCACCTTCTTCGCCGTGCTCATCGGCATCGCCCTGGGCACGGTCATCGCCATCGTGCGCTCCACCGCGGACAGGAACCTGAACGCCATGCGGCACGGGCCCGGCAGGACGATCCTGAGCTTTTTCGATAAGATCTGCCGGCTTTACCTCACGGTCGTCCGCGGCACGCCCGTGGTCATCCAGCTGATGATCTTTTACTATGTCATCTTCGCCTCTTCCCGCAATAGCGTGCTGATCGCCATCATCTCCTTCGGCCTGAACAGCGCGGCCTATGTGGCCGAGGTGGTGCGCGGCGGCATCATGTCCGTGGACATCGGGCAGACGGAAGCCGGGCGCAGCCTGGGATTCAACTATGTGCAGACCATGTGGCTCATCGTGGTGCCGCAGGCGCTTAAAAACGTGCTGCCCGCGCTGGCGAACGAGTTCATCGTGCTGCTGAAGGAGACTTCCGTGGCCGGCTACGTGGCCATCAAGGACCTGACCAAGGGCGGGGACATCATCCGCGGCGCAACCTATTCCCCATTCATGCCGCTGATCGCCGTGGCGCTGATCTACCTCGTGCTCGTGGTGTTCTTCAGCTGGCTGGTCGGCAAACTGGAGAGGAGGCTGCGCAACAGTGACCACTAACGTTCTCATCAAAGTCACCGGCCTTGAAAAGCACTTCGGCAAGGGCGAAAATGCCGTGCGCGCGCTGCGCGGCGTGGACGCCGAAATCACCCAGGGCGAAAAGCTGGTGGTCATCGGGCCGTCCGGCAGCGGCAAGTCCACCTTCCTGCGCTGCCTCAACCGCCTGGAGGAGCCCACCGGCGGGCAGATCATCTTCGATGGCGTGGATATCACCTCCCCCTCCTGCGACATCAACCACGTGCGCCGGCGCATGGGCATGGTGTTCCAGCAGTTCAACCTGTTTCCCCACAAGACGGTGTTGCAGAACATCACCCTGGCCCCCGTGAAGCACAAGCTGATGACCAGGGAACAGGCGAACGCCCGCGCCATGGAGCTCCTGAACCGCGTCGGCCTCGTCGAGAAAGCCGCCGCTTACCCTTCCCAGCTCTCCGGCGGACAGAAGCAGCGCATCGCCATCGTGCGCGCGCTGGCCATGAATCCGGAAGTGATGCTCTTCGACGAGCCCACCTCCGCGCTCGACCCGGAGATGGTGGGCGAGGTGCTGCAGGTCATGAAGGACCTGGCGCGCGAGGGCATGACCATGGTAGTGGTCACGCACGAAATGGGTTTCGCCCGCGAGGTGAGCGACCGCGTGATGTTCATGGACGAGGGCCGCATCGTGGAACAGGGCACGCCGGGCGATATCTTCGTCAATCCACAGAACAAGCGCACGCAGGATTTCCTGAGCAAGCTGCTCTGATAGCATCGCCATATGGAGCCGGTCTGAAGGCCGGTTCCTTTTTTTGTTCCGTTTTTTCGGCGCGTCCGGCTCATTTCTTTATTTTTCATCAGAAGCGATGGCTTGCCGGGCAGGGCGGATTTACAATCCGCGGTTCTGTTTTTTCAATTGCTCAGATTTATGTCAATTTTTGTCTTGCTTTTTTTTCATGAAGACACTATAATGATAGTTATTGATGACGGACGCTGTCCGGGGAAGGGGAATCAACGACATGGAAAACGCTGGCAATCCCGAGTCCATCGAGCTCATTGCGGAAAACATATTTCAGGTGGTCCCTCTGTTGAAGAAGCGGCTTTCCCGCTTTTCTGCGTTCCAGAGTGAACACGGCCTTCCCCTCTCCCACTTCCAGGTGCTGTCGCTGCTGGAGGCCAGGGGCTCGATGTCTGTCTCCGAGATTTCCGATTATTTCAACATCGCCAAGCCCAACATCACCCCGCTGGTGGATCGGCTGGTCAGCGCCGGCCTGGTCGACCGCGTGCGCAGCACGACGGACCGCCGCGTGGTCTTCATCGTCATCCTGGAGGAAGGATGCAGGCGCCTGGAATCCATCCGCGCCCTGCTGGGCAGCAACGTGGCGCTCTGGAAGGAATCGCTCACCGGGGAGGAATTCGACCGGCTGGGCGAGGCGTTGAAAGACGTAGTGACTCTGCTCGAGAAGATATGATGGCATTGCGGCGGACCGCCGCGTAAAATATAGTGAAAACGTGCGCCAAAGCGGCGGCAGGCCTGCAACCTTGCCGCCGCTTTTTCCGTCTTAAATGGCGACTGTGAAATGGAATTCCCCCGCTCCGCAAAGCATAAATGATTTCATCCCCGTTTGTCAGGAGGTACCGACGTGAACAATAAAGCAAAAATCATCCTGTGCGGCCTGCTCGCCTTGCTGACGGCCGCGCTGTCCGGGTGCGGCAGCACCGTCGACAGCCGCGACGACCCGCTTTCCGGCTATTCCGTGGATTCGCTCCTCCCCTTCGAAACGCGCGATCCCAGCCTGGCGGATGCCGACCCCACTCCCACGCCGAGCGCCACACCGGGCAGCGGAACCATCAACGCCGTGTCACAGGACTGGCAGAACGAAGGCGCGCCCACAGCCGCGACGACGCCTATTCCCACGCCTACCTATGCCCCCACGCCGACGCCCGCCGCGACCACGCGCGCCTACGTCCGCCTGGAGCCGGGCGACGAGAACGAAGACGTGCTGCGCCTGCAAAACCGCCTGATCGAGCTGGGCTACCTCTACGGCACCGCGGACGGCCGCTACGGCACGCAGACGCAGAATGCCGTGAAACTGTTCCAGAAAGCGCTGGGCATCTCGCAGACCGGCATCGCCAACGTATCGCTGCAGGAAAGGCTGTTCTCCGCCAACGCGCCGGTGTATTCGCCCAGTGCGGCCACGCCCATTCCCGAGCGCAGCGACGGCGTAACCAGCGTCGCTTCCTATCCCACGCTGGTGCGCGGCGATTCCGGCGACGACGTGCTCACGCTGCAGCGCCGCCTGCAGGAGCTGGGCTACCTTTCCGGCCAGGCCGACGGCCAGTTCGGCGGCCAGACCGAAGCCGCCGTGAAGGCCTTCCAGGCCCGTATCGGGCTGACGCAGAGCGGCGTGGCGTCCTCCGCGCTGCAGGAAAGGCTCTACGCCTACGACGCGCCCCGCGCCCTCGCCACTGCGGCGCCCACGGCGCGCGTCACCGTCGCGCCCACGGCCATTCCCACCGCCGTTCCCAACAGCAGCAACAACTCCGGTTATCCGGATCTCAGCTACGGCATGAAAAACAGTCTGGCCGTTCAGCAGATGCAGCACCGGCTCAAGGAGCTGGGCTACTTCAACGCCACCGCCACCGGCAACTACTACGCGCAAACCGTTGAAGCCGTGCGCGCGTTCCAGGCAGCCGCCGGCCTGACCCCAACCGGCACGGCCGACGCCGCGACCCTGGCGCGGCTGTACGCCGACAACGCCCCGGCCAACTATACCGCCTCCACTCCGACGCCCGCCCCCACCGTAAGCGGATACGTCACGCTGTCCTACGGCAGCCGGGGCGATGAAGTGGTCAACCTGCAGAAGCGCCTCATCGCGCTGGGCTGGGCCAGCGGCTTTGCCGACGGCGTATACGGCAACCAGACCGTGAACGCGGTGCGGCTGTTCCAGGCCGCTGTGGGCTTTGAGCAGGACGGCACGGCCAGCGTTGAGCTGCAAACCATCCTGTTCTCCGCCGTGGCGCCCTATAACGCGCAGCAGGCGCCTGCCGCGCCTTCTTCCACGCTCGCGCCCGCCCCCGCCTCCTCCCAGTACACGCTGCTGCAGGCCGGCGACACGGGCGACGCCGTGAAGCGCCTGCAGACCCGCCTGAAGGAGCTGGGCTTCTTCAACGGCCAGATCGGCGGCAATTATCTCACGAAGACCACCGCGGCGGTGAAGCTGTTCGAGGCCGCGCTCAACCGCGAGCAGACCGGCATCGCGACGGCGGAGCTGCAGGAGATCATCTTCTCTTCCTCCGCGCCGTACTACGCCGGCACGGGGGCCGGCTACACCGCGCTCGAAAAGGGCGACAGCGGCAACCAGGTATCCACGCTGCAGGCCCGGCTGATCGAGCTGGGCTGGCTCTCCGGCAAGGCGGACGGCGACTACGGCGGCAACACGCAGAAGGCCGTGCGCGCCTTCCAGGCCGCCGCCGGGCTGAACGCCACCGGCTCGGCCAATATCGAAACGCTGAACCTGCTCTACAGCGCCAACGCGCCCTATGCGCCTGTAGCGACGGTCATTCCCACCACCATTCCCACCAGCGTGCCCGCCCAGACCGGCTACCAGACCCTGCGGCCCGGCGATTCCGGCCAGCAGGTGGCCAACATGCAGGCGCGCCTGAAGGAACTGGGCTATTTCACCGGCAATGTCGGCGGCAACTACAAGGAACTCACCACCGAGGCAGTGAGGCTCTTCCAGGCCGCGCTGGGCTACAACCAGGACGGCGTCGCCACCGGCGAACTGCTCTCCGTGCTCTACAGCGCCAACGCGCCTTATTACAGCGCCGAGCAGGGCGGCTACATCACGCTGAGCAAGGGCTCCTCCGGCGCCGCCGTGCTCCAGCTGCAGCAGCGGCTGATCGCCCTCGGCTGGCTCTCCGGCAGCGCGGACGGCGACTTCGGCAACAACACGCGCAACGCCATCGCCGCCTTCCAGGCCGCCGCCGGGCTGGAAAGCACCGGATCGGCCGACAGCCTCACGCAGCAGTTCCTCTATTCCAACGACGCGCCGGTCTACACCGCGCCCGTCGTGACCAATCCCCCCGCGAGCACGTCCGGCGACAGCGGCTACCAGGCCCTGCAGCCCGGCGACACCGGCGAACTGGTGAAAGCCATGCAGCGCCGTCTGCAGGAGCTGGGCTACTTCGACGGCAACATCGGCGGCAATTACCTCTCCAAGACCACCGCCGCCGTCGAGCTCTTCCAGGCCGCCGTGGGCTATCCCGTGGACGGCATTGCCTCCAGCGCGCTGCTCGCGCTGCTCTATTCCCCCAGCGCTCCGGCCTACGGCCAAGCCTCCGTCCCCTCCACGCCCTCCACGCCCGTCGATTCCGGCGAGCTCACCGTGCTCACGCCGGGCAGCACCGGAGAAGGTGTGCGCCGGCTGCAGCAGCGGCTGATCGAGCTGGGCTGGCTCTCCGCCACGGCGGACGGCCAATACGGCGAAAAGACGGTAAGGGCTGTTCAGGCCTTCCAGTATCAGATCGCGCAGACCGAGGACGGCGTGGCCAATGTGGAACTGCAGCGCAGGCTGTTCGCCGCGGACGCCCGCCCTTACGTTGAATACGTTGATCTGGAAGAAGGCGCCGTCGGCGAAGACGTGCTGAACATGCAGCTGCGCTTCATCGAGCTGGGCTACCTGCGCAACACCGAAGCCAATACGGACGGCGAGTTCGGCCCGATGCTCACCAACGCCATCTCCCAGATGAAGACCCAGATGGGCCTGGCGCCGGAGCTGATCGACGGCCGCGCCGACGCCGATTTCCAGCGGCTGCTGTTCTCGGACTACGCGCTGCAGTACCGGGTCATCGGCTGATTCCCAAAACGCCAGCGGCCCCGGACGTTAAACGTCCGGGGCCGTTTTTCATCATAATGCACGCGTTGGGTACCGGGGAAATGTCATTCCTTGTCGATGGCGAAGTGCTTCGAATACTCCTCATAGGCTTCCTTGAAGCGGTCGCTCTCGGTCTCGCGCAGGGTGTTCAGGTACTCATGAGTCTGGAATTCATCGCCCGAGAGCTCGATCATGGCCACGGCGATGTTTGAGCAGTGATCCGACACGCGTTCGCAGTTGGTCACGATGTCGTTGAACACAAAGCCCTGGTGAATGGTGCACAGGCCGCGCTGCAGCCGCTCCACGTGGTTGAGCTTGATCCTGTCACACAGGTCGTCGATGAACGCTTCAAGCGGCTCAACGCGCCCGGCCAGCGCCAGGTCGCGGTCGCGGAAAGCCGTCGCCGTCATGCTTACCACCTGGCTGACCGCCGCGCACAGCACATCCAGCTCATGGGCCGCCGCCGCAGAGAAGGAGACGCCCTTCTCCTTGAGCTCCTGCGCGCTGCCCGCCAGGTTCAGCGCGTGGTCGGAGATGCGCTCGAAATCGGAAAGCGTGTGCAGATACTCGGAAACGTCGTCGTTCTGCCGCTTGGTCATCTCGCGGCCAGTCAGCTTCACGAGATAGGTGCCCAGGCTGTCCTCGTATTTGTCCACGATGTTTTCCAGCTTCTTGACCTCCGCGAAACCCGCGTCGCTGTAGTCGCTCAGCAGGTTGAGGCCCTGGATGATGGCCTTCTCGGCGTTCTCCGCCATCTCGTTGATGGTGAGGCGGCTCTGCTCGATGGCCAGCGCCGGATAAGCGATGAAGCGCTCTTCCAGCCGGATGCCGGGATCGGTTTCCTCGTCCGACTTGCCGCCCGGGATCAGCAGGCGCGAGATGGTTTCGATCACACCCGTCATCGGCAGCAGCACAATCGTGATGATGAGGCGCAGCACGGTGTTCACCAGCGCCATAGAGTAGGGATTCATCACCGTGTCCATGAAGCTGAAATGCACCGTGGCGTTGGCGATATAGAACACCACCGCCGTGAGGAGCACGCCGAAGCCGGTGGCCACGGGATACACCAGCGCCGTGCGGCGACCGTCCAGGTTCGCGCCGATGGCGGAAAACAGCACCGGCGCGGAGGCGCCCACCGCAATGCCCATCAGCAGCGGCAGCGCCGCACTGAAGGTGATGGCTCCCGTCATGGACAGGGCCTGCACAATACCGACCGCCGCCGAGGCGGACTGCAGCAGCGCCGTAAACAGCGCGCCGACCAGAATGCCTGCCAGCGGATGCGACATGCCCGTCAGCATCGTCCTGAACCACGGCGCGTCGCCCAGGCCGCGCACCGAGCCGCTCATGGCGCTCATGCCAAACATCAGCACGGAAAAGCCCATCATGATGTCGCCCACATGCCGGGCGGCGGGCTTTTTGGCGAACATGCGCAGCGAGATGCCAACCACGGCGACCAGTCCGGTCAGCGTCGCGGTCGAAGCCAGCTCCGCCATGCTGCCGGCACCTTCGAGGTAACTCAGGCAGATCACCCAGCCTGTGATGCTGGTACCGAGGATCGCGCCGAGAATCACGCTGATGGCCTGCCGCACCTTCATCATGCCGGAATTGACGAAACCAACGGTCATCACGGCCGTGGCACAGGAGGACTGGATCATGGCCGTGACGCCCGTGCCCAGCAGGACGCCTCGCGGCAGCGTATTGGACAGGCGGTACAGGATGGGCTCCAGCTTGTTGCCGGATACGCTCTTGAGGCCGTCGCCCATGAGGCTCATGCCAAACAGGAAGAGCGCTATGCCGCTCAGCAGCGCGATCACATCGGAAATGTTCATCTCATCACCAGCCGTTTCAGATCTGTAAGTACCCTGCGGATAAATCCTGTTTCCAGCTATAATATATCATTATCTTGTTAAAAAAATATTTTATATACCATCATTTAACCGTATCTCATCATATTCCCGCGGCAGCGTCAGCAGGCGGCAATCTGCCCGTTGAGCCAATCAAGCGCGGCCTGCAGGCACTCGAAGGGATCCCCTTCCCATGTCTCCTGTTCCACGAAGGCCAGGGGAATCCGCGCCTCAAGGCAGGCCTGCGCGACGCCGCGCCAGTCCGTGTCGCCCTGCCCGGCGGGCACGAGGCGGCCGCCCTTCGCGTCCTTGAAATGCAGCATGCAGATGCGGTCGGCATGCGCCCGGATCCATTCGGGCATGGAGGCGCCCGTTTTGTTCAGGTGATACAGGTCGAGGCAGCAGGCCATCTCCGGCAGCTGCTCCAGCAAGTAGTCCACCGGGCACAGGCCGCCGATAGGCGCGTAATCCGCGGCGACGGGATGGAAGCAGAGCGCCTGGCCTTGCCCGGCCAGCTCGGCCGCAAGCGCGCGCAGCTCGCGCACGTATTCATCCAAGCCCGGGCGGGATTTCAGCCGGTCCGGCACGCGGCTCACGCAAAGCCATTTCCCGCCGGTCAGCCCGTTCAGTCGGATATAGTATTCCCGGTCAGCGCGCACGCTTTCATAAAAATCCTGCACGGAGACAGAACGCAGTCCCGCCTCGTCCAGCGCCGCCGCGACGGCTTCCGCCGGCACCGAGGGATCGATCCACTGCAGCTGCACCGCCTCGCAGCCCATGGCCGCGACCTTCCGGAAGGCCCCGCGCACCTGCTCTTCGGTCAGCAGCAGGGGCTTCAGGCTGGAAATCTGGACGCCTGTTTCCATATAAAACATCCTCCTGTTCCGCTCCGGTTTTCGCCCGAAAATACGCGAGTCAGAAAACCGGCCTTTGGGCTGTTGAAAAAGGCGCTTTTCGACAGGCAAAGGGCGCATTCCTATGGGAATGCGCCCAGTCTGTCGTGCGGTCAAAGGGCCAGGTTCAGCGTCATTTCGACGGGGATCACGCCCACGACCTCTTCGCTCTCCGCGTCGGACACAGTCAGGTCAAACGCAACGTCGGTGACGGCCTCGAAGCCCGCCAGCAGGTCTGCGCCGATGTTTACGAAAAGCGGCTGCGTCTCGCCGTTGAGCAGGCCCCAGTTGTCGCCCGTGCCGAACACTTCGGCGCTCAGGCCGGTCTCGACGCCGTTCACGACCAGATTTTCCAGCGTGACGATGATCTCCTGCTCCGCAAGGCTGGTCAGGCTGCCGGTCAGCATGACACCCTCCGCGACGGGTGAGCAGGTCATGCTCTCGATGAGCACCAGGTCGGCGTCGTCATAGGCCACGTACACCTCGCCGGCGTCCGCCCGCTTCGTCTTCACCACGCGCGGTTCGCTGCTGTAAACGTTGTTCTGACTGTCGGTCACCTGGAAAGTGGCGTAAAGCTGCTCGGTGTCCAGCGTGTCGTTGACCAGCGCGAAGCCCCAGCTGCCGTCGATGGGCGCGCTCCACTGGCTGGTGGAAACGACCTCCCACTCGGCGAAGGGCAGCAGCTCCCCGCGTTCGTTGCGGGTCTCGCTGCGGGCGGTCATGTCGACGAGGATGTCGTCGTAATCGGCAAAGCTGGTGCCGAACACGGAGGTGTAGCCGCCGCTGGCCTCGTCCCACACCTGAACGCCGCCCGGGGAGAGCTGCTTCGTGGCGGGATCAAGTTCGCAGGCGATGAGCGCGGTATGGGTCATGTCATCCCGGCCATCCTTGCCGGCGGCGTGAAGCACGGCGGGGATCCTGTAAATGCCGCCGGGCGTCAGCTGGTATTCCAGCTCCGGAGACAGGCGGGTGCCGTCCTCCGCCACCGCGTACAGCGCCGTGCCGGAAAACTCGCCGGTCAGCGCGCCGTCGTCATAGGCGGTTTTGTTGTTCGCGAAGGTGAAGGAATAAGAGCCGTCCTCGTTCATGAGCAGCACGTCCAGCGCGGAATCGCCGTACTGCGCGGCCTGCTCCTCGTTCAGCTTCAGCGTGAACAGCGTGCGGTTGTCCTTGTTGGCGTCCGGCACGCCGGTGTACAGCTCCGTCCACTGGGCAAGGGGGGTATCCGTCAGGATGGCCGCGAAATTCTGGATGTAGGCGGTGTAATTGCCGGAGAAGTCCAGCGTGTTATACACGCCGATGCGCTCGGAAAACTTCATCTTGTTCTGATAAGGATGGTACACCGTCATGCCGCTGCAGCTCTCCTGCGCGCTGCGGCGGTAGACTACCGCCTCCTGAATGGCCGCTTCGAGCGCCTCAGCCTCGGCCGGAGCCACATCGTGGTTGCGTTTCACCAGGTCGCCCAGGTCGACCAGGTCGTAGTCGCTGTTGCCGCCGCTCTCGCCCACGCCGAAGGTGGTGGCGTCGCGGCGCAGCGTGGACATGGCGGTGAAGGTGGTCTCGCTCAGGCCGGCTTCCATGTTGGCGAAGAAGCTGTCCACAGCTCCGACCAGCGCATCCGTTTTGGACAGGTCGATCGCGGCGAACGAGTTGATGAGGGAAGCGTGCTGGCGCTCGATGGTGGCCGCGTTCATGGCGAACGAGGAATCAACCACGCGGACGGCGGTCTCCATCGCGGTGGGATCCTCCTCCAGGCCGGCCAGCCAGTCATAGGTGAGGCCAAACATGCTGTCCTCCGTGGCGACCATGTAGTGCGCGAAAGGCGCGACCATGGCGCTGACCTCGGCGGAGCCCATGAGGCAGGCGTTGAAGGCGATCATGCCCAGGCCCTTGTCGGCGAAGGGGCTGTTTCTGAGCGCGGCAACCAGCTCGTGCAAGCTGAGCCAGTCCGAGTCGAACTGCACGTCGACGCACACGCCCAGGTTCGGGCCGCCGCCGTGGTCCCACATCACCAGGTCGAAGCGCTCCGCCGGATAATTGTCGTGGCAGAAAGTGAGGAAGGACGACAGCGTGTCCGGATCGCCCATGCTGGTCAGGGGCAGGGTGTCGACCGTCACCGGCCTGCGCCCGCCGATCTCGAGGATCGTCAGCTTATCTGAGGGATAGCCCTGGGACCAGCGCTTGCAGCCGCCCAGCAGCAGCACGACATTGATCTCGTCCCTGTTGAAGCGGGAGGCCAGGATGTCGGAGATGGCGCTTGTTGCCTGGCCGTTGCTGCTTTCCAGATCAGCGCCGCACATGTAGATCATAATCGTGTTCTTCTTCGTTCCTTCCGCGTGGGCCGGGCCCGCGCAGCCCAGCGCCAGCAGCAGCGCCAGCGTCAGGCTGAGGAGGGAAACCGCGCGTGATTTCTTCATGTTCTGCAACTCCCCTGCATGAATGTTCTGGCCGGAAACGGCCTTTGCAAAACTCCTGCCCCGCGAATCCGCAGGGCAGGAGTCTCTGTCAGTCAATCGGTCAGCCGGTGATGGTCAGGCCGGCAAGGTAGTCGGTCAGGTCGGCAAGGTCATCCTCGGCCATGGGCTCGTCGCTCGTCCAGTTCACGATGACGTATTCGCCGCCCGCGACGGTGATCAGGATGGTGTCCTCAAACTGCATCCAGGTGGTGGAGCCGGCGACGATCAGGCCGTTCGCCTTCAGGTCGTTGGCGGTGGCGAAAGCCTGCAGATAAGCGGACTGATAATCCTCGGAGGCTGTGCTGAGGTCGCCGACGATGGCGGAAGCCCTGTCGGCCATGCCCCAGGAGCGGATGGAGATCATCGCGCCGGTATACTGGCTGTAAGCCCAGATGTGGGTGCCGTCGCTGGTGCATGCCTGGACGAAAGCGTCCATATCGATGCCCAGCTGCCAGGCGCTGCCCATGGAGGTGAAATAGTCCTGCGTGAGCACGATCAGGCCCAGGGAAGGATCGACATTCAGGGTGTAGGTCAGGTTGCCGGCAACGACGGTATAGGTGTTGCCGTCCACAGTGACGACATCGCCGGCGTCGCCGAAGGCGGAATCGTCCTTGGGGTTGATCTCGATCTTGGACGTCTCGGGGATGCTCGTTTCAATATCTCCGGCAGTAATGGAGTCATCGGCCAGGGCAGTGAACGCCATAGCGGCCAGCAGAAGAACCAGGATCAGGGACAGAATCTTTTTCATGATGAAGCCTCCTTACCATTATTCCTTTGTGATGACTGGATTATTATAGCAGAAACAGAACCGAAAATCAAGGCCCTGCAGGCACATCAGGCAATTCTTCTGCGCCTGCCGGCAAATGGATGACGGCGTGGCCGTCGGCATAGCAGTATTCAAAGCATACCGCAATTTCGCCCAGCTCCTCCGCGGGAACCAATCCGAGCCGCAGCGGCTGCCCGGCCCCGGCGCGCCATGAGGCGTTCCCCTCCAGCGCCAGGTCGGCCTCTCCGCCTTCGAGGACCGGCCGCCATATGTCGCGCGCGCACTGGACGCTGTCAAACAGGGCGCAGGGTACGACACTGCAGGGGCCGCCCAGCTCGCTCGATTCGACAAGCGCGTTCGAAGTCGCCCAGCCCGCCTCAGTCCGCAGCAGAGAGAAGTCCATCACGGCGTAGAATACGCCGGGGCCGGAAAGCTCCAGGGGGCCCGCGTCGGCGAACGCCGTCCCGTCCGCGTGCTCGAATGTGCGCAGCGGAAAGGCGCCGTCTCCGTCCAGCGCCAGCGCCAGTCCGCTGTAGGACGCGGACGCCGTGCCCTCCTCGTCCACGACCGCCTCCACCGTGCACAGGTGGGTCAGCAGCCCGCCGCCATCCTCCGCGGCGCGCAGGCAGATGAGCGCCCGCGCGTATTCCAGCGGCGCGTCCCGCCCGGGCGCGCTGTCGCTGTACACGCGGCGGTATCCGTCTGCGTCCGCTGGGGCGGAAACGGCCGTCTCGAGCATCTGCGGCTCCTGCGCGCCCAACTCGAAAGACGCCGTTTCGACGCGCAGGTCCTCCTGTGAATCGACCGTCCCGCGGGAGGATATCCTCCCGTCCATCACAAAGCGCAGGCTCACCCGCTGCGGAACCTCGCGCGCGCTGTCCGGCTGCAGCACGATCTCCGCCGATGAATCGGCGCGCGCCGGCAGGGTCAGCTCGTCGCCGCCCCAGCCATAGCGGAAGCCGGCCGGCTCGCCGTTGACCTCCGGCTCAATCAGCGTAAGCGTGACCTCCTCGTCCGAATCGTTCCGGCAGGCCACGAGCAGCACAGCCTCGCCCTCGGCGCTTTCAAAGCCTTCCAACGCGACGAGCAGGCTCTCCCCCTCCAGCAGGGCAGGCGCGCCTCCGGCCGCGGCGGCCCAGGGCAGGGCGGCGATCAGGATCAGCAGGCAGAGAATTCTTTTCAAAGCGGACTCCTCTCGCCCCGGCTCGTGACGCCGGCGCGCCATATCGTCGTTCGGAATGACGGCGCCTCATCGGAAAAGGCCCGGAAAGGAGGTTATTATCATTGACTAACCGCCTTCCCACGTGGTATGATGCCGTCGTATGTGAGGGAGTAGCAGGTGCCGAGCGCACAGTAACGCCAACACGCTGGCCCATGGCCTGGCTTACTTTAATTTGCGAGACTCATGCACGCTTTTCAAGCCATGCATGCACGCCTGCTCCCGACAGCTCCGGACATGGTTTTGAACCATGTCTTTCATTTTATACTGATACGCATGGGAGGAAACACCATGAACCTGAGCCTCAGCTTCTTTTTCGGCAACATCCTGCTGGGCGTCGGCCTGGCCATGGACGCGTTTTCCGTGTCTCTGGCCAACGGCCTGAACAATCCGGCCATGACGCGGCGCGGCGTCGTGCGCATTGCCGGCGCTTTCGGCTTCTTCCAGTTTCTCATGCCCATGCTGGGCTGGACATGCGTGCACACCATCCTACAGTATTTCACCGCGTTCCAGAAGTTCATCCCGTGGATCGCGCTGGGGCTGCTGGGATGGATCGGCGGCAAGATGCTGCTGGAGGGACTGCGGCCCCGGAATGAAGCGGATGAAGAGGCAAAAAACCTCAGCCACAGCGCCCTGCTCGCCCAGGCCGTGGCCACCTCCATCGACGCGCTCTCCGTGGGGTTCACCATCGCTGAATACGGCTGGCGCAGCGCGCTGGCCGCCTCCGTCATCATTGCCGTGACCACCTTCGTCATCTGCGTGGGCGGCGTGCTGATCGGCCGCAAAATGGGCACCAGGCTGGCCGGCAAGGCCTCCATCCTGGGCGGCGTCATCCTGCTGCTGATCGGCATCGAAATTTTTGTAAGCAGCTTCCTGTGAGCGCGGGGCCGGTCAGAACGCCTTCCTGAACAGTTCGCAGTAGTACGCCACCAGCTCGTATTTGGCATCCGGCGGGATGCGATGGTCCGGGCACGGTATGTAGCCGCCCAAATCGACCAACGGCTTCAGGCGCTCGATTTCCGCCTCCACGGCAGCCCTGTCCTGCGCGAACACGCGCTTGTCCATGCCGCCCACGCCCTTGAGCGCCCGGCCGTACTTCTCGCGCCAGGGCGCGATGGAGGCGTTCCACGTGCCCACTTCGATGGGGAACATGGTGTTCACGCCGTTTTCCAGCCAGATGGGCACCAGCTTGTCGATGCAGCCGTCGCAGTCCAGCGAGATCTGGTCGATGCCGTAGCGCGCCAGCAGATCCGCAAACTCCCGGTAGTGCGGGCCGACAAACTCCGCGAACACCGCGGGATTCACCAAAGGCCCGTTCTTGAAGCAGATGTCTTCCCAGAAATGCGCGCCGTCGAAGGCGATGCCGAATTTCAGCGTCTCCTCCGCCACCCTGAGCGCCAGGCCGGCCATCGTGTCGATGATTTCCTTATATAAATCTTCGTCGTCCATCTGCAGGTAGGATAGCTCCACCACGCCCAGCATGTCGCGGATTTTGCCGTACAGGCTGCCGCAGTGCAGCCATAGCGGGTATTCCCGCGTCTTTGATTCCTCCGCCAGCCTCTCAAACTCGGCGCGGGGAATGCGGTCGTCGCTGTACTGCAGCCGGGGCAGGTATTCCTTTTCCCACGCCTCGCGGCCGGTGAGCAGGGTGCCCAGCTCGCCGGGAATGCTGTCCAGCCCCGGCTTGATCCGCACCAGATGCCCGTTGCCGTCCTGTATCACCTGGGAGCCGTCCGGCTCCACCTTCAGCACTTTGTGCTCGAAGCCGGGAAACAGCGCGTTGTTGCCGCTCACGCAGCTCTGCCAGCTGAAGTCGAAGCCCAGCTGATCCATCACCTCGCGGTCGGCGGGGCCGTTGTCCCCTGTGGATTTGTACAGCTCGGCGGTCTCGCGGCGCACATGGCCCTCCGCGGCCCATTTGTCCAGCGTCTCCGTCCAGTAGCCGAAGGCCACGCACGGCAGCCGGTCATAGCTCTCATAGTGCATGACCGCCCTGACCCGTTCCCTATGATTCATTCCTTCCGCCTCCCTTTTATCCCGCAGGGCTTATTCGCCGAAAATCCGCTTCCTCAGGGCGCGGACATACGAGGCGTTGCTCCCGCAGCAGCCGCCGATGTATTTCACGTCGAAATCCAGCGCGGGCAGGATGTCCTCCACGAACGTGTCCACGTCGTACTGCACTTTCTCTTCGCCATCCTGCAGGATGGGCTTGCCGGCGTTGGGCTTGAACACGAGCGGCAGGTCGGTATACTTGCGGAACGAGGCAATGACGGGCACGGCCTTGTCCGGCCCCAGCGAGCAGTTGATGCCGATGCCGGCGAGGGGGATGTCCTTCATGGTGTCCACGAAGCGCTCCACCGAATGGCCCATGATGGTCTTGCCGACCTCGGTGAAGGTCAGCATGGAGAAGATGGGCAGGTTGTGTTTGGCGGCCGCCTCGGCGGCGATGTGCATCATGTCCGCGTCCATGAATGTCTGCAGCACGATGACGTCCGGCTTTTCGGCCGCGCCGGCGGAGATCTGTTCGTCGAACGCCGCGTAGGCGTCCTCTTCTGTCAGGTCGCCGTAGGGCTCCATCAGCAGCGGCAGCGGCCCCACGGCCAGCGCCACCTTCGCCCGGTCGCCGATCGTCTCGCGGGCCAGGCGCACGCCCGTGGAAACGATTTCCTGAACGGAGTAATCCGTCTTGCCCACGGCATAGCGGTTGGCGCCGAAGGTATTCGCCAGAATGATGCGGGAACCGGCATCAAGATACTCGGCCGCCAGTTCCTTCACGATGGCGGGATTTTCGATGTTGTAGCGCCAGACAGCCACCCGGTCGGCAGCCTTTTCCCACAGGCTGGTTCCCACGGCGCCATCCAGAAGAACGATATCATCTCTCCACACGATGTCCTTCCCTCCCTTACAGAATCTGCGCACCGTCAGTATAACATGTCCATAATGTCAAGTCAATTGTGAAAAACATGCTCATCCTCAATGAAAACGATTGACTTACAGGCCGGAAAAGTGTACAATCAGGACAGGTATTTTTCCGCCCCTTCGTTTGGGTGAAAGCGCGGCGGCAAACCGCTGCGTTCCGGTAGCATCGCACTACGAAAACAGGAGGTATCCGACATGATTCTTGAGGAGATTTCCCTTAAACTGCAGGCTGGCAAGGCCAAGGACGTGGCGGCCCTGGTTCAGCAGGCCATCGACGAGGGCATTCCCGCCCAGACCATCCTGGAGGAGGGCCTGGTCGACGGCATGAACGTCATCGGCGAGAAATTCAAGAACAACGAAGTGTTCGTGCCCGAAGTCCTTGTGGCTGCCCGCGCCATGAACAAGGGTTCCCAGCTGCTCAAGCCCCTGCTGGTGGCTGAGGGCGTAAAGGCCAGCGGCAAGGTGTGCATCGGCACCGTTCAGGGCGACCTGCACGACATCGGCAAGAACCTCGTCAAAATGATGCTGGAGGGCAAAGGCCTTGAGGTCATCGACCTGGGCACCGACGTGTCGCCCGAGACCTTTGTGAACACCGCGAAGGACCAGAACTGCCAGATCATCGCCTGCTCCGCGCTGCTCACCACCACCATGGGCGTCATGGCGGACGTGGTGAAGGCGGCCGAGGCGGCCGGCATCCGCGACCAGGTGAAGATCATGATCGGCGGCGCCCCTGTGACGGAAGACTACTGCCGCCAGATCGGCGCGGACGCCTATACGCCCGACGCAGCCTCCGCGGCGGACAAGGCCATGGAGTTCTGCTCGGAAATGAGCGCCTGACAGCGGGAGGATATCCGCATGAGCGATGAACAGCTCGTTCAGATCGCGCTGGATTGCGGAGCGACCAAGGCCGTCGTCATCGGGCAGGAGAGCATCGTGCTGAGCGCGCAGTTCCGCGCCATGTGTGAGGCCAACAGCTGCGGCGAATACGGACGCTGCTACACCTGCCCGCCTGACGTAGGCCCTGTCGATGAGCTGATGGCGCGCATCCGCAGTTACAGCCGGGGGCTCCTTTATCAGCTCATCAGTCCCCTGGAAGACAGCTTCGACATCGAGGGTATGGCCGCGGCAAAAAAGGACTTCGTCCGCGTGGGCCAGCGCCTGATCGACGCGCTGGGGCCCGTGCTGGGCGGAGACGCCTGGCATCTTTCCGCCGGCGGCTGCGGCCTGTGCGAAACCTGCGGCAAGATCACAAACGAACCGTGCCGACATCCCGACCGGGCTCTGGCTTCGCTGGAGGGATGCGGCATGGACGTATACAACACATCCAGAAAAACGCCGTTGAAATACATCAACGGCGCGAATACCGTTACCTATTTTGGCATGGTGCTGTTTCGGGAGGCCGACAATGGCTGAGCTGACAATCCTGCGCAGCGGCGAACGGTTCGCCCATACCTTCAATCCCCCCCGCCCGCTTTCCGACGTTCTCGCAGAAAGCGGTTTTGTTATACCCCACCCCTGCGGCGGGCGCGGCGTGTGCGGCAAATGCGCCGTTCAGCTGAAGGGCGCCGTATCGCCGCCTACCGCTGAGGAGCGGAAGGCCGGCACGCGGCTCTCCTGCCAGGCGATGCTGCTGGGCGACGCGGAAGTCACGCTGCCCGAGGCGCGGGCCATGGAACAGATCGCGGGCGGCGCGCGGGCCGTGAAACCGGTCGCGCCGATGCCGGGCGACCTCGGCGCGGCGGTGGATATCGGCACGACCACCCTGGCGCTGGCGCTCTACGACCTGCGCACCGGCGCCGCGCTCGGCGAAGCGGGCATGCTCAATCCGCAGACCGCGGTGGCGGCGGACGTCATGGGCCGCATCGGGGCGGCGCTGGGCGGCCGCCTGGAAGAAATGCGGGGTCAGGTGACCGGCGCCGTGCGGGCGCTGCTTCAGGAAGCCTGCGCCCGGGCCGGCGCGGCCCCGGAGGATGTGGCGAGCCTGGTCGTTACCGGCAACACCACCATGCTCTACCTGCTCACCGGCCGCAGCCCGGAAGCGCTCTCCCACGCGCCCTTCAGCGCGGACTGCCTGTTCGATGAGACGCTGCCGCTGGGCGGAAAGACCGTTTACCTGCCGCGGTGCATGCACGCCTTCGTGGGGGCGGATATCACCTGCGCGGTGCTGGCCGCGGGCCAATGCGAATCGGGCGAGGTTTCGCTGCTGTGCGACGCGGGCACCAACGGCGAGCTGGCGCTGTGGAAGGACGGCGTGCTGCATGTCACTTCCACCGCCGCGGGGCCGGCCTTCGAAGGCGCGGGCATTTCCTGCGGCTGCGGCAGCGTGCGCGGCGCGATCGACCGCGTGTGGGTGGAAGACGGCGCGATCAGGGTTCACACCATCGGCGACGCGCCGGCGGTGGGCATTTGCGGCTCGGGACTGATCGACGCCGTGTCCGCCGCCCTGAAGCTGGGGCTGGTGGACGAGACCGGCGCGATGGATGACGACGACCTGCCGCTCTCAAACGGCGTAGCGCTGCTGCCGAAGGACATCCGCGCGGTGCAGCTGGCCAAGGCCGCCATCGCGGCGGGCATCGAAACGCTGCTGGAATCGGCCGGTGTGAGCGAAGACGACGTGCGCACGCTGTACATCGCCGGCGGCTTTGGCAGCCACCTGGACGTGGGCAGCGCGGCGGCGATCGGACTGTTTCCCGCCTCCCTGGCCGGGCGCGCGAAGGTGCTGGGCAACGCCGCGCTCGCCGGCGCGGCCCGCCTGCTGCTGGATATGCCCGAACAGGAGCGGACGCGCGGCATCGCGGCGCTGGCGCGGCACGTCGACCTGGGCGGCAACCCGAAATTCAACGAACACTACATGGATCAGATGTTCTTCCCGGAGGAATGAGCCATGACAAGCCGAGAGCGCTTTCAGCGCATGTATGAACACAGGGACGCGGACCGCGTTCCCATCATCGATTCCCCCTGGGCCGGCACGCTGCGCCGCTGGCGCGCGGAAGGTATGCCGGAAGGCGTCGACTGGCGGGACTACTTCGGCGTGGACAAGGTGGAGACCATCGGCGTGGACATAACGCCCCGCTACGAGGAGAAGGTGCTGGAGGACACGGACCGCTACCAGATCGTCACCACCAAGTGGGGCGTGACGCTGAAAAATTTCAAAACGCTGGATTCCACGCCGGAATTCCTGGATTACAAAGTGACCACGCCCGAGGCCTGGGCGGAAGCCAAGGCCCGCATGACGCTGGATGACGACCGCATCCCCTGGAAAACCCTGAAGGACAATTACGACCGCTGGATCGCCGAAGGCCGCTGGCTGGAAGCCGGCTTCTGGTTCGGCTTCGACGTGACGCATTCCTGGATGGCCGGCACGGAAACCGTGCTGGTGGCCATGTACGAGGAGCCCGAATGGGTGGTGGACATGTTCAACACCTACCTCGACCGCTGCATTTCGCTGTTCGAGCGGGTGCTGGACGCGGGCTACCGCTTCGACGCCATCTACTGGCCGGACGACATGGGCTACAAGGGCACCACGTTTTTCTCCAACGAGATGTACCGCGAGCTGCTCAAGCCCGTGCACAAGCGCGCCGTGGACTGGGCCCACAGCAAGGGCATATACGCTCACCTGCATTCCTGCGGCGACGTGATGACCCGGGTGGACGACCTCATGGACATCGGAATAGACTGCCTGAACCCGCTTGAGGTCAAGGCCGGCATGGATCCGGTGGCGCTGAAGCGGAAATACGGCGACAGGCTGGTGCTGCACGGCGGCGTGAACGCGGTGCTGTGGGATCACCGCGACGCCATCGTCGGCGAAATCGAGCGCGTCGTGCCCATCCTCAAGGAAAACGGCGGCTACATCTTCTCCTCGGATCACTCCATTCCGAATTCCGTGCCCCTCGAAAACATGGCCGCCATCATCGAGGCGGTGAAGAAGGCCGGGAAATACTGAACCCCCATAACAACACCACCGCCCATGGGACGCGCGCGTCCCACGGGCGGTTCTTTATGCTTTATCCTTGCCGCGAAGCGCCGAAGCGCATGAAGAAGCCGGCCGACCCCGCTTCTTTTTGGCGGATGGCCCGCCATCACCGGAGCAGGCTGCGGAAGCCCTTCAGCCGGTGGAAGGTCTGGTAGTTGGCGTCGTGGAAATTGTGCGGCTGGTTGATGGCTGTACGGCACAGGTAGATCAGGTCGTCTCCCTCGATCATCCAGTCGACATACTGGAAACCCGTGGTCTTCGGGTCCTCGTCCCGCCGGTCTATGAGGTCGCACGCCAGCGTCCACGCCTCCAGGTCCGGCGAAACCATCAGCGACAGCAGGTTCCGGTTCCCGATGCACGCCTCGTTCAGGATGCGGGAGATGATCGCGAAGTACAGTCCCGTCTTTTCATCGCGGCGGATGGTAAACTTGGAGTGATTGCCCGGCAGGGCGATGGCGTGGTCGTATTCGAGGGGCGCGTCCGGATCGTCCGTGTTCACGCGGTAGGCCAGCACGCGGCCGAAACTGGGCCGGCACTTCGTCATGTCGTAGCGCATGATGTTGAGCAGCCGTCCGTCCGGCGCCACGACCAGCGAGCCCTCGATGTTGCCGGTGCTGGGACCCTCCCCCACGCCCGGCCAGGCGGGATCATACTTCACGGGCTGAGTGAAATGCCAGCTGCGCGCATCGAGCAGGTCGGCGTCCGCGTCGGCCGACATGACCATCGCCGCGTGGTAGTGCTCGCCCCACGAGCCCCATTCCAGCGAACCGTACAGCCGGCCGTTGTGCTCGACCAGCGGCTGCGGGTTCTTGTGAACGCCGGCCACCGCACATTTGCAGGAGCCGCGCAGCAGCACTGTGGGCATGCCGAAGGTGCGTCCGCCGTCCTCGCTGCGCCCGATCAGCAGGTCGCCGTATTCCGTGGAGCAGGCCAGCATGTACACAGCGCCCCGGTGGAGGAACATCTTGCCCCAGAAGCAGGGAAAGAGGTCGGTGAGGTAATGCCAGGTCTTCCCGTCGTCGTCCGATCGGAAGACGAGCGTGAGATTCTGCGGCGCGCCGCCTGCGAACAGATCCATGGAGGAGAGTAGATAGCCGTCTGGGTGCTTCAAAAGCGAGGGGGAGCACAGGTAGTGCCCGGAGAAGGCGTAGGCGTCGTCGCGGGGGTGCAGGTAGTTGACCACCGTGCCCACCGGCCGGCCGGTGCGGAACAGGCGCACGCGGCTCTTTTTTTCACCGCAGCAGACGAAAAACTCGTAGTCGCGCTCCGGCTCCAGACCTGTTATGTCAGCCTCCGGCACGGTCGTCCGCGCGGCGCAGGCGAATTCGCCCTGCCCCTCGGGCCGCAGCCACAGCTCATACGCCGGGCCGGGCCCGGCGAGCCATTCGCAGTGCATCGAGGTCTCATCCGGCGCGAGGCGGCACACGTAAATGCCGCCCCCGTCGAAGAAAAAAGGCTTATAGGGCGCGTAGCTCCAGCTGGAAACGCCTTTCATAGACCGCGCCTCCCTTTACTTTTTGCGCAGCTTGCTGCTGATCTTGCTGATTTTGCTGAAATCCAGCCGGTTTTCCTGGTGCTTCATCAGCCGCTGGATGTTGGCGCGGTGGCAGAACAGCGCCAGCGCGCACATGATGACCGCAAAGACGATGTAGCCCGTGTTCGCAGCATGGCAGACCGCCACGATAACGGGATACGCCACAGCCGTGCAGATGGACGCCACGGACATGTAGCGCGTGATGGCCACGATCACCACCTGCATCACCAGCAGCACCAGCGCCAGCCAGGGCTCGCAGGCAAAGATGATGCCCAGCGAGCTGGCCATGCCCTTGCCGCCCCTGAAATCCAGCAGCACCGGCCAGTTATGGCCCAGCAGCACCGCGATGCCCGCGATGTAGCCGCCCACGTCGCCGCTGATCAGCCTGCCCAGCTTCACGGCGATGAACGCCTTGAGCGCGTCGCCCACCAGCGTCAGCACGGAAGGCAGCCAGCCCAGCGTGCGCATGATGTTCGTGGTGCCCGCGTTGCCGCTGCCGGTCTTGCGGATGTCGATGTTGCCGAACGCCTTGCCCACGATCACGCCCGTGGAAAAATTGCCCAGGAAATACGCGCCGACGGCAATCGCGATCCATAGTAAAAACTTCATCGTTCATCCTCCTTCCGGATGGGAGCCCATTGCGCGCGGTCACGTCCGCGCTTCCGTGTCCCGTTAGCCCGATCAATCCTCTTTGTTGTTCTTCTCCCGCATGATGAAGCGCAGCGGCGTGCCCTCAAAGCCGAAGGCCTTGCGGAACTGGTTTTCGAGGTAGCGCTCATAGCTGAAGTGCATCAGCTCGAGGTCGTTGATAAAGAACACGAACGTAGGCGGTTTGATCTGCTGCTGCGTCGCATAGTAGATTTTCAGCCTCCGCCCGGAGGTGGAAGGCGGCTGCAGCGCGGCCTGCGCGTCGGCGAGGATGTCGTTGAGCAGGCCGGTGGTGATGCGGCGGCAGCTCTGCGCGCGGGCGGCCTTCACCGCCTCCATCACGCGGGACAGCCGCTGGCCGGTCAGCGCGGAGATGAACAGGATGGGCGCGTAATCCATGAATTTGAGCTCCGTGCGCACCTTTTTGACGTATTCCTCCATGGTGCCGGTTTCCTTTTCCACGGCATCCCACTTGTTCACCACGATCACGGCGGCCTTGCCCTGCTCGTCGATGTAGCCGGCGATCTTGCTGTCCTGTTCCGTCACGCCCTGCGTGGCGTCGATGAGCAGCAGCGCCACATCGCAGCGGTCGATGGCCGCCAGCGAGCGCACGATGGCGTAGCGCTCCAGCGACTGATATTCGATGGACTTGCGCTTGCGGATACCCGCCGTGTCGATGATGATGAACTCTTCGCCGTCCTCGTCGGTGAAGCGGGTGTCGATGGCGTCGCGCGTGGTGCCCGCGATGTCGGAAACCATCACGCGCTCTTCGCCCAGCAGGCGGTTCACCAGCGAGCTCTTGCCCACGTTGGGCTTGCCCACCACGGCGATCTGCGTGGGCGCGTCGGGGTCCTCCTCCTCGTCCGGATCGGGGAAGAATTTGCACAGCTCTTCCAGGAGGTCTCCGAAGTTCATCATGTTCACGCTGGAGATGCCGATGGGATCGCCGATGCCCAGGTTGTAGAAATCGTAGATCTCCGTTTCCATGTTCACGTGGTCGATCTTGTTTACCACCAGCATCACCGGCTTTTTGGCGCGGCGCAGCATGTCCGCCACGGTCTCGTCGTCCGCGGTCATGCCCTGGCGGCCGTCCACGAAGAACAGGATCACGTCGCAGGTCTCGATGGCGATCTCCGCCTGGCGGCGCATCTGCTTCAGCAGCGGGTCGTCGCTGTTCGGGTCGATGCCCCCGGTGTCGATGAGGGTGAATTTATAGTTCTGCCATTCGCAGTCGGCGTACACCCGGTCCCGGGTTACGCCCGGGGTGTCCTCCACGATGGCGATGCGCCGGCCCGCCATCTTGTTGAAGAACGTCGATTTGCCCACGTTGGGGCGGCCGACGATGGCCACAAGGGGTTTTGCCATTGATATTGATCCTCCGTCTTTTCACATTTTGAAATCAGCCATGTTCGGCCAGCCATTTTGGGGGAAAGAGCGTTACAGCTCCCGTTTCAGATAGCCGCAGGTGAACGGAAAGAAATTATACCTTCTGGTTCCGCAATGAACGGCTCCGTTCTCTTCATACCATTTGCGCAGAAAGCTGTTTTCTTCAACGATTCCTATGTTCATTTCACGCAGGATGGAATGTCCACACGTCCGACTTCGCGTATCATACTTCACCGTGTACGGCGTTGTATCTGTTCTCAAACGTCTTTCCCCGATCGCATTCCTCGATCTGCGCCGCGGACAGATCGCCCTTCCCGTCGTAACGATAATAGCGTCCGCTCTCAGCGATGAACTCCAGGATGCAATAATCCTCGTCGTCAATCCCCTTGGGATAGTATTGTTCATCCCCTTCATTCCACAGCAGCTCTTTATACTCCCTTTCAAAGTGTATGATCGCATTGCCGAACAGGCAAAGACCTTCAAACGCTGTATCGTCGGAGAAATAAAGGCAGGCGTTGCCATCCCTGAGGAGACTTTGCACATGAGCTGAACTCGTGTTTGTCGATATGAGATGCCTGCCCAATCCCTTATGCCACACGCAGAACACCCTGCGCATGTTTTGCTTTCCATTCTCATCGGTGTAACCGATATTTGCGAACAGAGAACGATCGACCAGATTCATCAATTCAACCGTCGTCATAACTGACCTCCACTCGTGTCTAATCCCATCAGACGCCCATCATCGCGTCCAGCAGCTCGTCGCCCCGCCGGCCCACCTTCACGAAGGGAATGCCCACCTTTTCCTGCACTTCGTCCAGCGTCATGTCGTCCAGGAACACGTCTTCCTGGTCGCGCAGCATGCACTCGGTGATGAGCACCCTGTCGGCGCTGCGCCCCGCCAGGCCGCGGATGAGGTCGCTCCCGGTGAGCAGGCCCGTCACCGTCACGCTGGGGCCGAAGAAGCCGTTCTCGATGGGCACGACCTCCACCTCCACGCCCGGGATCCGGAAGCGCTTCATGAGGCTCTTCATGAAGGGCGCCACCGACACGCCTGTCACCACGATCAGCCTGCCGGGTCGGGCACTCTCCAGGTCAGCCTCTTCCCACGCCTCCTCCAGCTCCGTTTCCAGCAGCCGCATCATGCCGATGCCGTTCTCGATCTGGGCGTAATCCTCGTAAAACTCATCCGGCGGCACCGGCCGCTTGGCCGCGAGATAGAACTCGTCCGCCGGGAACACGAAATTCGTGCCGTACTTTTTAAGCAGCTTCTTCTGCCACTTTTCCGCCGCGTCCAGCACCGCGCGGGCCTCGTCGCGGGTGTATTTGCGCAGGCCGCACAGGCCCTCCCTGTGGTCGGTGAGCCCCACCGGCACCAGCGCCAGCGACTGGCAGGCCGGATACAGCGCCGCCAGGTCGGCGATGGTCTTCTCCATCTGCGGCCCGTCGTTGATGCCCGGGCACAGCACCGCCTGGGCGTGGAACTGGATGTCCCCCTCCTTCAGGCGGTTCAGCTGCTTCATCAGCAGCGCGCCGCGCTCAGTGCCCAGCATGTAGGCGCGCAGCTTCATATCCGTGGTGTGAACGGATATGTACAGCGGCGAGGCGTGCCGCTCCACGATGCGCCTGAGCTCGCTCTCGCTCACGTTGGTGAGCGTCACGAAGTTTCCCATCATCAGCGACAGCCGCCAGTCGTCGTCCTTCACGCGCAGCGATTCGCGCGCGCAGGCGGGCAGCTGGTCCACAAAGCAGAAGATGCACTTGTTGACGCACTCGCGCACGCCGCTCATCAGCTGGGAATCAAACGTCAGTCCGAGCGGCTCCCAATCGTCCTTCTCGAGCGAATACTCGGTTTCCTCGCCGTCGCGCTCGACAACGAGGGTGATGCTTTCCTCGCTGGTGAATGCCTGGTAATCGATCCAGTCGATGACCTGGCGGCCGTTGATGCTCACCAGCCTGTCGCCCGCGCGCAGTTCCAGCTGCTCGGCGATGCTGCCCGGTTCAACGGCGATGATCGTGTGGGGCATATTGTTTCCTCTTTCGCTATGACATACGGATTCATTTTATATTATGGCTCATGAAAGCGTTTTCGTCAATCGCGGAATGAGAAAATATTATGACATAAGGGAAAAGAAACGGGACGGCCGCCCCGGAAACGCCGCGTCTCCCGCATTTAACCCGGAATGACTATGACAAACGGCGCGCGCGTAGTATAATGATGGCATCATCATCCGTTCGGGGGAATCATTATGCACAGCAGCAGCCGGTTCAGCTGGCGGCATTTCATCAGGAGCACGGCTGTCATCGCCATACCCGTGGCGCTGCAGAACCTGCTCACCACCACCGGTTCCATGGTGGACACCATGATGATCGCCTCGCTCGGTGAAATCACCGTGGGCGCGGTCGGGCTGTGCGCGCAGTTCTCTTCGCTCATGTTCTCCGGCTACTGGGGCTTCGTGGGCGGCGGCATGCTGTTTTTCTCGCAGTACTGGGGCGCAAAGGACGACGACGGCATCGACCGCTCCTACGGCATGACGCTCGTCGCCATGATGACCGTGGCGCTGACCGCGGCCGTCATGGCGGTGTTCTTTCCCGGGACGGTGATGCGCCTGTACACCGACAAGGCCTCCATCCAGGTCATCGGCGTGGAATACCTGCACATCGTGGGCTTCGCCTATCCCCTGCAGGTGTTCTCCATGGCCATGAGCGCGCTGCTGCGCTCCACCGAGAAGATGCGCATCCCGCTGTACGCCGCCATCGCCTCCGTGCTGACCAACATCGCGCTGAACTGGGTGCTGATCTACGGCCGCCTGGGCCTGCCGGCCATGGGCATCCGCGGCGCGGCGCTGGCCACGGTGATCGCGGCCGGCGTCAACGCGGCGGTGGTGCTCTCGCTGGCGAAGGCGCAGCGGTATCCCTACCTCTTCCATGCGCGCCGCCACTTTGTGTGGACGGCCGCGCGCCTGAAGGAGTACCTGCGCAAGTGCTTCCCCATCCTCTGCAACGAGGTGCTCATCGGCGTGGGCAACATGGTGATCAACGTGGTGCTGGGCCGGCAGTCCGAGCAGGCCATCGCGGCCATCGCGGTGTTCCGCACGCTGGAGGGCCTGGTGATCGGCTTCTTCGCCGGCTTCTCGAACGCCGCCTCCGTGCTGGTGGGCAAGGCCGTCGGCGCGGGCGAGCTCGACACGGCCTATGAGCGTGCCAAGCGGCTGGTGCCGCTGTGCGCCGCCTGCATCCTGGCGGTGTGCCTGCTGATCGTCGCCCTGCACGGGCCGCTGCTCGCCGCGCTGGGGCTGTCCGGCGCGTCGTTTGAAATCTGCTCGCAGATCCTGCTGGTGTACTGCGCGGTGGCGGTCATCCGCATGTGCAACTGGGCGCAGAACGACACCTACCGCTCGGCGGGCGACGCCGTGCGCGGCACGGTGCTGGAGATCGTGTTCATGTACCTGATGGTGCTGCCCGCGGTATACCTCTCCGGCATGCGGCTGGGCGCGCCCATTCTGGTGGTGTTCATCTGCTGCTACTGCGACGAACCCATCCGCTTCGTGCTGATGCAGATCCACATGTATTCCGGCAAATGGATCAGGCCCGTCACCGACGAAGGACGCGCCGCGCTGCCGGCGTTTATGGCCCGGCGGCGCAAGGCGTAAAGCGCCGGGGAAAGCATTTTCCCCGGCGCTTTTGCGTATACGGCGTTTTGCGGCGCAGCGGACGGCGCTATTCCCCGGCGTGAACCGGCGCTTCCTCCCGCCCGGCGGGCGCCGCCTCGGCGAAGGCCGGCGCAGGCTCTGTCTCGAGCGTAAAACAGCTCACCTCGAAGGCGTTGCGCACCATGTATTCCCCGTTTTCCAGCAGCTTCTGATACTCGCGGGATTGCAGCCGCCCCGTGACCCGCAGACGGTCTCCCACATGGAAGCGGGAAGCGAACTGCGCGTTGCGGCCCCAGGCGATGCAGGGGATGTAGTCCGATTTGCCGAAGGCCCGGTTCACGGCCAGCATCAGGTCGCAGATTTCCCGGCCGAAGGGCGTCGAGCGGTAGACGGGCGGCTTGCAAAGCGCGCCGGTCAGCTCCACGCGGTTCAGGGTGTCGTTGTCCCCACCGGCGGAAATGTGCTGCACGAACAGCGTGACCATCAGGCGGCCCGCGCCTTCCACCACCTTGTTGTAGGAGCGCACCTGCCCCTGCATGAGCAGCAGCCGGCCGTCGGAAAGCAGGTCGTCGGTGAGCAGCTTGCCGGGCAGCGTCACGGGCAGGCGGTCAACCGCGCCGGAGAGGCGCTTCACCAGCAGCGTCGCGGTATAAAAGGGCTCGTTCATGACCTCGTGGCTGAGTTCGGGCCGCGCCTCGAGGCGACCTGCCGCCATCATGCGGTTATTGGGATTCTCCATCGTATCACTCCTCGCTTTTTCGCGAATGTCCTTCAACACTATATGTATGGAGGAATGAACGCGAATATGCGCGGAGCGGGAAAAATGCCCTTATATGTTCCCTGCCTGGCTGCTGAGCAGCGGCGGCGCCGGGTCAGAACCCGTCGAACACGTTGCGCGGGTCCGGGCTCCTGCGCCTTTTGTCGGTGTCGTCCAGGAACTCGATCTCCATGCGATCGAAGGCAACGTTCTCCACAAAGCTGTCGGCGCCAAAGGCCGTGCGCCGGAACTGGCTGAATTCGTTTTCGTTTTTATTCAGCCAGATAGGCGCGGGCACGTCCATGTCGTGGCAGGCCTCGCGCAGCGCGTCGCGCTGGTTTCCCCACGCACAGTCCACCGTCTCCTGACGCGCGATTCTGTGATGTCGGATCAGTCTGATCCAGAGTCTGCTCATGAGGGCACCTCCCGGCTGCTTTCTCGCTTTCCCATATCATACCGCATTTCCCGCGTTTGCGCAACTCCGCGGGGCAGGTGAATTACAGCCTTGCCGCGCGGCGCTTTTTGTATTATAATGAGAATGGAGCAAACTGAGGAGATGATAAAGCATGCCCTACCGGCTGATCGTTATGGACATGGACGGGACGCTGCTCGATCCCAGCAGCCGCCTCACCGCGCGCACAACTGCGGCGCTGCGGGCCGCGGGCGAAAAAGGCGCGGGCGTCGTGCTGGCGTCCGGGCGGATGCCCTGCGCGCTGCGGCAGTTCGTGCAGGCGCTGAACCTTACAGCGCCGCTCATCGCCTACAACGGCGCGCTGATCGCCGATCCGCGCACGGAAGAGACGCTGGCCAGCTTCCCCATCGGCGCCGCGCTGGGGCGAGAGATCGCCGCGGCCTGCGAAGCCATGCGTCTGCACATCCAGGCCTACGAGGGCGACGCTTTCTGGTGCGAAACGGCGAACACCTTCGCGCGCGATTACCAGGCCTTCCTCAACTGCCCGGTGCGCCTGGAAGCCGTGGGTGAAAAGCTGTCACGCTGGCTTTCGTTCGACACGCCGAAAATGCTGGCCATCGACACGCCCGAGCGCGTGCAGGCGGCGCTGCCGGCGCTGCGCGAGCAATTTGCCGGCCGGGTGAAGATCGCCACCTCCAACCCGCGCTTCATCGAGTTTGTGAGCCCCGCGGCAGGCAAGGCCGCCTCGCTGGAACGGCTGAGCGAAATCCTCTCCATCCCGCGGGAAGAGATCGCGGCCTTCGGCGACGGTCTGAACGACCTGGACATGATCGAATGGGCCGGCACCAGCTGGTGCATGGAAAACGGCGCGGAGGAGGTCAAGGCCCGGGCGGACAGGATCGCCCCCTCCAACGCGGAGGACGGCGTGGCGCAGGTGGTGGAAGAACTCATGCGGCGCGGGGAAATTGGGGGAGGTGCCTGACGCATGGTTGATGCAGCGACAATGGTGAAGGCGCTGAAGCTGACGGAGCTCGTGCCCTCAGAGACGGGCGTCCTGCCCATCGAAACCAGCGACGTCAACCGGCCCGGCCTGCCCTTCGCCGGTTACTGGGAGCATTTCGCCAACGAGCGGCCGCAGATCCTGGGCCTGGTGGAAACCAGCTATCTGCGCTCGCTGGACTTGGAAACGCGCAGGCGGCGGCTGGAGCAGTTCGTCAGCTACGATCTGCCCTGCATCATCATCTGCCGTCGGCTCGAGGGCATGGACGACCTCATCGCCATGGCGGCTGCGCGCAAGATCCCCGTCTATCGCAGCGACGTGGATACCACCCGCATGGTGACGGACATGATCTACTTCCTCAACAACCATCTTGCGCCCCGCATGACCATGCACGGCGTGCTGGTTGAGGTGTACGGCGTGGGCGTAATGCTCACCGGCGAGAGCGGCGTAGGCAAGAGCGAGGCCGCGCTGGAGCTGGTGAAGCGCGGACACCGGCTCGTGGCCGACGACGTGGTGGACGTGCGCCGCGTGAGCGACAACCGGCTCATCGGCGAGGCGCCCGAGACGGTGCGCAACCTCATGGAGATCCGCGGCATCGGCATCATAGACATCGCCACCATGTTCGGCATCGGCTCCGTCATGCGCACGAAATCCATCGACATGATCGTGCACCTGGAGCACTGGGTCAAGGGCAAGGAATACGACCGGGTGGGGCTGGACGACAAGACCAACGAGATCCTCGGCGTGCAGGTGCCCTGGCTCCTGCTGCCCATCCGGCCCGGCCGCAACGTCGCCGTGGTGCTGGAGGTGGCCTCGCGCAACCTGATGCTGAAGCAGCAGGGTTACAGCGCGGCCCGCGAACTGGAAAAGCGCATGATGGCGCGCATGGACAGGGCCGTGCACGACGAGCAGCCCGCCGACGCGGGGCGGCCGTAACGCGGGGCGAGGAGCGGGGACGTCCCGGCATCGGCAGATCGGGATTTGTGGAGGCGATACAGATATGAAAATCAAACTGGAACCGATTAACGATACTAATCGCGAGGCTGTGCTCGCGCTCACCGTGCGCGAGGATCAGCCCTTCGTCGCCCCGAACGACGTCTCTCTGCGGCAGGCGGACAAGGCGAACGCGGAGCTGCCCGGCGTGGCCCGGCCATTTGCCATCTATGCGGATGAAAAGCTGGTGGGCTTCTGCATGTTTGTATTCAATCCTGAAGAAGAGGACGAGGACGACCGCTACTGGCTCTGGCGCTTCATGATCGACAAAAACGAGCAGGGCAAGGGCTACGGCCAGGCTGCCCTGCAGGAGATTATCAGATACTTCAAAGAAAACGGCGCCGACCGGCTCTTCCTGTCCACTGAGCCGGAGAACGAACTGGGGCTGCACGTCTATCATAAAGCCGGCTTCCGGGAGACCGGCATCATGGATGGCGATGAGGCTGTGCTGATGCGGATGCTCAAAGGCCCCAACCGGCTCGTCAGGAATGTCTTTGGCGTCGATGTGGATCAGGCCATGCGCATCAGGGGCAGGAAGGGCTACGGCGTCAGCATTGCCGTCCAGGACGGAGACGGTGATTTCCACACCTACTGCGCCGGCAGCGGAAGATACGGCGAGGACTTCCCGGTGAACCCGGATATGCTGTTCCAGGCAGGTTCTGTATCGAAGCCCATGTTCGCGCTCGCGCTGCTCCGATATGTGGACAAGGGCCTCATCGACCTGGACGCGGACATCTCCGGCGTCGTGCCGGAATTTGTCAGGAAGGGTCCGCTGACCTTCCCCGCGCTGCTTTCCCACACAGCGGGTTACAACCTGCACGGCTTCCCCGGCTACCGGGCGGATCACGAGCCGCTCTCGCTCGAGGATGTGCTGAACGGCAAGGGCAACACGCCGAAGCTCAGAAGGATTCGTCCTTACGGCAAGCAGCACATCTATTCCGGCGGCGGCATCACTTTGGCCGAGCTTGCATTTACACGCATGACGGGAACCACGCTCCGCGAGGCCTTCCAAAAGGAGGTCGCTGAGCCTCTGGGCCTTCAGCGCACCGGCTTTTTCCAGCCGCTGGATGAGGAGCTCGTGGCCAACGCCGCGTTCGGCTTCAGGCTGGCGCAGCAGGAGGACCCTGCCCACGGGTATCACTATTATCCCGAGCACGCCGCTGCCGGCCTGTGGACAACGCCCACAGAACTTGTGAAGATCGGCCTTGCCCTTTCCAGGAGCTATCGCAGGGGCGGCTTCCTCAAAAAGAAGACAGCGCAGCGCATGATGACGCCGGTCATGGACGGCTACGGGCTTTGCCTCGACGTTTGGGAGTCGGAAGCCCGCAAAGACAGCGTTGCCGGCCACGGTGGAGAAAACTGGGGTTTTCTGACCAGCTGGGTCTTTTCCCGCAAAAAGGATATCTGCGTTGCCATCATGTACAACAACGTCACGGAAGCAGCCGACGAAGCGATGAACGATATCTCCTGCGAGATATACAAAAAAGCGAAAGGCTGAACAGGCGGCAGTCATTTGCTGTTCGACGATTTCACCCGCAAAAGAAGTGAGCGGAAATTCCAGTTTGCAAACGCAGATCGGGCGTTTTTGAAAGGCGGCACACCCCAACATAAAGGGAGGAAAGAAGCAATGTATTACGTAGGCGTTGACGTGGGCGGCACCAACCTAAAGGCGGGCGTGGTGGACGAACAGGGCAGGATCATCAGCAAGGTGGACTGCCCGACGCAGGTGGAGCGCGGCCATGAGGCCGTGGTGGAGAACATGGCGCACCTGGCGCTGAAGGCCATCGAAAAGGCCGGCATCACGCTGGACGACGTGAAGTCGATCGGCGTGGGCATCCCGGGCGTGCTGGATCCCCGCACCGGCCGGGTGCCCTTCTGCACCAACCTGGGCTGGCACGACGTGCCGGTGATCCAGCTGATGCAGAAGGTCATCGACAAGCCCATCTATGTGGACAACGACGCCACCGTGGCCACGCTGGCCGAGAACGTGGCGGGCGTTTCCGCCGGCGCGAAGAGCAGCGTGTTCCTCACGCTGGGCACCGGCGTGGGCGGCGGCGTGGTCATCGACGGCAAGGTGTATTCCGGCGCTCACGGCGTGGGCAGCGAGCTGGGCCACATGATCACCGTGGCCGGCGGCGAAAAATGCACCTGCGGCAACCGCGGCTGCTGGGAGCGCTACGCCAGCGCGACGGCGCTCATCCGCATGGGCACCGAGGCGGCGAAGAAGCA
This sequence comes from Clostridiales bacterium Firm_10, assembly GCA_001603025.1. Lineage (GTDB taxonomy): Bacteria > Bacillota > Clostridia > Christensenellales > Aristaeellaceae > Firm-10. The sequence goes on along the minus strand of LVAP01000020.1, from coordinate 6,625 downwards.
TCCTGAATCCATCCTGAACAAGGCTGAAAACATCTCAGCCAAGACGGTCATCGACGCCGCGAAGGCCGGCGACAAGGCGGCGCTGGAGGTGTTCGACGAGTACACCGAGCACCTGGCGGTGGGCCTCGTGAATATCATCAACTTCATCGACCCGGAGATCATCGCCATCGGTGGCGGCGTGTCGGCCGCGGGCGAGTTCCTGGTCAAGCCGGTGCGCGAGAAACTGGCGAAGAAGGTGTTCTACAAGGCCATGCCCTACGCGCGCGTGGAACTGGCCACGCTGGGCAACGACGCCGGCATCATCGGCGCGGCGATGCTCGGGCGGTAATCGGGCGATAAAAACGCCGGCGCGGCTTTATCAGCCGCGCCGGCGTTTCTTTACGGAGAACGGCGGATCAGAAAGCCCACCTGCCCCGGCGGAAGATGGGGATAATCCTGCCGTCACGGGTGACGGCGTCGATGTCCAGGCCCTCATAGCCGATCATAAAGTCTTCGTGGTTCATGGAATCGTTGATGCCCAGCGCGCGGCACTCCTCAAGCGTCTTGTTTTCATAGCCCCTGATCGTGTCCTCAAAGCCCGCGCCAAGCGCCAGATGGCAGGCGGCATTCTCATCAAAGAGGGTTTCGTAGAACAGCAGGCCGTATTCGGAGATCGGGGAATCGATGGGGACCAGCGCGCACTCGCCCAGGTAGGCGGCGCCTTCGTCCATGGCGATCATCTGCTCCAGGAGGGCCTGATTCTTTTCGGCCTTGACTTCGACGGCCTTGCCGTTTTCAAAGCGGATCGAGAAATTCTCAATGAGCTCGCCCTGATAGGACAGCGGCTTTGTGGCGTAGACAATGCCCTCCGCCTTGCCGCGCATCGGGGAAATAAAGCATTCCTCGGTGGGGATGTTGGGATTGAAGCAGATGCCCTGCCGGCTGGTGTCGCCGCCGCCCTTGAATTCGGCCTCGGGAATCATGCCCACGGTCAGGTCGGTGCCGTTGTCGCCCCTGTAGCGCAGCTCGGCGATGCCCAGCTTGTTGAGGTAGGCGCAGCGGTCGTGCAGATCCCTGTTATGGGCTTCCCACGCCGCCACGGGGTCCTCGGTCACGCGGGAAGTGAAGAGAATGGCTTCCCACAGCTTTTCAATGGCCTTGCCCCGGGGCAGCCCGGGAAAGAGCTTCTTCGCCCAGGCCGCGCCGGGCACGGCGGCAATGCACCACTGATACCGGCTCTCCATCTTGTCCCAGTAGGGCTTGACGATCGGGTAGCTCTTCTGTTCGGCCTTGGCCATCTTCTTCTGATTGATGCCCTTCAGCCCGTCGGGGTCTTCAGAGGCGAGGTAGATGCGGCAGGGCAGGGTGTCCACATAGTGCTGGAGCCGGGCTTTCTCCCACTCCTCCACCCTGGCCAGTGTGGTGACGGTCTGGTGACGGACGTGCAGCTTCTCGAGGGGCTGGTAGTCGAATTCCACCCTGACCTTTTTGGCGCCGGCCTTGTAGCACTCGTCCACCAGCATCTCCACGAATTTCGGCTGGTCGAGGTCGCAGCGGATGATCACTTCCTGCCCCTTCTGGATGTTGACCCCGACCCGGGCAATCAGGCGGGCGTATTTGCGAAGAATCGTCTGTTTCATATTGCACTCTCCTTGTTGAAATCATAGATACCCGCCTGTTCGCTTCCGGCGGTTTCCATTTTCTGCTTTTCCGACATCGCCATTATACATGACGGTCCGGCCCGTTTCAAGCCCAATGATGATTATAAACAGACTCGAGCGCCGCCCTGTGTGCCGCAAACACCGATTCGGCGCGTCGATTGTATCATAAATGAGAAGTATAATTCAAGGGCGCAACGCTCCGCCGGTCCGGTGTCGATTGCGCCCTTGCTTTTTGCCATGCAGGCACTGCCGGGAGACCTCAGTCCAGCGTGAGCTCCTTCGTGAGCGGGGAGACGCCCATCAGCTCGATGCTGCGCGCGTCAGGCTGGCTCAGGCCGGCGTACACCGCGAAGCGGCTGCCGCCCTTCACGCGCTCGCCCGCCTCGTTCACCACGGTGAAAGCAGTCCGGTCGAAGGGCACCGAAACGGTCTTCTCCTCGCCTGCCTTCAGCGCCACGCGCCTGAAGCCCGCCAGCGCGGGATGCGGCGCCGCATCTGCCGAATCAAGCGCCTTCACGTACACTTCCACCACGTTCTCGGCATCCATGCTGCCGGCGTTTTTCACGGCGACGGTCACATGATCCGCATCGGCCTCCATGCCGCTCAGCTCGAACGGCACGTAGCTCAGGCCGAAGCCAAACGGATAAAGCGGCGTGCCCCCGAAATAGCGGTATGTGCGGTTCTTCATGCTGTAATCGGTAAACGCGGGCAGGTCCTCTACGCTCCGGTAGAACGTCACCGGCAGCTTGCCGGAAGGACTGACCTCGCCGAACAGGATCCTGGCCAGCGCCGTGCCGCCGGCCTGGCCCGGATACCAGGCGATCAGCTGGGCATTGCCCTGGGGCACGTTCAGCGACGAGCCCACAGCCGCCACGGTGACCAGCGGCCGGCCGGTCTTTTCCAGGGCTTCGAGCAGCGCCCGCTGGCTGGCCGGCAGCTGCAGGTCTTTCTTGTCGCCGCCTGCGGAGTAGTTGCTGGCGTCGCCTTCTTCGCCTTCGAGCGTCTCGTCCAGGCCCACAACGGCGATCACGGCGTCCGCCAGTTCGGCGCAGGCCACGGCCTCGGCCAGCCGGTCGCCCGGCACGAGGGCGCAGCCCTCCAGCTTTTCATCCACCAGCGCGCAGCCCTGGCTGTACAGCACGCGGATGCCCCGCGCTTCGCACCAGCGGCGGATGCCCTCCAGGAAAGTCACGCTGCGCGAGGAGGTGCCGTGGTAGTTGCCGATCAGCGCGGAAACGGAATCGGCGTTCGGACCGACCACCGCCAGCGTGCGGATCTTTGACGCGTCGAGCGGCAGTGTGCCGTCGTTTTTCACCAGCGTCATGCACTTTTCGGCCGCCCTGAGCGCCAGCGCGTTGTTCTCATCGGTGTCACAGGCGGTATAGGGGATGGCGTCGAATTCGCAGTCGTCCGCGAACAGGCCCAGCAGGTAACGCGTGGTGAACAGGCGCACCGCCGCCCTGGTGATTTCCTCCTCGGAGACCAGGCCCTCCTGCAGCGCCGCGAGCATATGCAGGTAAGTGTTGCCGCAGTTGAGGTCGCATCCGGCCTTCAGCGCCATGGCGGCCGACTCCGGCGCCGTGGCGGTCACATGGTGGTGCATGTGGAAATCGGCGATGGCCCAGCAGTCGCTGGTGATGTGGCCTTCGAAGCCCCACTTTTTGCGCAGGGTCTCGACCAGCAGCGTCTGGGAGCCGCAGGCCGGCTCGCCGTTCACGCGGTTATAGGCGCCCATCACGGCTTCCACTTTCGCTTCCCTCACCGCCGCCTCAAACGCCGGCAGGTAGGTCTCGGCCATGTCCTTCGGGCTGGCCTTCGCGTCGAATTCGTGGCGGATGTTTTCCGGCCCGGAATGCACGGCGAAATGCTTCGCGCAGGCCGCGGCCCGCATGTATTTTCCCTCGCCCTGCAGCCCTTTGATGAAGCGCACGCCCAGGCGCGCGGTGAGCACAGGGTCCTCGCCGTAGGTCTCATGGCCCCGGCCCCAGCGCGGGTCGCGGAAGATATTGATGTTCGGGCTCCAGAAGGTGAGACCCTTGTAGATGTCGCGGTCGCCGTGGGCGGACTGGGCGTTGTACTTGGCGCGCGCCTCAACCGAGATGCACTCGGCCACCTGCTGGTGGAAATCCTCGTCAAATATGGCCGCCAGGCCGATGGCCTGAGGGAACACGGTGGCCGTGCCTGCGCGCGCTACGCCGTGCAGCGCCTCATTCCACCAGTTATAGGCCGGCACGCCGAGCCGGGGAATGGCCGGCGCGTCATACTTTAGCTGAGACGCGCGCTCTTCGATTGTCATTTGACCGACCAGCTTTTCGGCCAGTTTTCTCGCTTCCGTGCGGTTCACCTGTCATACCCTCCCATCCGGGCCGTTGCGACGGGCGCAATGCCGATGTTTATGGAATCCCTGGACCAGTATCACTATAGCACAGCCCTTCGCGCGCTTGCAACCTTCACTTTTGTTATGTTCTTCTCATTCTTTGCGAAAAAGGGCCGCCTTCTCCGGGCTTGTCCTTGACACAGCCGCGCCCAGCGCATAAAATAGAAACAGAATCACTGGCCGCCTCACCCGCCGGAATTCCGGTCAGTCAAATGCAAGGAGGTCGAACCGCAATGAACGGAAACTGCTACATCGGCGTCGATCTGGGCACCTCGGCCGTCAAACTGCTGCTGGTGGACGAAAAGGGCGCCATCCTGAACACCGTCACGAAGGAATACCCCCTCATCTTCCCGCAGCCCGGCTGGAGCGAACAGGAGCCCGCCGAGTGGTGGCGCGCCTGCACGGAAGGCATCCGGGCCCTGCTGGATGGCTTCGACGCCTCAAGGGTGGCCGCCATCGGCTGCGGCGGCCAGATGCACGGCCTGGTGGTGCTGGACGGCGCGGACGAGGTCATCCGCCCGGCCATCCTCTGGAACGACGGCCGCACCGGCGCCGAGGTGGACTTCCTCAACAACGAAATCGGGAAAGCCCGCCTGTCTGAGCTGACGGCGAACATCGCCTTCGCGGGTTTCACCGCGCCGAAGCTGCTCTGGATGAAGAAAAACGAGCCGGAGCTGTTCGCCCGCATTGCCAGGATCATGCTGCCCAAGGACTACGTGAACTATCGTCTCACCGGCGTGCACGCCTGCGACTACTCCGACGCCTCCGGCATCCTGCTGCTGGACGTGAAAAACCGCTGCTGGTCGAAGGAAATGCTGGATATCTGCGACGTGCGCGAGGATCAGCTGCCCCGCCTGTTCGAGAGCTACGAGGTGATCGGCGAGGTGAAGCCGGACATCGCGGCGGAGCTGGGCCTGCCGGCGCACGTGAAGGTGGTCGCGGGCGCGGGCGACAACGCCGCGGCGGCTGTGGGCACCGGCACAGTGGCGGACGGCGCGTGCAACATCTCGCTGGGCACCTCGGGCACCATCTTCATCGCCTCCGACAAATTCGGCGTCGATCCCCACAACGCGCTGCACGCCTTCGCCCATGCCAGCGGCGGCTGGCACCTGATGGGCGTGGTGCTGAGCGCGGCCAGCTGCAACAAGTGGTTCTGCGACGAGATCCTGCGCACCAGGGACTATGCCGGAGAGCAGGCGCCCATCGGCGACGACCGCCTGGGCCGCAACAGCGTGTTCTTCCTGCCCTACCTCATGGGCGAGCGCAGCCCCATCAACGACATCGACGCCCGCGGCACGTTCATCGGCCTGTCGATGGACACCAGCCGGCAGGATATGGTGCAGGCCGTGCTGGAAGGCGTGGCCTTTGCCATCCGCGACAGCTTCGAGGTGGCCAAAGCCCTGGGGCTGGACATCAGGGCCAGCAAGCTGTGCGGCGGCGGCGGCAAATCCCCGCTGTGGCGCAAAATCATGGCCAACGTGCTGAACATCCGCATCGACATCCCCTCCGCCGAGGAAGGCCCGGGCTACGGCGGCGCCATGCTGGCCATGGTGGGCCGCGGCGCGTATCCCAGCGTGAAGGCCTGTGCCGACGCGCTGGTCACCACCGCCTCCAGCGTGGAGCCGGATCCCGAAATCGCCGCGCGCTACGAGGCGCAGTACCGCAAGTTCAGCAAAATCTATCCCGCGCTGAAGGCCGTGTTCCCGGCGCTGCGGTGACAGAAAAAGAACCCTGAAAACGACACCCCCGCCCGTCGGCTTCTGCGCCGGCGGGCTTTTTATGCCCGGATGAAATGTTTTCCCCCATGCCCGCGTCTAACAGGCACAAGGAGGTGAGAGAATGACAGATGCGCAGCGCGACGAATGGCTTGCCCGCTGCATGGCGGAGCACAAGACTTCCCTCATGCGCATGGCCTATCTCTACCTGGGCGACGATGAGCTGGCCGAAGACGCCGTTCAGGAGACTTTCATCAAGGCTTATCGTTCCCTCGACCGATTCCGGGGCGAAAGCAACGAAAATACCTGGCTCATGCGCATCGCCATCAACACATGCAAGAGCATGCGGCGCACGGCCTGGATGCGCGTGTTCAGGAACGGGCCGCCCCTGGAGGCTGTTCCCGAACCCGGGCGGGAGGATCACTACCGCGACGACACGGTGCTGCGCGCGGTGATGGAGCTGCCTGACAGGCTCCGGCAGGTGGTGCTGCTGTATTACTATCAGGACATGAAGGCCGCGGAGGTGGCCCAGGCGCTGGGCATATCCGAATCCACCGTGGGCACGCGGCTCATGCGGGCACGGAACAAACTGGCCATATCCTTGAGGGGGTGGTATTTTGAAGAAGAATGATCTGAAAACGGCGCTGGACGAACGGCTTTCCCACATGGACTGGCACGGCGAGGATCGCGTGTGGCGGCGGGTGAAGCGGCCCGCGGCGCGCTTTGTCCGGCTGCGCACGGCGGTGATTGCCTGCCTGCTCATCGCGGCGCTCGGCGCCACGGCGCTGGCGGCCCGGACGCTTCTCACCAGCGCGAAGGTGGACATCGCCGCGCAGGCCCGCGCGGCTTTGAAGACGACCTATGGCCTCACGGGCGAAACGCTCTCCCTGTTC
>LVAP01000152.1 GCA_001603025.1 Clostridiales bacterium Firm_10 | reverse complement strand
CTCGTAGGCCGGCGCCACCGAGGCGGCGATGTCGCCCTCGCGCACCGGCTCGCCGTCCGCCGTTTCACCCAGCGGCAGCCCCGCCTGCGGATCCCACACGCTCTTGTAAAACGCGCAGCCGCACAGCTCCGCCCAGCGCGCCGCCTCGCGCTGGAGTGAGGGCATGTTCTGCGTGTCGAACGCGGTTTTCAGGAGCCTGGTGGCCGTCCGCGCCGCGGTCACGTCGGCGGCCTCGTCGGTCTGCGGCCGGACAGTCAGCCCCGGCAGCACCCGCCCGAGCTTGGAAAGCCGTGTCTCCACGATGGGCGCGATCATGTTGTAAACCGCGCGCCCTGTTCTGTCGCCGCCCTCCGTCAGCTCGTCCAGCCCTTCGATCACGTCGCAGTACTGGTCGCCCGCCAGGAAGCGCTGGTTGAGCCGCCACTTCAGCTCCAGGCCCCGCCGCTCCTGCCGCCTTCGCCGGTATTCCGCCTCGATGTCCGCCGCCAGCGCCTCCATCTCCGGCGTCTGCGGCGGCAGCGGCGCGGGCGGTTCCTCCAGCTTCAGCCGCAGTCGTTCTGTGTTGTTCATTGCTCTTCTCCTTTCCTCCCTTTCCATTCACTTTTTCCTTCTCCTGGCCAGCCGCTTCTTATGATTCACCACCACGGATTCCTCCGGACGCTCCTCCCCGCAGGAGGCCGGCCGGCTCATCAGGTAATACCGCAGCTCGTCCATCGCGTGGTCGTCGCGCTTGACCGGCTCGTCGCCGTCGGCCTCCTCCTTCCAGCGGTACTGCTTGATTTCGCGGATCATCATCGGGCACGTGCGGAAGATGAACAGGCGGGGTTTTCCCTCCGGCCAGCGCTTTGTATCCCAGCCGGGGCGCGGCTCCAGATACTGCTTCACGCGCTGGATGCCCGGCCACTTGGCCTTGTTCACCCGGGTGTTCACGTTCATGCCCTGCTCGCGGAACAGCTCGGCCACGCTGCGCTCGCTCTGCAGGGTGTGCTGGTCGGCCGCGGCGTCCATGAGCGCGCGCAGGCGGTTGTCCGCGTCGCGCTTCCAGCGGAGCGAGCGGCTGATGCGCTCGATCTCCCGCATGTGGGCGGAAATGCTCATGTTGGCCTGGTAGTGCTCGGCCACCACGTACACCGTCCCCTCTGGATCCGCGGCGTACCAGTGGCAGGAGAGCGGCTTGCTGAGGCCCGGATCGATGGAAATCATATCCTGCCAGCTCTCCGGCACCTCGAAGGGGTCGATCACGTGCAGCTGCTCGTCGAACTCGCCGTACACCAGCCCGTTCACCGACACGAACCGCCCGTCGCGCCGGGCTTCCAGCTCGTCCTTCGGCAGCGTGCGCTCGAGCTTGCGGACCTCCTCCGCGGGGAGATACGGATTGTCCTTCCAGCTCATGGTGAGGCACCACACCTCCGGGTCGGCGTGCTCGTTCAGCCAGATGCGGCTGTGCACCCAGGTGAGTCCCTTCAGCGGCGTCATGGTGCCGAAGATGCGCCCGCCCGAATCGATGGTGCGCATCACGCATTCCAGGTAGATATCCTCCGGGGGTTCCTCGTCGAACCAGATAAAATCCTGGCTGGTGCCCTGGAATTTCTCCCGGCCCTGGGCGCAGCTTTTGAACCCGATGGTGGACACGCCGCCATGCAGGCTTTCGATCTGGATGGTGTCTATCACGCCGTTTTCCATGTCGTCTGCCCGCCCCTCGCGCATGCGCACGCCCCGGATCCACGCCGGGTTGATGTAGCTGAGCAGCTTTTTCTGCGCCACGTCGCGCTGCACCTCGCCGGACAGGCTCACCACCCAGCCGTTCATGGGGCGCGTCACCGGCAGGTACGGGTGATTGCCCCGGGCCAGATAGACGCACTCCGCCGCGCCCGCCTCGGTCTTGCCTGTGCGGTTGCCGCCCAGCAGCCATTTGTTGCGCTTCCCGCAGCGGTGGAACATCTGCTGCCGGGGGTGCGGCCGGTAATACTTCAGCCGGTCCTCGCGCCGGCGCCGGCGGTATTCCCGCATCAAGCGCTCCGCCTCGCGCAGCAGGCGCACGCGGCGGGCGCGGCCTCCCTTTGCTTCCTCCGTTTCCCCTCATCTCCTTTCCCACGTGAAAGGGGAACCGCGAAGCGCGCGATTCCCCTTTCATATGCGGTTGTGCGGGCCGTTTCCTTCCCGGCCCAGCGTATGCAGTTTAGCGCGCCCCCCGCGCGTCCGTCAACTCAGTCAACAATCCTTCAACAACTTGTATGAAGCGACCAATGCGCGCCGCCAAAAATGAACATTTGTTCGTTTATGCGGCGTGCCGCCGTCCTTTTCGATTGTGATATTCCCCATTTCCGATTTCTGTGCTATAATGGTGCCGGTTCCACAAACCCACACCGACAGGAGGATACGGTCATGTCCGAGAGGAAGGTGGCTCTGGTCACGGGAGCGTCGAGCGGCATCGGCATGGGCATTGCGCTCGAGCTGGCCAGCCGGGGCTATGACATTGCGTTCAGCTATCGGAACAACGAGGAAGGCGCGCGGGCCGTGAAGGCGCAGATCGAGGCCGAAGGCGCGGCCTGCCGCTTCTATCAGGCGCGCATGGAGGACGGCGACGCCCCCGCCGCGCTGGTGGATCAGGCCCAGGCCGATTTCGGCCGCATCGACGCCATGGTGTGCAACGCCGCCAAGGACCGCCGCTTCAGCATTCTCAACGCCACCGCGGAGGATTTCGCCTTCATGACGGCCCAGCTCTATTCCGGCCAGATGCTCTGCGCCGGGGCCGCGGCGCGCCACATGATCCGCGACGGCATACAGGGCGCCATCCTGTTCATCACGTCCGTGCACGGGCAGATGGTCACCTCCAGCGATTTCTGCTACGGCGGCATGAAGGCGGCCGTCGAGCGCTCGGCCAAATCGCTGGCGCTCGAGCTGTCGCCCTACCGCATCCGCGTGAACTGCATCGCGCCCGGCGCCATCAACGTGCGCCACAGGGATGACACGCAGCTCAGGTATCCCTACGCCGAAATGGTGCCCCTCGGCCGCTGGGGCGTGGAGGCGGACATCGCCCACGCCGCGGCCTTCCTGCTGAGCGACGAGGCGTTCTACATCTCCGGCGAAACGCTGCGCATCGACGGCGCCTTCGCGCTGCCCGGCCTGCCCGAGGGCTGGGCGCAGGCCTATCCGGTCGACAGGGGCTTTGTGCAGCGGGCCTACGACGAAATGATGAAGAAAGAGGAGGACAAGGGACATGTCTGACATCAGGATCACAAAGGTCAGCGCCATCGAGACCGCGCCCATGGGTTCAAACCTCATCGTGGTGCGCATCGACACCAACCAGCCCGGCCTGTACGGCTACGGCTGCGCCACTTACACCCAGCGGCACAAGGCCGTGGTCACCGCCATCACGGAGTATATGGATCAGCTGCTCGCCGGCCGCGACGCCCTGGCCATCAACGACGCCTGGTCCGTGATGATGAACTCCTCCTACTGGCGCAACGGCCCGGTGCTGAACAACGCCATCTCCGGCTGCGACATGGCCCTCTGGGACATCGCCGGCAAGGCGGCCAACCAGCCCGTGTGGCAGCTGTGGGGTGGCAAGGTGCGTGAGGCGGTGCCGGTCTACCGGCACGCGGGCGGCGACACCTTCGAGGAGCTGGACGATTCCGTGTCCGCCTTCCTGGAGCAGGGCTATCAGTACCTGCGCCTGCAGCGGGGCGGTTACGGCGGCAAGCAGCGCTTCCTGAAGACGCCCGCCGGCAGCCCGGACGGCGCCTACTTCGATTCCAAAAAATACCTGCGCAACGTGGTGGAGCTGTTCGAGCACGTGCGCGTGAAGTTCGGACCGGATCTCGAAATCTGCCACGACGTGCACGAGCGCCTCGTCCCGTCCGACGCCATGTGGCTGGCCAAGCGGCTGGAGGAATACCGCATGTTCTTCCTGGAGGACGCGCTGTCCCCCGAGGACGGGTTCTGGTTCAAGCGGATCCGCGAATCCTGCGCCACGCCGCTGGCCATGGGCGAGCTGTTCAACAACCCCATGGAATGGCAGCCCCTTGTCGAGAACCGCTGGATCGACTTCATCCGCTGCCACGTGTCGCAGATCGGCGGCGTGACGCCGGCGCGCAAGCTGGCCGCCTACTGCGAGCCCTTCGGCGTGCGGACCGCCTGGCACGGACCGGGCGACGTGTCGCCCATCGGGCACATGGCCAACGTGCACCTGGACCTGACCACCACCAACTTCGGCATCCAGGAATGGTGCGGCATGGAGACGGACGAGCGGGTGCGCGAAGTGTTCCAGGGCTGCGCCGAAATCCATGACGGCTTCGCCTGGGCCAATGACAAGCCCGGCTGGGGCATGGAAATCAACCTCGACGCCGCGAAGAAGTATCCCTGCTCCAGCGCCCAGCCCCGCTGGCTCCTGGCCAGGCTCCCCGACGGCACCTCCGTGAAAGCGTAACCAATCCGGCGGGCGGCGCAATGCGCCGCCCGCC
>LVAP01000151.1 GCA_001603025.1 Clostridiales bacterium Firm_10 | reverse complement strand
GCTGGGGCACGCCTTCGGCGACTGGGTGACCACCACCCAGCCCACCTGCACCGCGGAAGGCGTGCAGACCAAGACCTGCTCCCGCTGCGGGGCGACGCAGACCCAGTCCGTGGCGGCCCTGGGCCACAGCCAGAGCGGATGGCAGACCACGAAGGAAGCCACCTGCACCGAGGCCGGCACGAAGGAAAGCAGCTGCACCCGCTGCGGGCAGAAGTACACCGAGTCCATCCCCGCCCTGGGACATAACTGGGGCGGCTGGACTGTGACGAAGCAGCCCACCTGCACGGCGGAGGGCGTGGAGACCAGCACCTGCTCCCGCTGCGGGGCGACGCAGACCCGTGCCGTGGCGGCCCTGGGCCACAGCCAGAGCGGATGGAGCACCGTGAAGGAGCCCACCTGCACCGAGGAAGGCCGCAAGGAGAGCAAGTGCACCCGCTGCGGCGAGACGTACACGGACAGCATCCCGGCCCTGGGCCACGCCTACGGCGATTGGACCACCACGCGCCAGCCCACCTGCGCCCAGCCCGGCGAGAAGCAGAGCAAGTGCTCCCGCTGCGGCGCGACGGTGACGGACAGCATCCCCACCACGGCCCACACCTGGGGCGAGTGGTACGTGCTGGTTGAGGCGGGCGACTGGGAGACGGGCACCATGGAGCGGAAGTGCCAGGTGTGCGGGGCGACGGAGCAGAAGCCCTACTACAAGGACGGCACCGTGCTGCCCGGCGAGCACAGCGACAACGCCAAGCACCTGCAGGAGCTGCTGAACGAGAACGGCTTCGACTGCGGCAAGGCGGACGGCATCTACGGCCCGAAGACGCAGGCGGCGGTAGAGGCGGCGGAGCAGGCGGCGGGCCATCCCGCCACCGGCATCGGCTGGACCGGCCTCATCGCCTGGCTGGAGAACGGCGCGAAGACAGAAGCCCAGTACGTCCTCAAGGGCGCGGAGGAGCACTTCATTGGACTGCATGAAAATAACGACCGATACTTCCCGACCTGGAGTGACAGCGGGACGGCGATTTGGGAAGGCCCGGAGCCATGGTGGTACTGGGAAGTCAGCGTTTTATACAAAGATCCGGAACATAATACCGCTTTGAAGGAATATCCGACGCCCGGTGAAGCGTATTACTTCGATTTGGTTATCCACAACGGTATCGCAGGCGATCATTCCATCGACTTCTCGCAGGTTGACCCCGCGCAGGTCAATGTGACCATGGAAGGTTTCACGGTGGAATTCCTGCGTTCAGAATATGAATATGCCGATTCCGACGACTGGGATGGCGCGCATCTGTACTTCAAGGCCACATACGTGGGCAGCAGCGACGACGGCAAGCCCCACCCCGGCGTCACCGTGACCGTCACCGTCGCGCCGGACGCGGGCGTGGGCAAGCGGTATGTGGGCGCCGAAATACCATATCACTTCGAAGTCACCAACACCGGCAACTGGCCGGTATACGTCGACTGGCTGACTTATGCCAGCGTCACCGACGCCGTCGCGCCCAATGACCACAGCCGGATCGAGGGCATGGGGTGCGACAATGGCGACGTAACCCTGCTGAACCCCGGAGAGAGCTATGAATACAATCACACGACCGCGCCCGCGTGTATCGGCGCTTACGAGGTCGAGGTCGGGTATATGTTCATCAAAGCCTGGGCCTGGTTCTGGTACTATAACGAGAACGGCGAGATCGGGAGAGACTGCGAGTTTGCCAACAAGCCAAAGGTCGACCTCACCTACCCCGAAGGCGAGGAGCCGGTGAAGAAGGCCGAGCTGACGCTGATTTACGAGGGCGATTGCTATTACGAGGGCGGCTCTGGCCCGAAAACTCCCACCACCGAGGATACCTTCGACGCGGACGACGGCGTGTTCGCTAACGTTTCTCTCATCAACAGCGGCGATGTGCCACTGATGATTGTCCGGTACTATGAGGCGAAAGGCGTGGTCACGGGCGAGGAAGTATTGGCATATTGGACGGCTAACCCCGGCAAATCAATGAAAGGCGGCCCGGGGTACCGGGGAATCGGAAAGATCGTGGAGCCCGGCACCGAAACCGACGACCTGCTGGGAACCGCCACCGTCTCCTTCTACTACGTGGGCTACGACCCGGACACCTACGTGGATAAGAACAACCCCGGCACGGAGCTGTGCCGCACGGAGACCCTCACCCGCACGTGGAAGGTGCGCAAGCCCGGCGCTCCCGGCCCCTGGCCCATCCCCGAGGAGAGCCAGCTGGAGGTGACGCTGAAGGAGGACGACTCCAGCAGTGACCCGGCGGGCTACCAGCTGTCCGAATACTGGGACACCAGGATCAAGGTAGAGAACACGGGCCTCGTGGATTTGGACGACTTTACCCTGCGCGTAGATTTTGTGTCCGCGAATCAAGCGTTTAAATTTGTTGATCCTTCACTCGGGGATTGGAAGTCCTGGTATGAATACCCGAGAGATATTCCCATTACTGCAGGGGAAGTTGTTAATTTGCACAACTTCTCTCCTCACGGCCACATCACCGAAGATGACGTGGCCCGGGGCTACGTGTACGCCATCGCCACCGTCACGTGGATCGACCCCGACAGCGGCAACGAGCGCATCGCGAAGTCTGACCCGCTGTACCTGCCGGTGATTTCCAAGACCGGCCTGCTGGTGAAGAAGGGCATCGCCCATAAGCCGGAGAACGGGGAGTACTTCCGGCAGGACGAGGCCATCGACTGGACCCTCACCGTCACCAACAACAGCAAGGAGCCCATCAAGAACGTGGTGGTGACAGACCAGGGCCTCGTTGTCGGCTCCTTCGCGGAGATCGCTCCCGGCGCGATGGAGATCTGCACCGTGCCGCCGCACATCGTCACCGAATACGAGGCCACGGTGGTGGGCGAGGTGATCAACAAGGCCACCGCCACCGGCGAGGACATCAAGGGCATATCCCACACCTGGCCCAGCAACCCGGTGAAGGTGCCCACCAACGAGTTCTCCCCCACGCCGCTGCCCCCGCCCTACGAGCCCGGCAAGACCCCCGACAAGGACAAGGACGGCGGCACCCCCGACGGCGGCGACGACACCGGCGACCCGCTGCCGCCCGGCACGCCGGAAACCCCCGAGCACCCCGGTACGCCCGGCGGCGGAATGGACCCGCTGGGCCCGGTGATCGGCGTGAAGGCCGGCGCGACGGTGTACAAGACCACCGCGCACCTGCCGGCCAACGGCGAGTGGTACGAGCTGGGCGAGACGGTTGATTACATCATCCGCGTGAAGAACATCGGCGAAGTGCCGCTGGAGAACCTGAAGCTGTACGACAGCCTGGGCGGCCTGCTGCCCATCGACACGCTGGCCAGCCTGGCCCCCGGCGAGGAGAAGGACTTCGCCTTCGCCTGGACCGTGACGGACAAGAACATAGACACCGGCTACGTGGTGAACAGCGCCACGCTGACCTACACGTTCAGCGGCATGAGCGGCACGCCCATGAAGAGCAACCCCGTCTACGTGAAGGCGGGCGAGCACGGCTTCATCCCGGACGACAGCCTGCTCACCGACAAGGACGGCGGGCCCGTGAAGCACTTCCCCGGATTGGATGAATACCGCGCCGGCCACGAAGGTGGCGTCACGGCAGACGAGCTGCTCACGAAGACCGGCCTCACAGCAGATGAATTCTTCGCCAAATACGGCATGACCGCTGACGATTTCCTCGCCAGGTACGCTGCAGGCGCTGCCCCGTATTGCGCGCTGGAGATCAAGGCCCTGAACGACGACGAGATCCGCTACGACCTGCACACCTGCGTGGAGCATCTGCTGGCGGTGATGGAAGCTGAAAAGCTGGAGTCAAAGGAAGCCGCCGGGCTGTGGCGCGAGGAGATCCGCAAGCTGTATGAAATCCTGTACGAGGCGGGCGACGACGAAGGCAAGGCCGTGGTGATGAACGACCAGATCATGTTCTGGGCGTACGCCGAGGTCTTCTCCGGCCTGTACCAGGACGACGAGGCGCTTTGCGGCATGCTGCGCCTGCGCTGCACGGAGCTGTGCTGCATGATCAACACCGCCCCGGCCCGCCTGCCGGACAGCCTCACAGGCGATTACGCCATGATGATGGGCCTGCTGACGGGCTCCGACAAGTGCGCCCGCGTGATCGACGAGGACAAGGGCAATGTGACCATCGACTTCGACTACGCGGCGGATGAAGCGCTGACCCAGGCGCAGGCCTTCTGGGCGACGGAGCTGGACAAGGTGGTCAACGCGACCTACAAGGCCGCCGACCGCGAGAGCCGCAAGGTGATCGCCGCCTGGCGCATGACGCTGGACAAGGTGATCGGCGTG
>LVAP01000150.1 GCA_001603025.1 Clostridiales bacterium Firm_10 | reverse complement strand
TCCGCCGCCCCGGATGAAGTCCGCGGCCAGGTGGTCAAGGCTTCCATCGTGCTCACGAAGGGCACCGTGGGCACCGATGAGCTCAAGAAGGAAATCCAGAACTACGTGAAGGAGAAAACCGCGCCTTACAAGTACCCCCGCATCGTGGTCTTCCGGGACGAGCTGCCCAAGACCACCAGCGGGAAGATCCAGAGGAGCCTGCTATGAGCCGGGTCACTCTTTTCGCCGGACATTACGGCAGCGGCAAAACCAACATCGCCGTGAACTGGGCGCTGAAGCTGCGCGAAACCCACGAGCGCGTGCTCATCGCCGACCTGGACATCGTCAACCCGTACTTCCGCACCAGGGATTCCCTCGATGATCTGACCAGGGCCGGCGTCCGGCTGATCTCCTCCGCCTACGCCAGCTCCAACGTCGACCTGCCCGCACTGCCCACGGAGATGTACGCCATCACCGACGACACCGCCTCCCTGGCCGTGGTGGACATCGGCGGCGACGACCGCGGCGCCTACGCGCTGGGCCGCTACGCCCCCGGCATCCTGGAGGAAAATGACTACGACATGCTGTTCGTGTGCAACATGTACCGGCCGCTCACCATGACGCCCGGTGAGGCGATCGGGGTGATGCGCGAAATCGAGGCGGCCTGCGGCATGGCCTTCACCGGCATCGTGAACAACTCCAACCTGGGAGAGCAGACCGGGCCGGACACCGTGCTCGCCTCGCTGCCCTACGCGCAGGCCGTCTCGCGGGAAACCGGGCTGCCGGTCCGCTTCACCTCCGTGCGCGCGGACCTTGCGCCCGCGCTGGCGGGAAGGGTGGATAACCTGTTTCCCCTGACGCTGCAGAAGAAATGCTACTGACTTCGCGATCAATTTCTGATTCCCAATTATGCAAGGAGATGAGACCCCATGACCACCAAGCTGACCTTCCGGACCGATTCCTGCAAGGGCTGCGGCCTGTGCGTCGCGGCCTGCCCCAAACACCTGCTCGTCATCGCCAAGGACAAGATCAACAAAAAGGGCCATCACCCGGTGGAGATGACCGACCAGTCACAGTGCATCGCCTGCGCGTTCTGCGCCACCATGTGCCCGGACTGCGTCATCACCGTCGAAAGGAACTGAGAAAGGAAGGAACGGAACAAAATGGCTGAAAAAGTTTTGATGAAGGGCAACGAAGCCATTGCCGAGGCCGCCATCCGCTGCGGCTGCCGCCATTACTTCGGCTACCCGATCACCCCTCAGACGGAAATCGCCGCCTACATGGCCAAGCGCATGCCCAAAATCGGCGGCACCTTCCTGCAGGCCGAGAGCGAAGTGGCCGCCATCAACATGGTTATCGGCGCGGCCTCCGCAGGCGTCCGCGTGATGACCTCCTCCTCCAGCCCCGGCATCTCCCTGAAGAGCGAGGGCCTGAGCTACATGGCCGGCTGCGACCTGCCCGCCCTGGTGGTCAACGTGCAGCGCGGCGGCCCCGGCCTGGGCGGCATCCAGCCCTCCCAGTCGGATTACTTCCAGGCCACCCGCGGCGGCGGCCACGGCGACTACCGCATGATCGTGCTGGCGCCCGCCTCCGTGCAGGAGATGGCCTCGCTCACCGCGAAGGCCTTCGACCTGGCCGACAAATACCGCATGACCGCCATGATCCTGGCCGACGGCACCATGGGCCAGATGATGGAGCCCGTGGAGCTGGATGAGGGCGGATACACGCCCGTCGACAAGCCCTGGGCCGCCAGCGGCACCGGCATGCAGCGCGAGCACAACATCATCAACTCGCTCTCCCTCGTGCCCGAGGAGCTGGAAAAGCTCAACTTCGCGCGCTATGAGAAATACAAAGCCGTGGAAGAAAACGAAACCATGTACGAAGAGTACATGATGGACGACGCGGAAATCTGCGTGGTGGCCTTCGGCATCGCCGCGCGCGTGTCCAAAAACGCCGTCATCGCCGCCCGTGAGGCCGGCATCAAGGCCGGCATGATCCGCCCGATCACCCTGTGGCCCTTCCCCGCCGCGCCCATCAAGGCCGCCGCTGCGCGCTGCAAGGCGTTCATCTCGGTGGAGCTGAACATGGGCCAGATGATCGAGGACGTGCGCCTGGCCAGCGAGTGCCGCAGGCCCGTCTGCCTGTGCAACCGCGTGGGCGGCATGATCCCCTCGCCGGAGCAGGTGCTCGGCAAAATCAAAGAGATCAACGGAGGTGTGCAATAATGGTCGTTTTTGACAAGCCCCATGCGCTGACCGATGTGCCGCTGCACTACTGCCCCGGCTGCACGCACGGCATCATCCACCGCCTGGTCGCCGAAGCCATCGACGAGCTGGGCATCGAAGGACGCACCGTCGGCATCGCCTCCGTCGGCTGCTCCGTCATGACCTACAACTACTTCAACTGCGACATGATCCAGGCCGCGCACGGCCGCGCCCCGGCCGTGGCCACCGGCTGCAAGCGCGCCCGCCCGGAGAACATCGTGTTCACCTATCAGGGCGACGGCGACCTGGCCGCCATCGGCACCGCCGAAACCGTTCACGCGGCGGCACGCGGCGAGAACATCACCGTGATCTTCGTGAACAACGCCATCTACGGCATGACCGGCGGCCAGATGGCCCCCACCTCGCTGCCCGGCCAGGTGACGCAAACCTCGCCCTACGGCCGCGATGTGAAAACCGTGGGTTATCCCGTGAAGGTGTGCGAGATGCTCCGCGAACTGGACGGCGCCACCTACCTGGAGCGCGTGGCGGTGAACAGCGTGAAGAATGTGAAGGCCGCCAAGAAGGCCATCAAAAAGGCGTTTGAAAACCAGGTGAAGGGCCTTGGCTTCTCGCTGATCGAGGTCATCTCCACCTGCCCCACCAACTGGGGCATGACGCCCGAAAAGGCGCTCAAATGGGCCGAAGACAACATGATCCCCTACTACCCGCTGGGCGTCTACAAGGACATCACCGCCGAAAAGGAGGCTGAGCGCGCATGAAGACCAACCGAATTCTCATCGCGGGCTTCGGCGGCCAGGGCGTGCTGTTCGCCGGCAAGTTTCTGGCCTATAAGGGCCTGTGCGAGGGCCGTCAGCTGAGCTGGCTGCCGTCCTACGGCCCGGAGATGCGCGGCGGCACGGCCAACTGCTCCGTCATCCTCTCCGACGAGCCCATCGGCTCGCCCATCATCACCACGCCGGATACCCTCATCGCCATGAACCTGCCCTCCCTGGACAAGTACGAGGCGGCCACCGTGCCCGGCGGGCAGATCTATATCGACTCCACGCTCATCGGCCGCAAGGTGCGGCGCGACGACGTGACCGCCTTCTGTATTCCCGCTACGCAGATGGCCTCCGACGCCGGCCTGACCACCCTGGCCAACATGATCATCGTGGGCAAGCTGATCCGCGAGAGCGGCGTGTGCGCCTGGGAGGGCATCGAAGACGCGCTGAAGAAGGTCGTCTCCGCCCGCCACGCGGACCTGCTCGGCGCCAACCTCAAGGCGCTGGAAATGGGTTATAATTACGAAGGATAAACGCCTCAGCCGGCCATAATGCGGGGCCGTTCACGCCATATCGCAGCCGTTCATCTCGTTTTGCTGCGAAAGGAGCGTTCAATGCGTTCAGTCATCAGGAAACTGGCCGCCTGCGCGGCGATGCTGTGCATGCTGACGGCCTGCGCGGTCAATCCCGGCGGTGCCGGACAGGAAGGAGCGACAGAAATGACGGAAATGGCCCTGAATGCCCTGCGACTGGCAGGATATGACATGGAGCAGTTCGATCCCGGGAATCCCCGGCTCAGCGAGCAGGTGCTCATCGACGCGGCGGAGTGCCTGGAGCGGACGCTCTCGGAAAAATACCCCGGCGTGGCGTTCACCCTCACCGCCTGCCTGCGGCACGGCATCGACCAGCCCTACGACGAATTTCATTTCACCACCGGTCAGACGGGCGTCGTCGTGGCGCGCGTCTACACGAACGACGACGGGAGCTTCCGCTGCACGGACGGCTTTTACGGCGCCGCCAAGGCCGCGGAGTTCGACGAAAAAATCCTGTCGCTGATCGCGGACATCGAGCCTGAAGCCGCGTCTTATTCCACGCTGAACGGTCAGTTCGGCGACGACGTGACGCTCGACACCCCGCTGGACGACGTGCTGGCCGGAGGCGAACTGCTCACCTACACGTGGATCCTGCTGCCGCCCGGCGACCGGGCGTTCGCGGGGCGCGTCTCGGCCATCCGCGAAAGGCTCGCGGCCGGAAAGCAGGGCGGCGATTTCAGCGTGTATCTGCTGACCGAACAGGGGGCGGCCGCGGCCATGACCCGCGAGGAGGCGCTCGAGCGCATCCCGGCGGACCGGCAGACGCACCGCGTCTTCAGCGAGTTCACACGCTTCATTGAAGACTGAGGGAGACGAGCGGCATGGCACTGACGACAAAACAGCTCTGTCTCATCAACAACCTGATGTACTCCGAGCATCCCAGCGTCAACGGCACGGGCCCGCAGGATTCCTATGAAGGCCTCACCGTGGGCGACATGGTCAAAAAGATGAGCGCCTCCGCCAACGCGGACAATTTCACCAGCAGGGAAGAATGGCAGACCATCATCAACGAGATCAAAAATGATCCCCAGCTGATGAACGTGCAGATCAGGGACACCTATTACGACAGCAGCACCGGGGACCGCCGCTGCCTGCTGGTCGATCCCTCCACAAACGAAGCCGTGGTGGCGTTCCGCGGCACGGGCGGCGGCGAGTGGAAGGACGACTTCATCGCCGGCACCACCATGGACGGCAGCACCGGCGACAAGACCATCAGCCCCCAGCAGCAGAAGGCCGTCGACTACGTGGACGACCTGGACCTCTCCGGCTATGACACCGTCACGGTCACGGGCCACTCCAAGGGCGGCAACAAGGCCAAGCTGGTCGCGCTGATGAACGACGACGTGGACCGCTGCGTCTCCTTCGACGGGCAGGGCTTTTCCGACGAATTCATGGACGCCCACAGGGATGAAATCGCCCGCAATCAGCACAAAATTCAAAACCACAACGTGGAAAACGACTTTGTGAACATCCTGCTCAACGATGTCGGAGACACCACTTACTACAAGGGCTACAACAACGAAGGAAACTTCGCCAAAAACCATGCGCCCTCCACCTTCTTCTCCAACGACGGGGAAATGAGCGCGCATCCCCATGACGCGCCGTATCGGGGCCAGGATCCGAACATGTATGAGATGGATCGTTTCGTCAATTCGATGATCCGCTCCATGGATCCCGAAAAGCGCGCCAAGGTGCTGGAATTTGCCGGCGAGCTCGCCGACGGCGCGCTGGGCTTCGACAAGGCGCACGCCGCCGAAAACCTGCGCAGGACCTTCCTCGACCGCAGATACACCGAGCAGGCGGCCGATATGCTCGCCTACCTGCTGGAATATGAGCATAAGACCGGCAAAATCACGAACGCCGTGTCAAGCGTGCTGGACCAGATGGGCTTCGGCGACAAGAATTACATCGTGGACATCGTCCGCACGGTCATCTCCAGCGATTTCCTGTACGGCATCGTCAAGACCGCCGCGCGCCGCAGCGACTCCATCCCCGACAGCGTGATCAGCTTCTTCCGCAGGCAGTTCAACATCCCGCTGAGCGACGAGGAACTCCGCCAGCTGCTGCGCATCATCACCCGCACAGGCGAAAAGACCGGCACCATCACCGTCGATCCGGATAACGGCGCGGACAAAAAGGTTTCCGATTCGCCCGCGGGAAAGCCAGAGGCCGCGCTCCCCAGGTCCGACTGGATGGACCGGGCGAAGAACGCCATCAGGAATGCTGCGCCGTATGCCTCCCAGGACGTCGACATCTCCGTCGGCATGGTCATATTCGTGCAGTTCGAGGAACTGCGCGCCAGCTGTGAAGAGCTGAATCAGGCTGTCGCCTGCTACAACGACGCCATCGACCTGCTCCGCGGCTCGGCCGAAGACCTGGCTTCCAAGTGGATGGGCGACGCGAAAGACGCCTTCGTCGCCAACCAGGAGGACGCCTTCGGCTGGTATGTCAGCATGGCAAACATCGTCACGGACACCATCCGCAAGGTCATGTCCGTCCACTCGCTCTACCATGATACAGAAGGCAAGCTGTCCAGCCTCATCCGCGGCTGACAGCAGGCCCCTGAAGGGATGTGTTCCGCATGATCACCGCCGTATGCCTCAATCCCGCCATAGACCGCACCGCTTCCGTGGCCGCGCTGACGCCGGGCGGGCTGAACCGCGTCATCGCCTCCCGCAGCGACGCGGGCGGCAAGGGCGTCAACGTGGCCGTCACGCTGGCCCGGCTGGGCGAGGAGGCCACGTGCCTCTGCTTCCTGCCGCGTGAAAACGGCCGCCTCGTGGAGGAAAAGCTGGCCGCAGAGGGCGTGGCGTGCGCGGGCGTCGCGCTGGAGGGCGCCATCCGCACCAACCTCAAAATACTGGACGAATCGAAGGCCGAGATCACCGAAATCAACGAATCCGGCGCGCCGGTGAATGCGCGGCAGCTGGACGACATGGCCGCGCTCATCGCCGTCCATGCCGCGAAGAGCGATTATCTCGTGTTGTCCGGCAGCCTGCCGCCCGGCTGTCCCGCGTCGTTCTACCGCGAAATCATGGAAAGGGTGGCTTCTCTGCCCTGCCGCTGCGTGCTGGATGCCGACGCGAACCGGCTGCGCGAGGGCCTGACGGCCAGGCCGTTCCTCATCAAGCCGAACCTGCACGAACTCACCGAGCTCACAGGCGCGGAGTTTTCCGGTTTGGATGACATCGACCGGGCCGCGCGCGCGCTCGTCGACCGGGGCGTGGGCGTGGTGGCCGTTTCCATGGGTGGGGACGGCGCGTTCGTCACCGACGGCGCGGTTTCCCTGTTCGCTCCGCCCGTGGCCGTACGCGCCCGTTCGACCGTGGGCGCGGGGGACGCGATGATCGCCGGCCTCACCGCCGGCTTCGCCCGCGGCCTGCCGCTCGACGAGGCGTTCCGCCTGGGCGTGGCCTGCGCCACCGCCGGCGTCATGAGCGAGGGCACCGGGCTGATTGACCGCCAAACATGCGCCGGAATGCTGGATCGAGTGGAAATCCGGCGGCTCTGAAAGAACCCTGAATCTTTCTCAAACAGACTGTCGCGAGGTGTGCTGAATATGATTGGTGTCGCCGTCATGGGCTGCGGCGTCGTGGGATACGGTGTCGTGGAAATGCTGATTGAAAACCGGGAGGCTGTGCGCCGTGCCGCCGGGCAGGACGTAAAGCCGCTGTACATGCTGGATGTGCGCGAGCTGGAGACGCCGGCGGGCGTGACGCTCACGCACAGCTTCGACGACATCCTGGCGGACGCCGCCGTGCAGATCGTCGTTGAAACCATCGGCGGCGTCGGCGCCGCTTACGAGTTCACGAAGCGCGCGCTGGCCTCCGGACGCCACGTGGTGACCTCCAACAAGGAATTGGTGGCTTCCCGGGGCGACGAGCTGATCCGGCTCGCCGCCGGGCACGGCGCGCTCTACCTCTACGAAGCCAGCGTGGGCGGCGGCATCCCGGTGCTGCATCCCATCATGCGCTGCCTGCCGGGCAACCGGCTTACCGGCGTGGACGGCATTGTGAACGGCTCAACCAACTACCTGCTCACCCAGATGGCGGAAAAAAGCATCGGCTTTCCCGCTGCCCTGGGCGAGGCCAAGCGGCTGGGCTATGTCGAAGCCGACCCCTCCGCCGACCTGGAGGGCTGGGACGCCCGCCGCAAGCTGGCCATCCTGGCCAACGCCTGTTTCGGATCGCGCTTCGGCGACGAGGCGGCCATCCCCACCGTCGGCATCACCGGCATTTGCGAGGAGGACACAGCCGCCGCCGCCGCGTTTGGCGGCGCGGTACGGCTCATCGCCCACGCGCGGCTGATCGGGGACGGACAAAGCTGGACGGGCTGGGTGCACCCTTCCTTCGTGCCCGCCGGCCACCTGCTCAGCGGCGTGCGGGACGTGTTCAACGGCATCATCGTACATGCCGGCCACGCGGGCGATGTGATGTTCGCCGGGCGCGGGGCGGGCCGCCGGCCCACCGCCAGCGCCGTGGTGGGTGACATCATCGAAGCGGCGCGTGGCGGCGCGGCGGAAACGCCGGCCTGGAACGTCGTGCCGGCCTTTGATCCCTGCGCGCCGGAAAAGCGGCGCCGCCTGGCGCGCGCCGACGCTTCCGCCCGGGACG
>LVAP01000149.1 GCA_001603025.1 Clostridiales bacterium Firm_10 | reverse complement strand
GCCCGGCCGAAGCCGGCAGCATGGACGTGCTGACCGCGCCGGGGCGGATGACGATTACCCAGCGGCCCAGCAGCTGCAGCTCCATGCGCAGCGAGGCGGCGTATTTCTCAACGGCGGCCTTTGTGATGGCATAGATGCCGGTGAAGGGGAGCGGATTCAGCGGCGCCAGCTCGCTGGAGACGATCACAATGCGGCCGTTTTCCCGCAGCAGCGGCAGAAACAGCCTGTTGACCCGGAACATGCCGAACAGGTTGACGTTGAAATCGCGCAGGAAATCCTCTTCTGGCATTTCCACCAGCGAATTCAGATCGTATATGCCCGCCGTGTGGACGATGCCGTCCAGCGCGCCGGCCTCTGCCTTTATGCGTTCGAGCGCGGCGTCCAGCGCCTCGGGGCGGGTGATGTCCGCCTGCACGAAGCGCCAGCCTTCGCCTTCACCGCCCGGTGCGCGGTCGAGGCCCCACACGCTGTGGCCACCCTGCGCCAGCATCCGGCACAGGGCGCTTCCCATGCCGCCGCTCGCGCCTGTCACAAGATAGTTTGCCATATCGCTTCCCGGTTCCTTTCGCGTTGTGCGGGCCGCGCGTTTTCACGCCTGTCCGCATCGTTATTATACATCGCTTCGGGATCGGCCGCAAGCGCCCGTGTTCGTCCCGGATGTGCCGGGCTGTTTGGCGGCCTGCCGCCCGGGATGGCGCCGCAGGCAAATTTAATTGAAATGCGAATGACAGCAGCGCGGCTTCATGATACAATATCATTAAATCCCTTCAGTAAAGAAAAAGAGCCTGACCAATTCCATTGAGGTGTTTATATGCTGAAACAATACGCCCTTGCGGCGTCTGAGATTCTCCTGCCAAACGAGCGGTGCGATATGACAAAGTGGGCGGTGGTGGCCTGCGATCAGTTCACCGCTCAGCGGGATTACTGGCGGCGCGTTCAGGAAATCACCGGCAGCGCGCCTTCCGCGCTGAACGTCATCTTCCCGGAGGCGTGGCTGAACGAAGGCGACGCGCGCATCGCCCAGATCAACCGCATGATGACCGACTATGAGAAGAATGTGCTCACACGCCGGGTGAACGGCTTCGTGCTGGTGGAACGCACGGTCGCTTCCGGAAAGCGCCTGGGGCTCGTGGCGGCAGTCGACCTGGAAATGTATGACTACGCGCGCGGATCGACATCCCTCATCCGCGCCACTGAGGGCACCATCCTCGAGCGCATCCCGCCGCGCGTGCGGATCCGCGAGCACGCCGCGCTGGAGCTGCCCCACATCATGCTGCTGGCCGACGACCCGGAGCGCACGCTCATCGAGCCGCTCTACGCCGCGCGGGACGGCCTGCCCCTGCTGTATGACTTCGAGCTGATGCTGGGCGGCGGACACGTTCGCGGGTGGCACGTGGCGGACAGCGCGGCGCTGGAAGGCCCGCTCGCCACGCTCATGAAGAGGGCGGACGGCCTGCTGTTCGCCGTGGGAGACGGCAATCATTCGCTGGCCACGGCGCGCCGGTGCTGGCTGAACCTGCGCGATTCGCTTTCGCCGCAGGAGCGGGAAACCCATCCGGCGCGCTGGGCGCTGGCGGAGATCATCAACCTGCACGATCCGGCGCTGGTGTTCGAGCCCATCCACCGCGCGCTGTTCGGGGCGGATCCCGGGATGCTGCGGCAGGATTTCGCCTCGTGGCTGGCGGCGCGCGGCATGGCGCTGCGGGATTGCGGCCCGGAGGAGGCCATGTTCACCTTTGCGGGCTGCGGCGGGGACAGGCCGGCGCGCATCGAAGGCCTGGCCAACCCGCTGCCGCTGACGGCGCTGCAGCCCTTCCTGGATGAATGGCTGGCTTCCCACCCGGAGGCCTCCATCGACTATATCCATGGCGAGGAAGCCGCGCGGGCACTGGCGGCCGACGGCGCGACGGGCATCCTGCTGCCCGCGATGGACAAGCACACGCTGTTTGAAAGCGTGCGGCGCGGCGGGCCGCTGCCCCGCAAGACCTTTTCGATGGGCGAGGCGAACGAGAAGCGGTACTACCTTGAGGCGCGGAGGATCCGGATCCGTCCCGGTGCCCCCGCCGCCGGGGAAGCCTGACAGTGAAGAAAGCGAGCGATGCATCGTGGCGAAGGTTTATCTGCGCAAGACACGCGAGGCAAGGGTGCATTCAGGGCACCCGTGGGTGTTTTTGTCCGATACGGACAGGGTGGACGGCGATTTCGTGAACGGCGACGTGGTGGACGTGGTGTCCTGGCGCGGCACTTTCCTGGGCCGGGCGTTCTATAATCCCAGGTCGCAGATCGCGCTGCGCATGCTCACCACGCACGACGAGCCGGTGGACGAGGAATTCTTCCGCCGCCGCGTGCGGGAGGCCTGGGAATACCGGCGCGTGTTCTGCGATCCCATGAGCTGCCGCCTGATCTTCTCGGAGAGCGACTTTCTGCCCGGCCTGATCGTGGATAAATTCGGCAGCGTGCTGGTGGTGCAGTCGCTTTGCCTGGGCATCGACCGCTGGAAGGACGTCATCGTGCGCGCGCTGGTCGACACCGTGGCGCCAACGGGCATCTACGAGCGCGACGACGTGCCGGTGCGCCGATTGGAAGGCCTGGAGCAGACCACGGGCCTGCTGTGGGGCGAGGTGCCCGACCGCGTGGACATGTGGGAAAACGGCCTGCACTTCTCCGTGGATGTGAAAAACGGCCAGAAGACGGGCTTTTTCCTGGATCAGAAGGAGAACCGCGCCGCGCTCCGTCCCCTCGTGAAGGACGCCCGCGTGCTGGACTGCTTCTGCCACAACGGCTCCTTCGCGCTGCACGCCGCGCAGTACGGCGCGAAAAGCGTACTGGGCGTGGATATCTCCGAGGAGGCGCTGGAGGTGGCGCGCGCGAACGCCGACAGCAACGGCCTGACGAACGTGACCTTTGAGGCCCACAACTGCTTCGATCACCTGCGCGAGCTGACCGAGGCCAGGGAGAAGTTCGACGTGGTGATTCTCGACCCGCCGGCCTTCACCAAGACGCGCGCCGCCGTTGAGGGCGCGCTGCGCGGCTACAAGGAGATCAACCTGCGCGGGCTCAAGCTGGTGCGCGAGGGCGGCTTCCTGGTCACCTGCTCCTGCTCCCAGCACGTGAGCCCACAGCAGTTCCATGACGTGATCTGCCAGGCCGCGCGCGATTCGAAGAAAAAGATCCGGCTGGTGGAGAACCGCACGCAGGGGCATGACCACCCGATCCTGCCCGCCTCGCCGGAAACGCAGTATCTGAAGTGCATGATCCTGCAGGTCATGAACTGATGAAAATGGGGAATGAGATATTGGAAGCGGGGAGTGAAAGGCCGCTTTTTACAAAGCGCGCGCTGGCGGCGCTGATCGGGCCGCTGCTGGTCGAGCAGGCGCTGGGCGTGATGATCGGCATGGCGGATACCGTGATGGTCAGTTCCCTGGGCGAGGCCGCGGTGTCGTCCGTCTCGCTGGTGGACAACGTGAACGTGCTGCTGTTCCAGGTTTTTTCCGCGCTGGCCGCGGGCGGCGCAGTGGTGGTTTCGCAGTATGTGGGCAGCGGCGACCGGGAGAGGGGCTGCGACGCGGCGGGACAGCTGTACCGGGTGTCGTTCCTGCTGTCGGCGGTCATCGCGATTCCCTCGCTCCTCTTCAACCGCGCCATCCTCACGGCGGTGTTCGGCCGGCTGGATGAGAATGTGCTGCGCGGCGCCATGGTTTATTATATGATCTCGGCGTTCAGCTATCCGTTCCTGGCGCTGTATAACGCCGGCGCGGCGCTGTTCCGCGCGATGGGCAACAGCCGCGTGTCCATGTATGCCTCGATGGTGATGAATCTGGTGAACGTGGCGGGCAACGCCCTGCTCATTTACGGGCTGAAGATGGGCGTGGCCGGCGCGGCGGCGGCTTCCCTGTTCGCGCGGGCGCTGGGCGCGGTGTATCTCACCGCCCGGCTGCGCAGCCCGAGGAACATGATCCGCGTGGAGAAACTGTGGAAGCCGGTCTTCAGGCGGGATATGATCGGCCGCATTCTCAAAATCGGCGTGCCGAACGGACTGGAGAACGGCATGTTCCAGATCGGCAAGCTGGTGGTCATGAACCTGATCGCCAGCCTGGGCACCATGGCCATCGCGGCCAACGCCGTGGTGAGCAGCATGGCCAGCCTGGCCACCCTGCCGGGCAACGGCGTCGGGCTGGGCCTGGTCACCGTGGTGGGGCAGTGCATGGGCGCGGGCCGGCCGGACGAGGCGTCCGCCAACGTCAGGCGGCTGATGATGGCCTGCCATGCGATGATGTCTGTCACCTGCGGGGCGCTGTTTTTCTTTTCCCGGCAGGTGGTGGGTTTTTACAATCTTTCCAGCGAGGCCGGCGCGCTGGCTTCCCACATCATCCGCTTTTACAGCGTGTGGTGCGTGCTGATCTGGCCGGAGTCCTTCACGCTGCCCTGCGCGCTGCGGGGCGCGGGCGACGCGCGCTTCACCATGACGGTATCGATCCTGTCCATGTGGGCCTGCCGCATCGGCCTGTGCTACCTGCTTACGCTGCGGTTCGGCATGGGACTGCCGGGCGTGTGGGTGGCCATGATCATCGACTGGGCCGTGCGCATGGCGGCGTTTGTGGTGCGCTTCGCGCGGGGCAAGTGGCGCGCGATCAAAGTGATTTAGCCTTTCGGAGGATATGATATGAGCATGCTTCCCGCCCTCGTGGTGATCGAGGGCACGAACGCGTCCGGCAAGAGCGGGCTGGCTGTCGAGCTGGCGCTGCGCTTCAACGGCGAAATCGTCTCGGCGGATTCGCGGCAGGTGTTCCGCGGGCTCGATTTGGGCAGCGGCAAAATCCCGCCCGCGGAAATGAAGGGCGTGAGGCACCACCTCATCGACGTGGCCGAGCCGGGCTCGTTCTTCTCCATGCACGATTTCCAGCGCCTGGCTTACGGGGCCATAGACGACATCCGCGCCCGCGGACGGGTGCCCTTCCTGGTGGGCGGCACGGGGCTGTACGTGGCCTCCGTCACGGAGGGCTACGTGATGAGCGATCGCGCGCCGGACCTTTCCTACCGCGCGGAGCTGGAAACGCACAGCACCCCCGAGCTGTGCGCCATGCTGCGCGAACGGCGGCCGGATACCGATGTAGACTGGAACAACCGCAACCGCGTGATGCGCCTGCTGGAAAAGCTCCACGACGGCGACGACTTCGCCCCGAAGCGCGAACCGCGATGGGACTGCCTGAAGCTGGGCGTGACATGGGAGCGGAGCGTGCTGCGCGCCCGCATCGACGAGCGCCTGGCGCGCCGCGCGGAGGCGGGCATGATCGACGAGGTGAAGGGCCTCATCGACAGCGGCGTGAGCGTGGAATTCCTCACGAAGCTGGGGCTGGAATACCGGTTCATCACCCAGTATCTCACGGGCGAAATCGCCTCGCGGGAGGAAATGCTTTCCCTGCTGGCCACGGCCATCAAGCAATTCGCCAAGCGGCAGATGATCTGGTTCCGCCGCGATCCGGACATACACTGGCTGGACATGACCGCCGATCCCATCGCCGAGGCCTCGGCGCTCATCGCGCCGTTCCTGACCGCTCACGGGGAGGCGGAGGCATGAAGGAGATCACAATCGGGGCGGAGGCGGCAGGCAAGCGCCTTGACAAGTGGCTGCTCAAAGAGCTGCCGCGCCTGCCCATGGGCCTCATGCAGAAATACCTGCGGCTCAAGCGCGTGAAGCTGAACGGAAAACCCGCCAAGGGCGATATGCGCCTGGCCGAGGGCGACACGTTGAGCCTGTTCATTGAGGACGAGTTTTTTGAAAAGCCCGCGGAGCCTGAACCGTTCCTCATGCGCTTCCGCTGGCACCTGGATATCGCCTATGAAGACGAAAACATCCTGATCGTGGATAAAAAGCCCGGCCTCATGGTGCATCCGGACCGCACGGAACAGGTGAACACGCTGCTCACCCATGTGCAGGCGTATCTCTGCCAGAAGGGCGAGTGGGACCCGCGCGGCAGGGATGCTTTCCCGCCGGCGCTGTGCAACCGCATCGACCGCTTCACCGGCGGGCTGGTGATCACAGCGAAAAATGAGCCGGCGCTCAGGGCCATGAACGAAAAAATCGCCGCGCGGGAGGTGAAGAAGGAATACCTCTGCGTGGCGCTGGGCGTTCTGGAACGGCCGCAGGGCGTGATCGATACCTTCATCGTGAAGCCGGAGGGCTCGCGCCGGGTGCGTGTGAGCCGCAGCCCCCTGCCGGGCGCGCAGCGCGCGCTGACCCGCTATCGCGTGCTGGATCAGCGGGACGGCCTGACGCTGGCGGCGTGCGAGCTGCTGACCGGACGCACCCATCAGATCCGCGCGCAGTTCGCCTTCATCGGCCATCCGCTGCTGGGCGACGGACAGTACGGCGATCCCCGGGAGGGCGAGCGTTTCGGCCGGGACTACCAGGCGCTGTACGCCTGGCGGCTGACGTTTGATTTCAGAACGGAGGCGGCCGCGCTTGCCGGCCTGGACGGAAAGCGCGTCTCCGCGCGGCACGTGCCGTTTGTGCGGGAATACTTCCCGGGGACGGTCCTGCCGGAATGAACGAGAAAAACGGGCTTCCGCGCCGCCGGAGGAATCATCATCCTC
>LVAP01000148.1 GCA_001603025.1 Clostridiales bacterium Firm_10 | reverse complement strand
GTGCTCAACCGGCTGGAAATTCCGGAAATGAAGTGACGTTATACAAATCGGGGCGCGGCCATGCGGCCGCGCCCCGATTGCGCTGTGGATCGAAGGGAATCAGTCCTCGACGGGAATGCCGAAGTAGTTCTTCGCGTTGTTGAAGCAGATGCCCTGCACCAGCTCGCCCAGCGTCTCCATGTCGGCGGGATACTCGCCGTTCTCCACCCATGTGCCGATCACTTCGCACAGGATGCGGCGGAAATACTCGTGGCGGGGATAGCTCACGAAGGAGCGACTGTCGGTGAGCATGCCCACGAAGCGGCCCAGCAGGCCCAGGCTGGCCAGCGTCTTCATCTGCTCCACCATGCCGTCCCGATGATCCTGGAACCACCAGCCGCTGCCCATCTGGATCTTGCCGGGCTCACCGCCCTGGAAGTTGCCCAGCATGGTGCCGACCACGTAGTTGTCACTGGGGTTGAGGGAATAGATGATGGTTTTGGGGAGGCCGCCGGCCATGTTGATGCGGTCCAGCAGGCGGCTGAGCGGCACGGCCAGCAGGGCGTCGGATACGGAATCGAAGCCCGCGTCCACGCCGTACTTCTCGAACATGCGGGTGTTGTTGTTGCGCATGGCGTTGATGTGCAGCTGCATCGTCCAGCCGCGCGCCTTGTACATGCCGCCCAGGCGTTCCAGGATCGCGGCCTTGAAGGCGCTCTCCTCCTCGTGCGTGGCGGCGATGCCGTTCATGGCCTTGGCGAAGATGGCGTCCAGTTCGGCCTCGGTGGCGTCGCCCTCGGGCATGTAGTCCAGGCCGTGGTCGCTCACCCGCGCGCCGATGGAGGTGAAGAAGTCAAGCCGCTTTTCCAGCGCGTCCACCAGCGCCGCGAAGGAGTCGATTTCGATGCCGGCGGCGGCGCTGAGCCTGGCGATGTAGTCCGCGTAGCCGGGCTTGGAGACGGCGGTGGACTTGTCCGGGCGGAAGGACGGCAGCACCTTCACCTTGAAGGAAGGATCCTTGGCCAGGGCGATGTGGTCGGCCAGATCGTCGGCGGGGTCGTCGGTGGTGCAGATCGCCTTCACGTTGAACTTTTCGATCAGGCGGCGGCAGCGGAACTCGTCGGTGGCCAGCATGGCGTTGGCGCGGTCCCAGATGGACTTGGCGGTCTTTTCGGAGAGAATGTCGTAGATGCCGAACACGCGCTGCAGCTCCAGGTGCGTCCAGTGGTACAGCGGGTTGCCGATGGCGTATTTCAGCATGGAAGCGTAGGCGTAGAACTTGTCCCAGTCGGACCCGGACCCCTTGTCGCCGTACATGAGGGATTCGTCCGCGCCGTTGGAGAGCATGGCGCGCCACTTGTAGTGGTCGCCGCCCAGCATCAGGTGGCTGATGTTGCGATAGCTGATGTTTTCGAGGATTTCATGGGGATTCAGATGGCAATGATAGTCGAAGATGGGCATCTTCTCGGCATAATCGTGGAACAGGGTCCTGGCGGTGTCGGTGGTCAGCAGGAAATCCTTGTCCATAAAGGGTTTCATGGGGCATTACCTCCTCTTCTTGTCTTGCGTTTCGATGACTAAATCTTCAGCGCGCTCCTGAGGACCGGTTCTATGCGGTCGGCCATGCGCAGGAAACCCAGGTCGTTGGGGTGGCAGCCGTCCACGGTGCACATGTCGCGGTCGGTGTCGCCGAAGAGGGACTGGCCGTCCACGTAGTAGACGTTTCGGTCGCCCTTCTCCAGCGCGCGGGCGTAAGTGCGCACGATAACGCTGCGGCGCTGCCCGGCGCTTTGCGGGTCACGGTCATAGTCCGGCATGCTCACCATGACGATGGGCAGGTCTGGCTGGGCCTTGCGCACGATCTCATAGAACCGCTCGTGCGTGGCCAGCAGGTGCTCCACGCTCGGGGCATTGTGGTCGTAATCCAGGATGAAGGCGCTCATGGGGATCGAGGCGATGTATCGCGCCATGTGTTCCTCGCCCCGGCCGCTGCCCGAGAAGCCCAGGTTGATTTGGGCGGCGTCCAGTCTGCGGGCGAGAACGGTGCTGTAGCAGGAACCCACCTTGCTGGCGCATCCCCCCTGTGTGATGGAAGAACCATAGAACACCAGCGGCTTTTCCAGGCGGGGCGTGCGGCCCGGCTCAACCCGCGCCTCGGGCGGGAAGCCCAGCATGAACTGGTTCAGGCCGTTGTAGAGCGGCAGGTACAGCGCGTAGTGCCGCATGCCCCCGCGCAGCGGAACGAAACAGCTCTGCGTCGTCCTGCAGCCGCAGCCGTCCTGCATCTGGGGAATGACGGTTTTAACCTGGCGCGTTCCCGAATCGGTCTCCTCGAACAGCTCCATGCCGCTCTGGCCGGTGGCGGCAAAGTGGGGCATGTTGCCCCGGCCGCGCAGCTCCCACAGCACGGACAGGCCCTCCGCGTCGGTCGAGAAGCGCACGCAGGCGCCGGCCAGATGCCAGGCCAGTTCCTGCACGCCCTCGTTGCACTGGGGCAGCAATTCGAGAGGCAGGCGGCAGTAGCTGCCTTCCCCGTTGGGACAGAGCCCCCAAATGCTGAAAGGCGCCTCGCGGGGATCGTAGAACACGTAGCCCTCCGGCGTCGTATCGGCGAGCCTGAAGTTGGGATCGATGTCTTCGATGCGTTTCATGCGGAAACAACCCCTCCCGATGTATGAATGACGGAGTTATTATACCACAGGTCAGCGCGTTTGCCAACGCGTTATTTCAGCACCACGCTGCCTTCGCCCAGCAGGGCCCGGAGCGCGTCCAGGTTGACCCGCGCGCTCACCCAGTAGCGTTCCGGCGCGCGCAGCGCCACGCCGCTGTCCGCCATGACGAACGTCACGCTGATCGGGCCCGGCGTGAGGGCGAGGATTTTCAGCGCCTCGTCGCGCATGGCCTCGTTCGCCGCTTTGAGATACAGCCTGCCCGGCCCGGGCGGCGCGATCTCCGGAGGCGGCTCGGGCGCGGGCGGCGCGTCGGGCGTGTCGGAATATTCGTGCGTCAGCTGCGTGATGGTTTCCGGAATGATGCGGGGGTCGTCGTCCTCGCGGATGGAGAGGCGGCCGTGCAGCAGGACGAGCGTGTCCGGCTCCAGCAGGTGGCGGTACCTCTCGTATACCCGGGGAAACACCAGCGCCTCCGTAGAGCCGTAGAAGTCTTCCAGCGTGATGAAGGCCATCATGTCGCCCTTGCGGGTGGCCTTGACTTTTTTGTCGATCACGATGCCGCCCATCGTGGCGCGCGTGCCGTCGAGGGAGAGACCCTTGTCCTCGCGTTCTTCGCTGAGTTCCTCCAGGAAGCGCGTGTTGACTTCCAGCCGGCTCAGCTCCTCGCGGTATTCGTCCAGCGGATGGCCGGTGATGTATACGCCGGTCATTTCCTTTTCCAGCGCGAGCAGCTGGCGCACCGGAAGTTCCGGCACGTCCGGCAGCGGTTCGGCGGGAACGTCCAGCGCGGGCCCGTCGCCCAGCGCGTCGAACAGCGAAATCTGCCCCTCGACGGTGCTTCTGCGGCGCTTGGCCGCGCCGTCCATGATCCGTTCGTAGCACGCCAGCTTCTGCGCGCGGTTCCCGGGCAGAGAATCGAACGCGCCGGCCTTGATGAGCGATTCCACCACCCGTTTGGTGATCTGATCGGAGGCCACGCGGCTGACGAAGTCGTTCAGGTCGCGGTAAGGGCCGCCCTGCCGCGCTTCGTTCACGATGGCAGCGATGGGGCTGTGCCCCACGTTTTTCACGGCGTTCAGGCCAAAGCGCACGGCGGGCACACCGCCGCTGTGGTCCACGCTGAATTTCTCGCCGCTCTGGTTGACGTCGGGCGGCAGCACGGGGATATCGCGCCGGCGCAGATACTGGATGTAGAACGCCACTTTGCCCGCGTTGCCCGCGAAGGAGTTCATCATTGCCGCCATGAACTCGGCGGGGTAATGCAGCTTGAGCCAGGCGGTCTGCAGGGCGACAACGGCGTAGCCCGCGGCGTGAGGCTTGTTGAAGGCGTAGCTGGCGAAGGCGGTCATTTCCTCGAAGAGCTGGTTGGCGATCTCCTCCGGCACGCCGCCGCGCACCGCGCCGGGCACGGAAACGGTGCCGTCCGATTCAACTTTGCCGTGGATGAAGTATTCCTTTTCCTGGGCCATCACGTCGTGCTTTTTCTTGGCCATGGCGCGGCGCACCAGGTCGCTGCGGCCCATGGAGTAGCCGGCCAGGTCGCGCACGATCTGCATGACCTGCTCCTGGTACACCATGCAGCCGTAGGTCACCTCGAGGATGGGCTTGAGCTTCGGGTGCAGATACTTCACGCTGCCGGGATCCTGCTTGCCGGCAATGAAGCGGGGAATGGAGTCCATCGGGCCGGGGCGGTAGAGCGAGATGGCGGCGATGATGTCTTCGAAGCAGGCGGGCTTCATGTTCGCCAGGAAGGCGCGCATGCCGCCGCCCTCCATCTGGAACACGCCGTCTGTGTCGCCTTCGGAAATCATGTCGAACACGCCTTTGTCGTCCATGGGGATGTCTTCCGGCGTGAGGTGCTGCCCGGTGGCCTGCTCGATCATGGCCAGGCTGTCGCCGATGACGGTGAGCGTGCGCAGGCCCAGGAAGTCCATCTTGAGCAGGCCCATCTTCTCCAGCGTCCCCATGGGGAACTGGGTGGTGATCACGTCGTCGTTTGTCTGCAGCGGCACGTATTCGTACACGGGCCGGCTGGTGATGAGCACGCCCGCCGCGTGGGTGGAAGCGTTGCGGGGCATGCCCTCGAGTTTTTTCGCGGTGTCGATCAGGCGGTGCACGCGCTCGTCGCTCTCGTAGAGCGTGCGGAGGTCCGGGCTGGCGGACAGCGCCTTTTCGAGCGTCATGTCCAGCGCGAAGGGAATGGCTTTCGCCACGGCATCCACGTCGGCGTAGGTCATGCCCATCACGCGGCCCACGTCGCGCACCACGGCCTTGGCCGCCATGGTGCCGAAGGTGATGATCTGCGCCACGTGATCCGCGCCGTAGCGCCTGGCCACGTAATCGATGACCTCGTCGCGCCGCTCGTAGTCGAAGTCGATGTCGATATCGGGCATGGAGATGCGCTCCGGGTTGAGGAAGCGCTCGAACAGCAGGTCGTATTTGAGCGGATCGATGGCGGTGATTTCAAGGCAGTAGCACACGATGGAGCCTGCGCCGCTGCCGCGGCCGGGGCCCACGAGGATGCCGTGGGTCTTGGCGAAGTGGACATAATCCCACACGATGAGGAAGTAGTCCACATAACCCATCTTTCTGATGACGCTCAGCTCATAGTCCATGCGCTCGCGGGCGTCCGCGCGGTCGGGGGCATACTTGCGGGCGAAGCCCTCCTCGCACAGCTCCCGCAGGTAGTCGGCGGCCTCGCGGCCCTCGGGCAGAGGGAAGCGCGGCAGATGAATGGATTTGAAATCGAATTCCACATGGCAGCGCTCGGCGATCTTCACCGTGTTGTCGATGGCCTCGCCAAGCTCCGGGAACAGCGCGCGCATTTCCTCCTCGGATTTGACGTACATCTCGTCGGTTTCCATGCGCATGCGGTTCTGGTCGGTGAGCGTTTTGCCCGTCTGGATGCACATGAGGATTTCCTGTGTTTCGGCGTCCTCCCGCTCGATGTAGTGGCAGTCGTTGGTGGCCACAAGCGGGATGTCCATGTCGCGGGCCAGGCTGATGAGCCCGGGCAGGATGCGCTTCTGCTCCTCCAGGCCGTGGTCCTGGAGCTCGATGAAGTAATTGCCGCGCCCGAATATGTCCAGATATTTCTGAGCCATCTTCCGGGCATCGTTTTCACGGCCGTCCAGCAGCAGCTTGGGGATGTCGCCGGACAGGCAGGCCGAGAGCGCGATGAGGCCCTCGCTGTGCTTTGTGAGCAGGTCGTAATCGATGCGGGGCCTGTAGTAGAAACCCTCGACGAAGCCCTGGCTCACCATGTAGATGAGGTTCTGGTAGCCCGTCTGGTTTTCACACAGCAGGATGAGGTGGCTGTAGTCGCGGGAGCCGGAGGCCTTTTCGCGCATGTCCGGGCAGACGTAGACCTCGCAGCCGATGACCGGGTGTATGCCGCGGCTTTTCGCCTGCTGGTAGAACTCGACCACGCCGTACATCGCGCCGTGGTCGGTGATGGCGCAGTGCTTCATGCCCAGCGCCTGGATCCTGTCCAGGAGGGGCGAAATGCGGCTGGCGCCGTCGAGCAGGCTGTATTCCGTATGCATGTGCAGGTGAGCGAACATGGCGACCTCCGAAGATAGCACTTTTCCTGTGGAAAAAAGTATGGTATAATCAATTGTGGAATAAACCATTCTGATTATACCACAAAAAATGGCGTTGTGCGAGCAGCGGCGGGAAAAACCGCGAAAAAACATGCCGCGCCGCCTGCGCCGCAGGAGTGAAAAGCCGTGAAAATGAATTTGCCCCGCGCCGCGCAGTACGCAATGCGCGCGCTGACGCACGCGGGCTACCAGGCCTACATCGTGGGCGGCAGCGTGCGCGACGTGCTGCTCGGCAAGGAGCCGGACGACTATGACATCACCACCAGCGCCACGCCGGACGAGGTGATGGACCTGTTCAGGCGCGACAAGTTGGTGCTGAACGGCCTCAAGCACGGCACTGTGCGGCTTATCAAATACGCCACACCCATCGAGATCACCGCTTTCCGGGCAGACGGCGGCGATCAGGAGGAGGCGATCGGCATGGGCGGCCTGTATGAGGACGTCCAGCAGCGCGATATCACCATCAACGCGCTGTGCTGGAACGAGAAGGCCGGCCTGATCGACTATGCCGGCGGCGTGGAAGACCTGGAAGCGCACCTCATCCGCAGCCTCGGCGAGCCGAACGCGCATTTCAGGGAGGACGGGATCCGCATCCTGCGCGCGCTGCGCTTTTCCGCCGTGCTGGATTTCGACATCGATCCGCCGACGGCGCAGGCTATCCACAGCAACGCCGCCCTGCTGGAATCCTTCGCGCCGGAGCGCATTCTGCTCGAGCTGAGGAAGCTGGTGTGCGGCTCCCGCGCGGAGGCCGTGTTTGTGGAATACCGCGACGTGTTCGAGGTCATCCTGCCGGAGCTGAAGGCGCTGAGCGCCGATCAGTACCTGCTGGCCGCCCGGCGCATGGCGCTCGTGGCGCCCGCGCCGGAGCTGCGGCTGGCGGCGCTTCTGTGCGATCTTTCGCGGGAGCAGGTGCAGGCCTGCGGCCTGCGGCTCAAGTTCAGCAAACTCACCCGCGGCTTTATTGACGGCGCCATTGAGC
>LVAP01000147.1 GCA_001603025.1 Clostridiales bacterium Firm_10 | reverse complement strand
GGCTTGTACGGGTTGATGAAGGTCGCTTCGGTCTTGCTCGTGCTGTCGCCGCCCTTGTACTCGGTGCTCTCGACAACCAGCTTGCCGTCCGTGTCCTTTACGACCACGGTCAGCGTCCATACCGTCGCGTCGTACGTGATGCCCTCTTCGTCTTCCTTGGTCTCCTTCACCTCGAAGGTGTAGGTTCCGGCCTTGTCGAACGTCACCTTGCCGAAGCTTGCGCTCGCGTCGGCTTCGCCCGCAGGCACCGTCACCTTCGCCTTGTCGCCGCCCTCAGCAATGGCCGCGCCATCCTTCGGGTTCTCCTTGATCGCCAGCGTGAAGTTGTAGGTCTTCTCCGCAACCGTCGGGCCGTAGTCCGTGGTCATGCTCTTCTTCACGGCAGGCGTGTACTCGGTCGGTTCGGGCTTGTACGGGTTGGTGAAGGTCGCTTCGGTCTCGCTCTTGTTGGTGCCGTCCGTATACTCAGTGCTGTCAATGCGCAGCTGGTTATCGTCGTCCACCACAATCACGGTCAGCGTCCACAGCGTCTCGTCGTACGTGATGCCCTCTTCGTCTTCCTTGGTTTCCTTCGCCTCGAACTTGTAAGTTCCGGCCCAGGAGAAGGTGATCTCCTTGAAGTCGGCCTTGGCCGTCGTCTCGCCGGCAGGCACCGTGATGCTCACGCTGTCAGTGCTGGTCGAGCTGCAGTCGCTGATGTCCTTGCCGTTCACATCCTTGGCCTCAGTGAGG
Source organism: Clostridiales bacterium Firm_10 (assembly GCA_001603025.1). GTDB lineage: Bacteria > Bacillota > Clostridia > Christensenellales > Aristaeellaceae > Firm-10. Next base: position 2,792 of record LVAP01000147.1, on the reverse strand, counting down.
TTCAGCGTGAACTTGAAGGTCTTGTCGGCAACCGTCGGGCCGTAGTCCACGGCTATGGTCTTCTCAACGGAAGGCGTGTAGGTGGTCGGGATGGTCTGGTAGTCGTTGATGAAGGTCGCCTTCTCCGTATCGGGTTCGACTTCCTCACTGTAGACGTACTCAGTGCTCTCCACGATCAGTTTGCCGTCGGTATCCTTGATCTTCACGGTCAGCGTGTAAACCTTCTCATCGTAGGTGATGCCGGCCAGGGATTCCTTGGTCTCGGCAACCTCGAAGGTGTAGGTTCCGGCCTTCGTGAAGGTGATCAGTTTGAACAGCGCGTCTTCGGCCGTCGTCTCGTTTGCGGGGATGGTGACGGAGGTCGTGTAGCCTTCCGCCGGGATATCCGCCGCGTCGCTGACGTCGTTCTCTCCGGCCGCATCCAGCGCCTTGATCAGCTTCAGCGTGAAGTTGAAGGTCTTGTCCTTCACGGTGGGCTGGCCGGTCAGCTGCTTGTTCACCTTCGGCTGGTACTCAGTCGGCTCGGGGATGTATTCATTGTCGAAGACAGCCGGGCCGGGATTCAGGGTCTCGCCGGGCTCTTCAGGCTCGCCGGTCGGCTCGGGTTCGGGCTCTCCGCCTTCGCCGGGCGCCTCGGTGTCGCCGGATTCGCCGCCATCAACGACGTGCTTGTAGTCGATGGTATCCGGCTTCAGCTGGTTGTCGTGGTCAACCACCTCAACGGTGATCGTCCACTTGGTCGTGTCGTAGATCACGCCCTTTTCGTCTTCCGCAACCTCGGTCAGCTCGAACACGTAGGTGCCGGCCTTCGCGAAGGTGACTTTGTCGAAGGTGGTGCTGTTGGTTACCTTGCCAGCCTCCACGACGATCTGGGCCTTGCCGATCGTCTCGCCATGGATGCTGCACGCCTCGCTCACGTCAGCGCCCTTGAATCCGGTCGCGCTTGTGAGCTTCAGCTCGAAGTTGAAGATCTTGTCCGCCACGGTCGGGCCGAAGTCGACGGTCAGGTCCTTCTCGACCTCAGGCACGAACTCGGTGGGAATCACTTCGTAGATGTTGGTGAAGTCGGCGCTCTTCTTCTCGATATCGACGTCGTCGCCTTCATCGTCCGCGGGTTCCTCGGTTTCGGCCTTGCTGCCGTCAGGCTCTTCGCCGTCGGACTCGTCCTCGCCGGCGGGAACCTTTCCGTCGTAGGAAACATCCACAACCTTCAGCCAGCCATCCTGGTCCTCGACCACGACGGTGAGCGTGTACACGGTCTCGTCGTAGGTGATGCCGGCCAGGGATTCCTTGGTCTCGGCAACCTTGAACTTGTAGGTGCCGGCCATGTCGAAGAAGATGCCCTGTTCCTTGCCGTCGATCTCATCGAAGAACCGCTCGATGACAGCCTCACCGGGTGTTCCGGCCGGGATGGTAATGGTGACGGTCGTCGTGCCGGGCAGCTTATAGCCGGCCAGGTCGACGTTGTCGTCGCTCAGGGTGAAGGTGAAGGTCTTGTCAACAACGGTGGGTTCACCGATGATGGTCTTGGTCACCTTCGGGATGTAGTCGGTCGGCTTCGGCGTGTAATCGTTGTCGAAGATCGCCGAAGTGTTGTTGGGATCAATCACCTCAGTGATTGTCTCGTCGTCGGAAGGAACATCTTCAGCACGGGTTCCGGCCTTGGCAGGCGCCTTCTTATTCTCGTTGCCGATGCTCGGCCTGGTCGTGCTGTACTCGTTCTTGATGACCTCCAGCCGGCCGTCCATATCCTTCACGACGAGCTCCAGGTACCAGACAGCCGTGTCATAGGTGACACCGGGCAGCTTGTCGTCGTCTTCGGGAACAACCTCAGTGATCTTGAAGACGTAGGTACCGGCCATGTTGATCTTGAGCTTGCCGAAGTACGCGGTGGCGTTGGTCTCGCCCGCGGGAACGACCAGTTTCGTTTCGTAACCGGGTTCACCGATGCTTTCGATGCCGGTCTTGCCGTCAGGTCTCGTATCGCCCTTGGCGTCGCGCTCATCGATCAGCTCCAGCTCGAACTTGAATTCCTTGTCCTTCACGGTCGGGCCTTTGCTCGTGGTCATCAGCTTGTCGACACGAGGCGTGTACTCGGTCGGTTCAGGCTTGTAGGGGTTGGTGTACTTAGCCTCATCGAGCAGCACGGTCAGCTGGTTGTTCGGCGCAAAGTCGGCCGAGTCGATAATCAGCTCGCCGTCACCGTCCTTCACCACGACGGTCAGCGTGTAGACGGTCTCGTCGTAAGTGATGCCGGGCAGGGCTTCCTTGGTCTCGGCGACCTTGAACACGTATTTGCCGGGCTTGTCGAAGGTGATGGCGGGATCCCTCTTGGTGGGATCTTCAGCGTTGACGACGCTGAACTCACCAAACGCGTTCGTCTCGCCTGCGGGTACGGTGATCGATGTCTGGTTGCCTCCATTGGCGATGGTCGCGCCGGTATTCGGGTTGGTATCGACCGTCAGCGTGAAGTTGAAGGTCTTATCCACAACCGTCGGGCCAAACTCGTTGGTGATGGTCTTGTCAACCGGCGGCGCGAGCTTGACCGGCTCGGGCTTGTAGGGGTTGGTGAAGACCGCAAAGACCTTCAGCCGGTTGTTCTCGTCAACCCTGTAGCCGACATTGGTGCCCGTTGCCGTCGCGGTAACGCTGTCGACCCTCAGCTGGTTGCCGTCGTCGACAACCTTCACCACCAGGGTGACCTTGGCGTCATCGGCGGGGTAGGTGATGCCGGGCAGCGTGCCGCTCGTCTCCTTCACCTCGAAGGTGTAGGTGCCGGGCCAGGTGATGTC
>LVAP01000001.1 GCA_001603025.1 Clostridiales bacterium Firm_10 | reverse complement strand
GGCCATCTCCACCGGCTACACGCCAGAGTATTGTCCGAGGGAGCAGGCGGAAGGCGCGGCCGCTGAGCCGTGGATGGACGTGTACGCCTGGGCGTTGACAGTTGCTGAGATGTTTGCGGGCAAACGGCGGTGGACCACCGGCGCGGAGGCGGGTGAGCGCCTGCCGGATTGTCTGGACCAAGCCCGCGTTGCGGTGCCGGAGGCAATGAAAGAGCTGCTCACGCGGTGTATAAGCCCCGAACATCGAAGGGAGGCAAATGGTTTCGGGAATGTGGTCGCGGAGCTGTCGACAGCTTACCACGGCGTCATCGGCGCCGCTTATCCCCGCTCCGACGCGAAGGCAGTCACGGATACCGCCGATACGCTCAACAATCGGGCGCTCAGCTTTATCGACCTCGGCATGCCGGACTTTGCCGAGGGACTTTGGCGACTGGCTTTGGAGATCACGCCCAATCACCTGAATTCCGTTTACAATCAGGGACTGTATCTGTGGCGCAAGGGTGAGATCGACGATGAGGAGGTCATGCGTCGCTGCGCCGCCGCTGAGACGGGATCGCCTTCGGGTCTGGAGGAAGACTGGTACGATGTGCTCTGCACAGAGCGCGGCGTATGGGAGGATAAGCCCTTCGGCGAGAGCGCCACAGTCAAGGTCTTTCGCAGCGTAGGCAAGAGCGCTCCGCCGCGGGCCGTGGTCCTGCCGGATAAACAGCGCCTGTGGCTGGGCGTGAGCAGGCTGCCCAATGCGGGAGAACAGGCCGATAAATACGGCGGGGTCTACGAGATTTGGTGTCTGGATACTCAAAGCTGGGAGCGCGTCTATACAATCCCGGGCGGCTACTATTTCCGCCTCAGTGACGATCAGGATCATCTGCTGTACGCAGGGGAGGACGGAAAGTCCATCTGTGTCGCGCAGGCATGTACCGGGAAACTTATCCGCACGCTGCGCTGCGACAAGGAGGTCAAAGGCTGCGCGCTTCATCCGGACGGACGGCGCATGATCGTTCAAACCGAGCAGACCATACAGCTCTGGGATATTGAGACGGGGGCCTGGCTGAAGGAGGCGGAAACGCCCGACAAAACAAAATTCACCCTGAGCGACTTCGGCGCGAAATGGCGATTCATGGACGACGGCGCGTCGCTGGCGCAGTTCAGTACCTCGAATTACCTGAAATGGAACACCACGACGCTGGAACTCGAACAGAATTCCGTCATCAATCCTTCGGGAAATCCTTGCTTTTCCCGGGACGGAGCATGGGCTGTCAATGTTCCAAGAGGCGAATTCGAACGCATTGATTGCACGAAGACAGTCGAAAACAAGCTGAGCGGCCGCGAAAAGACGCGGCTCCTGTCCTCCGTTCGTGTGCGTTCAGCGGGGGATAGGAACACGACCATTCGCGCGCTGGTTGCAAACGATACCCGCATACTGGCCTCCGCCGCCAACGGAACGGTTAAGCTCTACGACGATGCCATGCGCCGTTGCCTGTGTACTTTTTTCGGGCATGGCCGCAAAACAAGCTCCGCCTGCGCTCCGGACGATCTGTCCGTGATTGTGACCTGCTCCACGGACGACAGCGGCACGGTCCGCATCTTTAAAGGGCAGGCGCCCGTCGTAAAAGCACCTTGGGCGCTGTGCGTGGTGCGCAGTTTCGATGAAGCAAAGCGGCGCGAGGATATCCTGCGCGCCCATGAAGCAAAGGTGACGGCGCTGATCGAATCCGGCGACCTTGTCCAGGCGGTGAATGCGCTCAGGGAGGCCGAAGCTCAGGATGGGGCTGAAGGCAGCAGTCAGATCCGTGCGCTGCGGCGCAGACTCACGGGGCTCATTGCCCCCCGCCACGTAGAGAGTGTCACGGAGAACGGAGGATTCCGCCCGGAACCCGAACGGGACAGCGTTGTCCGGTGTATAGCGGCCGATCCTCTCGACCGGTTCCTGGCGATCTCAAGCGGTTATTCCTGGCAGCACCCGTCATATGGACTGTGGAGCATGGACTACGTGCAAATCCACACGATCGATGAGGAGGATTCTCCCGACACGCTCATCTTTTCCAGGACCGGGCGTTATCTGGCGGCGGCGATGAACGACAGCGTACAGCTTTGCGATATGGAAACGCGAAACATGCGGCGGATCGCCATCAAGAAAGAGATGAATCCCAATGGGGATCTGCGCATCGATTTCAGCGACGATGAGCGCACGCTGCTGGCGGGGCCGAAGGATGACCTGTGTGGGACGCTGATCGATACCGCGTCAGGGAAGATCAAAAAACGCTATGGTTTTGAGACAACCTATGTGGATTACAGGCTGTCGGCGGACGCAGCGCGTCTATATGCCGCCACATATCATGGAACCTTGCGCGAGCTGGACGCGCAAAGCGGCCGCGTATTGCGCGAGAAGGAGCTGAACGTAAAAATATGCGCTGTAGCCCTGAGCCCCGACGGGCAAAGGCTGTATATCAGCATTCACCTTAAGGATGACATCCTGGTCTGGGATGTTTCCAGCTGGCGGGAGATTCGGCGCATTAAGTGTGATCTCGGCAAGAGCATAAACGTAAGGTTTGAGCCGTCCAACCGACTTATGGCGCTCTTCTCGGAGTCGACAGGCGGGGCGCTGGGTCACAGGATACAGCTGCGCAGCCTGCCGGATTGTCGCGTTGTAACGGAAATCAAGACCGCATCCGAGGACGTGATGGACATTGCCTTCTCCGCGGACGGCTGTTTTATGTACGCCTGCTGCGGAAACATGGTACGTGTATGGGAACTGCGCTGGAGGCTGGATCGCGGCCAGGAAGAAGACAGCGAAGACAGTTCGCTTTCCATGCCGTTGGATCAGACTGAGCCTGAAAACGGCGCGGTGGAATGCTCCAAATCAGTGGAAACACCGGCGGTGTCCCATCCAACCGATTCAGAACCCAAGCCGGCGCAATCGGTTTTGTGGGAGGAGAATATCGGGATCAACGAACTGATGCCCGGCAACTATATTGTTGCGGCCGATCCGATCCTGGGCGGTATGAACCGCGTATGGAAGGTGATGCACTTTGCCAGCCGGACCTATCAGGCCATGATCCGTCCGGCCAGGTATTATCCCGGCGCGGCAGGCGCTGCGAGATGGGGCCGCTTTGTTGAGACACATCGGCTGTGGGCAGGCCTTGGCAGGCATCAAAATGTCGTTGCCTGCTTTGAAGTAAAGGAGATCAACGGCGTTCCGACGGCCTTTGCGGAGTGGCTGGATGGCGGTACGCTGAAGGAAGCTATCCAGAGCGCCGCGCTGTATGAGGACAGGGCTGTGTCGGCCCAGAGGCGTGTGCTCGGCATCGCGGTTCAGTCCGCGAACGGCTTAAAGCATATCCACGAGCAGCATGTTGTCCATGGCGACGTGAAGCCAGGCAACATTCTGCTGGTTCGCGGATCCGACACCGTCAAAATAAATGACTTCGGCCTGTCAAGGCGCGTGATCGGGGCAGATGGGACTGAGTTGGACGCTCCTGCATCCGGCTATACGCTGGAGTACTGTCCGAAGGAACAGACGCAGGGCGAACCGCTGAAACCCTGGATGGACGTGTACGCCTGGGCACTGACGGTTTTGGAAATGTATCATGGCTGGAGAGTATGGAAAAACGGCGCAGAGGCAAAGAATCACCTGGACGACTACATATCCGGTGGCCGTCTGCCCTTGCCCGGCGGCATGGAAGCGCTTCTCAGAAGCTGTATCGAGGGGAAGACCGTTGACTTTGAAACGGTGGAAGAAGAATTGAGCGCCATCATACCCGCTGCCGGGGCCGCCGTCCACACTTCCCATCTCTCTCTTTCTCCTTCACAGCCTGTGCGTGCCGAACCCCAGCCGCATCTCACAAAACCGCCTGTGCGTCCGGAACCTCAGAAGGTGCAGCCGGCGCCGCAGCCCACTCGCCCTGTGGAGCAGGCGCAGGACAGGGGCCTGTTTGGCAGGCTCAAAGGCCTGTTTTCCGGGAAAAAGAGATAACCGCAACGCTTCCGGGCGCGGAACGCTTTATCGATCAGGGAGATGGACCTTCACATGGAGAGAATACTGAACGGCAGCGGTTTTGCCATCGAGAACGGGATGGTGGCGAAGTATTGCGGCTCCGGCGGACACGTCGAGATTCCGGAAGGCGTGACAGGCATTGGCGACGGGGCCTTTCAGAATTGCCCGGAGATCACATCCGTTTCAATCCCGGAAGGCGTGACATGCATCGGCAAGGACGCCTTCCATGGGTGCGCGGAATTGGCGAGCGTCACAATCCCGGCCAGCGTGGTGCGCATTGGGATGGGTGTGTTTTACGGCTGCAGCAAGCTGTCGCGGGTGATTGTTGCCGCTGAAAACAGCGCCTTCAAAAGCGTGGATAATGTGATATTCAGCAAGGACGGCCAAAAGCTGGTCGTCTGCGCCGGAAAGACTGGAAACTATGAGATCCCGCCCGGCGTGACCGGGATAGAATGCAGAGCGTTTTCCGGCTGCGGGGCGCTGACCGGCATCACGATCCCGGCGGGAGTGGAGGAGATTGGCGAAAAAGCCTTTTCGTTCTGCTCCGGTCTGACCGGCATTACTGTCCCGGGGAGCGTGAAGCGCATCGGGAACGGGGCATTTTGGTTCTGCGACAATCTGGCCATCGCCACGCTGGAGCCGGGCGTGACGGAGATCGGGGATGAGGCATTCTGGAGCTGCAAGCGGCTCAGGATCGTGTCGCTTCCCGACAGCCTGGCGCACATCGGAAGCCGCGCGTTCGTCAGCTGCGAGAAGCTGACGGACATCGCGATTCCCCGGGGCGTGACCCGGATCGGCAGCCGAACGTTCCAATACTGCTGGAGCCTCGCCAGCCTGCCGCTGCCGGAGACCGTGACGTGTATTGAGAAAGAAGCGTTTTATGGCTGCTACGGGTTGACGCGCATGGCGATTCCCGCCCGGGTGACGGCCATCTGTGCCATGACCTTTGCCCACTGCCTCGCCCTGCAGAGCGTCGTCCTTCCGGCGGGGCTGCAGCGCATCGAGACGGAGGCCTTTGCCGGCTGCAGGAAGCTGGCGGACGTGCGTCTTCCCGACGGCCTTGAGAGCATCGGCAGCAATGCGTTCTGCGGCTGTGCCGCCCTCGCGAGCGTGGTGATTCCGGACAGCGTGACAAACCTGGGCCAATATGCCTTTGCCGGTTGTATGGGACTCCTCCGCGTGACCGTTCCGGACAGCGTCACGTGTTTTTGCAACACCTTTTCCGGCTGTGCCGGCTTGCGGGAGTATGTCGTTTCTGACCGATCCAGACTGTACAGGACAGTGGATGGCGTTATTCTCAGCAAAAATGGGCAAAAGCTGATCGCATATCCCCCGGGGCGGAGCTGCGAGCGGTACGATATTCCAGAAACCATCACGGAAGTCTGCGCCGGGGCGTTCTCAGGGGCATCAGCAAAGGTGATCTTTGTCCATGAGCACGTCCGGGTCTTCTCCAAATTCGCGGCGAACGGGACCGGCAATGACGATCCCTTTGTGGCGCATACATGCGCTTCCCTCACGGGAGATATCGGGAAGCCCATCTATCTCGGCCCGGTGGAGGATCTGCCGATCCGGCAGCGGAAGCGTGTGGTGGAGGGCTTCCTTGTGGCGTTGGAGACAGGTATGCCGGAGATGGAGCCGTGGAAGGCAAGTTACGTGGACTATGTTCGGCAGGAGTATGCGACCTATGAAAAGAAAGCCTGGCGAAACGACCTTCTCCTCCGTTTTCTGCTGGCGCATCGCATGCTCAAGGCAGAGACGGCAAGAGTCATGCTTAAAAGATGCATGGAAGCTGGGCGATCCGACCTGGTCGCCGAGCTGTCGTCCTACCTGGATCCGACATCTTCCGCCGCTGCCGACGCCTTACTCTGCAAATAAGTTAAACAGAAACGTTACGGGGGAATGTTTTTTACCCATCCGCAATTCTCAGCTGCCGTGAGGATCCGTTGAGATATCGCGCAGGATATGGACAATACGCCTGGCAAGGCGCGCTTTGGAGGCCGGATGAATGCTGCCTGAATCGCACACGTCCGCGCTGCGAATCAAAAACGCGCGGGGGATAGCCGCCGCGGCACGTTCCTGCGCAGCCTGAAGGGCGCGCCAGCCTTCGTCTGAACGGGGCTGATAGTCGGCGATTTGCACAATGACGAATGGAAGCGAGGCGTCGCCCAGGTCGTTGCGCCAGCATGCCGCGAGGGAAGCAAGCTCCCTGTCATAGATGCGCGCCTCGGCTTCCGAGGTGTCGCTCTCTCCCTGATACCACACAGCGGCGGCCAGCGCGAATGGAGGAACTTTTGCGAACATATGCCGGTAGAGATAGCCGTTCCGGTTCCACGCGGCATATTCGGGCCAGGTATGGTCGATATGCTTCTCGTTGATGGGAATGGAGAACTCAGGCGACGCGGCTGTGTCCTCCGGCAGCCAGCTTTCGATGACGGACGCGCCCTGATAGCAGTTGATCAGCCCTGCCGCGCGTCCGCTTTCGCACAATTCGCCCAGGTGATAGCCGATGGCGGAAAAGCTCCCCGCATTTTCACGCGAACATATCTGCCAGCCATCCGTCGGTGAAAAGGGCTCTCCTTCCTCGGGTCGGGCGAGAGAAAAGCAGCGCAGCAATGGCTGATCGTCCCATTCAGACTTCGGAATGGAGGTTTCGGACAGCTTGAACTGCATGTTGGACTGGCCGGCGAGCAGATACACGTCGCCGATGTATACGTCCCGCAGCAGAATTTCCTGCCCGGCAAGCGAAACGGACAGCGTATAGGGACCTCCGTAGGTTCGCGCGGGGAGCGCCAGACACCATTGCGGTCCGGGCACATCCGCTTCTGCTGTGACGCCCTCAAGGGAGACGCGCACATGCCCGGCGCCGACGCCGAATACGCGGATGGGTTTGCCGGCCTGCAGTACCATGTGATCAGAGAACAAAGAATCCAAACGCATATGCATCCCCCTTTTATGCGCCGCGTCATACCTGATCTGAACAATACATCGGGACGAAGCGGGATTCAGCGAACGGGCATGATCAAATCGGACAGATTATACCATGCCGATCCGGGTTTGACAAGCGCCTGATTGGCTGAAACCCATAGGCAGGNNAGCGGAAAGGGGGATTCCCTTATGCCTGTTTGACAGGGATGGCGGCATTTGCTATAATCAGCGTATAAAAACAGCGTTGAGTATAGGGCGATTTCGGGACAAAACAGTGGAGGCAAGCGCGCTGTCAATGCGGTGGCTGTTCATGAATGCGCAGATACAGGGGGTTCAGAACGTGGTACCGGAAGAGGAAAAGCAGCGATACATGGCGATGAAAGGCCAGGGAGGAAGCCGGATCCTGCACTGGGAGCACTGGTCAAATCCCGATGCGGAGACATACCTGACGGGCATCGATTATTACGAGCGGCCGCGCGACTGCCGGCAGCGCCTCAAAGAGCTGTATCCGATGCTGAACCTGCCGATCCCCGAATCGAATGCGCCAAAGCGGCGGCCGACGCTGGACGGGCGCGCCCACAGTTCAAACGCGGATCATCACACCGTGCGATGGGGTGATTCGGAAACCGCGACGTTCGAGCACGGCGAAAAGTTTTTTAAGACTGAGGAGGATGTGTACAATTTTCACCCGCTGGAACACGCCGACTTCAGGGCATGGGATTTTGTGGTTGACAACTACGACTACTCCAGCGAGGAGATCCTCTACAATCGATTCCGGCCGTGCTACCCGAAGGAATGGGGCGACAGAGCGCCTGAATTCTCAACCTCCGGCGCAGGCCACTACAACACGATGATCATGTGGCCCATGTTGACATTCGGCTGGAAGCAGTTTCTCACCACCTGCCTTGATGACGAATTCGAGCCGGTTATGGCGGAGTTCGCCGAGCTCAACCGCCGTGCCTTCCGTGCCTATGCGCGCCTGCCCATCAATTTTTTCGGCAGCCACGATGACATCTGCACAACGCGCGGTCAGGTATGTTCCCCGCAATGGATGAACAAGTATATCTATCCCCGCTATGAGGAGTTCTGGGGCATGCTCACCGTGAAAGGCATCATGGTGTATTTCATCACAGATGGCAAACCTGACGCATGCGTGGAAGACGTCCTCAAGTGCGGCGCGCACGGACTGATCACCGAGCCATACTGTGATTTTAAGGCCATCGCGCGCAGACATCCTGACATCATGCTGGCCGGTGAGGGCGACAACCGCATCCTGACCTTCGGCACGAAAGACGACATCAAGAAAATGGTTATGAGCATGGCTGAGACCGGAAAAATGTGCGGCGGCTATTTCATGTGCATCGGCAACCACATTCCATGGAACGTTCCCGGCGAGAGCATCAAGTACTACTTGGAATATTCCGATAAATATGGCTGGAGATGACCGGCGGCCGGCAGATCAGGCCGGAAAGCGGTGCGGTTTATTCTGTGGAATGCGCGGAAGAAAAACGTGCCGGGCATGCGATGATCTCCTGGAACGCGGCCATGGTATGGGTTCGGAAGCGCGGGAAAGACATGGCTTTGGGCAAAGGGCATTGATTGACAGCCTGTCGGAGTGAAAATGGACTGGGCAGAAATGCAGGAAAAGCGTAATACGATATAAGGCAGGCGCCCGCAGCATTCGAATGCGAGCGCCCGCTTTTTATATTCATATCATGTCCTCAGGTTTTTTATCCCCGTAAACGCTCCTCCAGTCCGCCTGAAAACCGGAAAGAGCCAGGTCGGTCATGGGGTGGGCAATGAGTTTATCGAAGAAGGAAACGGGCAGCGTGATTGCGTGGCTGCCCATCAGCGCCACCTGATTGACCTGATCGACATTGCGGAACGATGCCGAAAGCACGCGTGTTTTCAGCCCGAAGCTGTCAAATAAGCGGACGATTTCTCCGACGACGGAGATTGCGTCCACACAGAGATCGGACAGCTTGTTGACGTACGGCGCGACGAAATCAGCGCCTGCCCGCGCGCACAGGAGCGCCTGTTGGGCGGAAAAAACAGCCGTCGCCGTTGTCTGGACGCCCATTCCCTTCAGTGCGCGGATAGCTTTCAGCCCCTCGGCGGTCGCGGGGATTTTCGCAAAGAAATTGCCACCCAAAGCTTCCCGAAGCGCCAACGCCTCGCGCACCATTGCCCCCGCTTCGGTCTGCATGGTCTGAGCGTGCAGCATGAGATCGGGACCGATGACCTTGCGCATATCTGCCATGAGCCCGCCGAAATCGGCCCGCTCGCGGGCAACGATCGTCGGGTTGGTCGTCACGCCTTCGATGGGGAAACGGTCCATCAGCCCGGCGACGTCTTTTGCGTTTGCGCTGTCCGCCAGATAGATCATGTTCTTCGCCCGCCTTTCGCCAAAACGGCAATCACTGCCGCAAACGGTCACTCGCCTGAATACTCGGGATTCCGGAAGAGTATGCGAGAAGACATAAACGATCATACAGTTCCTGGTTTCCGAGGGTTTCCGTTTTATTCTGAAAGCGCGGCCAGCAGCCGACGCTTCGCGGTCATAAAGCGCCTGACATCGTACTCGACATCACGGAAGGAACGGAAAACCGACAGGCAAATCTGATCCGCCAGCGCCTTGTCGCGTTCCGCCAGCGCCTTCAGCAATTCATACTCTTCCGCGCTTTCCCGCTCCGCCTCAAGGCGAATGGACAGCCAGGGCTCCCCGTCGCCGGGATAGAGGATGTGCGTATCCCCGGCGGGCAGAAAGCAAACGCTGTCCGTGTTGTGGTGCTCGGGGCAGTTCAGTTAAAAGGGATCCTGGCCCGGCTGGTAATGATTCGCCGCCCAATGGAGGAAGCCGGTGAGCTGATAGCGGTAGTTGCCCCAGTGCAGATAGCGGGTGGAGAGCAGCGGATAGTCCATGAAGCGATTGATGTATCCGTATTCTCTCGGGACGCAGCATACATAATGCCATATTTCCGCGCCGTTCGCGCGGAAGGTTTCGATCTCCGAACGGTGCTTGTCATACTCCGCGTTGAGGGGAACCCACACATCCAGCGCCCCGTGGAGGTTGCCGTAGGACATGGCGTCGCAGAGGCGGATCTCCGGCACGATTCTGTGAATCAATCCGCAAAGAGCCCGGTATTCGGTGGCATTGGCGTCGTTGGGCTCGTCCGCCACGCCCATGACGCAGCATTCCGTCCAGCCGTGCCGATCCAGGACGGCTTTCAGCGCCGGCAGATACTGCGTCAGGTAGCAATATCCCTCATAGGACATGGCGGGAATCCGCCCATGAAGCAGGATGGTGGATTCCTTCCAGCTTTTCCGCCAGCCCACAGACGGCAGGTTGAAGTATTTCATTCCCACCGCCTGGCAGGCTTCGATCATCTTTTCCAGACCGGTGAAGTCGAAAGCCCAGCGGTTTGGCCCGACTTCCTTCGCCTCGATGCCGTCGGTATACATCATGTTCTGATGCATCCGGCGCAGGGCCAGAAGATACTTCTTCTCCATCCCGGCATAGGCTTCAGTGCCCGGCGAAAGATGATGGAACGTCTCCAGCGGAGCGCGGCTGCAGCCGACAATCAGCTTCAGGGTTTCCTCAGGCAGCCGGACCGAGTAAACCTGCAGCCTGGAAGCTATTTCACGTCCGTTGATGATTGTGGCGAAATCATAGGCGCCGGGCGCGGCGTCCCTGCCAATCTTCAGCGCCACGTAGAGTCCGCCCTGCATTTCCGCTCCCTCTACGTCCACGGTTCCGTCGTAGGTGCGGAGACAATCGTAAACGCGGAAAGGCGCAATGCGCTCCGGCCAATGGGGTTTGCGCTCTTCTTCCGGAATGCCCTGGTTCCGTTCTACCATGACAGACCGAAGCGAATAGAGCTCCGGCGCGACGCCTTCGGGTAAGCCCCGGAACGATATGGAGACTTCCGGACTCAGCAGCCCGCGGAGCAGAACCTGAAAGCACGCGTAAGAACCGCGGGCCGCAAAGATGTCGATCGATGCGGAAGCCGATGGATAATCGAACAGGTCCGGATATGTGAACTCTGCGGAAGAGACAATGATGTATTCCATATTTGCCATTCCTTTCTGAACAACAATCACGACCGGCATGGGAATGAAACGAACAGACCAATGGTGAGAAACACAACGCGTGATACTCGAGAGTGTGTCAGGACAAGGCTGGTTTCAGTAAATACAGATTATCAAATCGAACAGATTATATCACACCGACCTGGTTTTGACAAGCGATCAATTGGCTGAGGGCGGCAGACTGGTCGAGCCGACAACGGAATATGATCAGCAAATACAGGCGTTTCGGCGGGAATACCTGGAAGATGGGGCGGAAATCAAAGGCCTTTATGTTGCCTGCCGCATTGAAGCGCCAGGGAGATGGCATTTTTCCTCATTCATTTGACAGCACAGATACCATTTGATATAATTTGTCTGATCGAGTACAAGAAAGAACCCTGACTATGCACGCATCAGAGAAATGGTTGGAATCGCGAGGAGGTTTTTCCATGAAAAGGCTGGTTGCGTTTATTCTCGCAGTCATTCTCCTGTGCAGCGCTGCGGCGGCCTCGGCAGACGGATTGCCCTACCTGAGGCAGATTCCGTCCGGCACGAAGTCCGACAGGTCAAAACTGGCCCCGGAAAGCTATCGGCAGGTCGTTCTCATTCCATTTCTCCCAATCAATTATACGAATCATGATCCCTGGGTCGTGTCCTTCGGCCCCCGGGCCGGCGCATGCGCCTGGTCTTTTTCCCAATTGCAGGCCAACTTTTTTGATGAAGAGCACGACGTGTCGTATATTTACAGCATAGGGCGGACGGTCGTCAAGAGTTTTCTGGATAATTCCAAAGGGGAAAAACACATCGTTTTCGATGACGATCAGCGGGCGGCGTACGTCAATCCGAAGAACAGGAGCGCCTGTGGCCTGATCTACCTGCCCGAGATAGACGAGGGTTATTCGCTGATGGTCACCGTTTCAATGCCGAAGGTGAAGAGTGACGAAGCCGTGGAAAGCCTGACCGCGGCCATAATCGACGAGATGAACCGCGTGGAAGGCGAGATGGCGGTTCGGGTCGAGCCGCAGCTGTGGATCGACAGCACCTGTGCCGGCGTGAAAATGCGCTGCCCCCAGCCGAACAGAGACAAAATGCTCGTGTTCGACGTGCCCACGCTGACGCGGTATACTGAAGAAGGCGCGTTTGAAGCCCGGATGATCATCACCGGCGTAGATGATGATCCGAGCGTGGAGGGATACGTCGTGTTCGCCCCGAACAATTGTATTGAAGTTGAAGTCGGCTTGACGGAAGACAAAAAGACCTTCAGCGAAAAGGATCTGGAGGACTGCGCTGTTGTGACGCTCGACCGGGGCCTGGAATGCAGCGTGCAGATGAGCGGCCTGAAGAAAAACGGGCGTTCGGGCTTCGTTTCCGCTTTTTTCGAGGTCCCTGGAGCGGAAAACCTGTACACGAGCATACGCTTGTCCGGCTATGGCGTCAGGTGGAGCTCCTTTGAAGAAGCCGCGGCAGACCTGAACGAGATCGTCAGGCGCATGCTGTTCATCAGCGCCGTCAGCGATCCCTATGTGCCCGCCGCGACGGACGAGCCTGCTGCCCAGGCTTCAGGCGAGAACGAAAATGTGTGGATATGCCCGGCTTGCGAGGCCGAGAACAGCGGCAATTTCTGCACCAACTGCGGCGCGAAGAGACCCGAAGACGACGGCAAGTGGGAGTGCCCGAATTGCAAAGCCGAAAACGACGGCAACTTCTGCGCCAACTGCGGCGCGAAGAAGACACAATGATTCCAGCGTCACGCCTGGCTTTCAACCGATATGGAATGGCCTGTCCCGCTCTCAGAGTAAAAACGGTGGGACAGGCCATTCCATGTTTCAAACGGGCTGAACAGCTATTGGCAGCTTATTCACACAGTCCAAACACCTGTCCGAAGTCCTCGAAGTATGCGGCTCTGTCCACCGCCCGCGCCACCTGGTGCGGCCCACCCAGATAGGCGGCATGCTTGACGACGGTCATGCCCATCAGCGCATCGGCGCGCAGTTCCACTTCAACCAGGCCTCCGCCCCAGCGGACGATGCGGTCATTGAAGATCGAAGCGGCGGCGCAGGAATCATGAAAATACAATTCTGGCGCGCCATGGGAGAAATAGACGTCCGCCATAGGCAGCGTTGCGGCCAGGATGGGATGCCGGGCAAAGCGAGCGTATACGGCGTCCCGCTTCATCGACAGGTCGTTGGTGACGTCGCATCCCACCGAGCGATGAATGGGAACCTGCGCCCGGTATACCAACTCGCTTGCGTGAGGATCGCACATGGTGTTGCTTTCCATGTAGCCGAGGCCAGTCAGGGGGTTTTCAAAGTTTCCGCCCATCAGGACCAGGCGCTTGAGGGCGCGCGCGGCGTCCGGATAGGCAGCGAAAAGCAGGCCTACGTTGGTCATGGGACCGATGGCCAAAAGCGTGATCTCACCGGGATGCCCGAGGATCGTGTCGCGCATGAATTCCAGATAGCCGATGCCGTCGAACCGGTCGCTGTGAGGTAGACGCGCGAGCGCTTCAGCCTGAGGAACAGGCTTGCGGGTGCGCCGGGCCAGCAGTGTGTCCCTGGCTCCGGGAAAGATGGGAATTTCCCGATGGGCCGCATGGCAGAGCGCGCTGGCCAACTGCGCGCGGGCCTGGGTGTCGCCATTGACGGTGGTGATCCCCACCAGCTCACAGCGCGGATGCGCCAGCAGATATGCCAGACAGACGGCGTCGTCAATGTCGCAGCCGATATCCGTGTCGAGCAGAACTTTTTCCGTAGACGTCATATCATTTCTCCGTTCTCCGTTTTGCCATTCACACTTCGCCGAAATCATTGTCCAGGTTCTCGCTGTTTTCGACGATCTCAGGCGGATTGACGAGGTAATTGAAGAGCTCCTGGCCCACGACTTCCCGGGCGAAGGCGACGGCGCCCGCTTCATAGGGCGTGTCCATCGCCCGGACCATTTCCGCAATGGGCTTGGCTTCGCCGCGGTGGAAGGGCTTATCGGGGTCGTATTTATAGATGCCGAGATTCAATCCGAATTCGTGCGGATTATCGACGGTGGCGTGATGGGTCATCATATCTACGGTTTTCATATTACGCGCCTTGATGAAGCTGAGCACGTAGCCGGCCGCCGCCTGCTTCTGCATCAGGCCAGACAACGGGCCTGATCCGCTGTTGAAACCCTGCTCGCTGAACAGAATGCGCCTCGCCTCGCCGCGGTAAAGGAGCTGCGGCCGGGAAAGATACTTTTCCAGCACTTCCATGTTGCGATAGGTGATTCTCGGCGTATCCAGTTTGAAAACGGCGCTCCTGTCATTCCAGAAATCAGGATGGTCAAAGCTTTCAGGATACGGATGAAACGCGACGTGCCAGGGAAAATCGCCGTCGCGATGGCAGTTTTCGCCCAGAAGATCGACCAGCTGCTTTCCATGATAATATCGAAGGGGCTGCGCGTGTTCGACGTTCCAGTTATTCGCCAGGGAGATATAAACCCGGAAGCTGGCGTACGCCCTGGCTCCGGCGATCCATGCAAGGCGCAGCGCCTGGGTGTACTCCTCCATGTAATAGTCCGGTGTGACCGGGCCCATATTGCCCCAGTTGTTTTGCAGATTGATCTCATTTGAGATGATTGCTCCGGTGATCCGTCCCGTCGTCATGCCAGGCCTGGCATAGTTTTCCGCCAGGAAGGAAATAAACGCGGCAAAGACCCGCTGGCCTTCCGCGCGGGTCATGTCGAAGGCGCTGATGAAGGCATAGGGGGCGTCCTTTTCAAACTTCGGATGCAGGCAGATGTCGAGCATGTCCTGCTCGCGCCTGGAACCGAAGCGCAGTGGTGAATTGAGGACCACCACGGTGCTCATCCTGTAGTCTTTTATCGATTCTTCCATGCCTTTCACGGCATCTTCGAAAATGTAATAGGTCTGTCCCTCGAAACGATATGGCCTGGTGCCCTGCTGTTCTCTGAGCGAAATGAACGCAGGCAGGTTGATGTCCGGGCGTCCCTGCTGGTCGGCGCCAAGCGGCGCGCCAAGGGCGTACGGGCAGTTGAGCGACTTGATCGTGTCGAGCGCGGGATAGGGATCCACGGACAGAGAATCAGTGATGGAGGTGGTGTAGACGACGCCGTCGATCCTCTCTCCGTTCTGCTTCAGCGTGAAGCGGTCAAAGGCGCGGTCATGTTCTCCGATCATGCGGGAAACGTGCGCATGGCCCTTTTCAAAGCGCAATTCACATGAGTCAACAGGTGACGACGGTCCATGAATGAGCGGCGTCTCTTCCTGAAGGGTCAGCGTTCCGTCAAAAGCCTCGTCCAGAGATATGACCATTTCTTCCCGTGCTGCAGTGATGGCGGTGGCTTTCATGTTTCTTCCTCCCGTGGCTGTGTACTACGCACAACAGAATGCACCTCGCGGCTGACTTCCGATGGATTCATTGTAGCACAGCGCGGAAACGCACGCAATACGGAATTGGCTTTCGGATGAGCGGCAGGATTTGGGTATATCGTGAATGCGCATGGCCGTGAAATCAGCGACCTTTGCTTTACGGCGCGTATCGGGACGGATAACGCGGCCACGGGGATTCCCGCTGTCTGAAACGGCGGCATGCCGCGCACGATGTCCTGGATTTCGCTCCGCGACCTTGAGCGTTGGGGGCAAATGTGTTATAATAATACACAGGCGTTGGAAGCGAGACAAGGAATGAGGTGAGCGTATGGAAGAAAAGCGGATTATCGTGAACCCAGACAAAGCCTTGGGCCGCATCAAGCCCATGCACGGCGTGGGCGGCGGCCCGGTCAGCTTTAACTTCACCTATGACGCCACGGAACAATTCCGGGCGGCGGGCCTCCCTTTCGGGCGGACCCACGATATCGAGTATCCATTTGGATCCGGCGAATTTGTGGACGTGCACTGTGTGTTTCCCTTTTTCGCGGCGGATGAAAACGATCCCGCGTCGTACAACTTTACGTTGACGGACGAGTATCTGCGCCTTATGCGGAAGGCCGGGACGGAACCGTTCTATCGACTGGGCGCGAGCATCGAGCACCAGAGCATCAAGCGTCACATCCACCCGCCGGCGGATTATGAAAAGTGGGCCCGCATTTGTTCGCACATCGTGGCCCATTACAACGAAGGCTGGGCCGACGGGTTCCACTGGAACATCCGTTACTGGGAGATTTGGAATGAGCCGGACATTCCCCAGTGTTGGACCGGGACGGACGAACAGATTTTTGAGTTGTACAGGGTCACCGCCAGCCTGCTCAAGCGGGAGCATCCCGATATCAGGATAGGCGGCCTGGCGCTGACATCGCCGCGCTCGCGGCTGTTCGAGCCTTTCCTGGCCTATGCCCGAGACTGCAATGCGCCGGTAGATTTTGTCTCCTGGCACGGGTACTGCCACACGCCGGAACAGGCCGTTGGCTTTGCCTCCCTGGCCCGCACGCTCATGGATCAGTATGGCTTCCGGCAGGCGGAGAGCATCTACGACGAGTGGAATTACGTGGTCAGCTGGGAGGATTTGAAGCCCAGCGTGGATCTGCACACAACGGCCTTTGGAGCGGCGTTCATGGCCTCTGTCATCAGTGCCATGCAGGCCGGGCCGGTGGACAAGCTCATGTTCTACGACGCGCAGCTCCTGCTGCCAGACTGGAACAATTTGTTCACGCCCAAGCCGATGAAGGCCCACGCGGCCCGGCGCGGCGTGGATCCGCTCAAAGGCTATTGGCCGCTGTATGGCTGGAACGAGCTCTTCAAGGCCGGACAGGAAATCGCCTGCGCCGCGCCGGAGAATATGTACTGCACGGCGGCGAAAGCGCCGGACGGCACGGCCTTCCTTTATGTTGCGTATTTCAACGACGACGCCGGGCTCAACGCCTGCCCGCCGGCAGACGCGGTTGTGCGTGTCGAGCTGAACGGTCGACCGACTGCCCGAATGACGGTGCGCCGGGTGGATGACAATCACAGCTTCGAGGCGGAGACGATTGCGGACGGCAGGTTTGCCATGCAGGGCAACAGCTTTGCGCTGGTGGAGATCAGCTGAAGCGGCTTTATGACGGCCGCCGCGACCTGCGGTTCAAATCCGTGCTTGTGCCCGGGGGAAAAAAGAGGCCGTGATTGTGACGGTGAATCCTGTAACCGATAAGGATGGGGAGGATTGACTAATGAAAGGCAATCGCAGAGTAAGGGAGCCCATCATCGCGCCGCAATGCCCGCAGTATCGCTGCGCGCGTGCCAAGGGCAAGCCCGGCAGGCTGGATGGGGATCTCAGCAAGCCCTTCTGGCAGCGCGGCGTATGGATCGAAGATTTTCACGACATTGAAGGGGATTCCAGACCGCGTCCGGCCAAACAGACGCGCGTAAAGCTCCTGTGGGACGAGGAAGCGCTGTATATCGGCGCGCAGCTCACGGATGACACCATCTGGGCCACGGTGACGGAGCGCGACAAAGTGATCTTTGTGGACAACGATTTCGAAGTGTTCCTCGCGCCGCAGGATTCGTCTCACCGCTATTACGAACTGGAGATGAACGCGGCGAACGCCGTGTGGGATCTGCTGATGGAAAAACCCCAGCGGGACGAGGTGCGCCGCATCATCGGCTGGGATATTCACGGCCTGGAAAGCGCGGTGAAGATCGACGGCGAATTGAACAATCCCGCGGCGGACAACAAAAGCTGGTCGCTGGAGCTGAAGATTCCCTGGTTCTCACTGCGGGAGTGCGGCATCGACGAAGTCTATCCAAAGCGTCTCGCGCCGGAACCGGGCGAGGTGTGGCGGCTGAATTTCTCCCGGGTGGAGTATCACGTGGATGTGAAAGACAACCGCTATGTGAAGAGAAAGAATCCGCAGACAGGAGCGGACCTGCCGGAGGAGAACTGGGTGTGGGCCCCCACGGGCGTGATCGACATTCACATGCCGGAAATGTGGGGTTACCTCACCTTCACTGAGAACGGCGAGGAATGGCCCCTGCCGCTCCAGGAGGATGAGATGAAGCTGGCGCTGCGCCGGCTCTACTACCGCGAACACGCCTATCTGTGCGGGCATGAGCGCTTCACGGCCGACGCGGCCGCGCTGCTGGGCGATGAGGCGGAGAAATACGATATCAGTGTCTGGGTGACGCCCAGCATGTTCGAGGGCATCGCCCACTGGAACGGGCAGGTGTGGCACATCCGGCAGGACGGCTATGTCTGGCGGGACGACACGGCGGAGTGAAGGAAAACGTCTGCGTTCAATAATAACCTCCGGATCGCCTCAAGCCTTCTTGCGTACACATCCGCCATACGGGCAGTGCCATGGAGTCATGACACGGTTCGGTTTTTAAGCCGAAAACCCGGCCGGGCCGCTGAATGCGGAACGGTCGGGTTCTTTGCTGAGCGCAACGAGAGACAATACCCGGGAGCATTGCTGGATAAGAGAGAGTCCCGTCGCGGCTGCGACGGCGATCCCCTCTGTTTGGGAAACCTGCGCAAGAGCGTGGCCGAAGGCTCCCGAAAGACCTGGCGATGGCCTCCGCAGAGTTGTGGACCGGCCTTTTCCAGGATTCCGGTCCGGCGGTTTTTTCGGTGTCGGCGTTATGGACGATGTGCCGCTGATCCATCCCGGAACGGGTGTTCTCAGGCGGGCATGGCGCGGGCGCACGCATGCCCCGCGCTCATGCCTGATATCTCCACCCGTGTTCGCTGTGATAAATCATCAGCCGGGTCATACCGCCGTCGATGCAGATGTTTTCCCCGGTGATAAAGCCGGCCTTTTCAGAACAAAGGAAAAGCGCCATCTCCGCGATGTCCTCCGGCTTTCCGACCCGCCCAACGGGCTGCTGGAGGGCATCCGCGCCGGTGATTCCGGAGCCCGCCGTATCGATCCAGCCGGGTGAAATGCTGTTGACCCGCGCCTTTCCCGCCAGGCTGATGGCCATGGCGTGAGTGAGCGCCGCGATTCCTCCCTTGGCCGCAGTATAGCTTTCTGTCTGCGGCTGGCTCATCCGATCGCGGGATGAGGAGATATTGACCACGGAAGCGCCCAGCGCAAAATAGGGCGTCAGCAGCTTGGTCAGATAAAACGGAGCGGTCACGCCGACTGCCAGCGCCTGGCTGAATTCCTCATAGGAACACTCGTCCATGCCCTTCATCAGGGGCAGGGCGTTGTTGATCAGATAATCCACGTGTTCGCTTTGGACGACCACATGTTCCGCAAACCGCTCGAGGGTTTTCTGATCGCCCACATCACCCACAAACCAGTCTCCCGGTTTTATGTCGATGATGTGCACGGTCGCGCCTTCCTTGAGGAATCCCTCCGCGATGGCTTTGCCGATGCCGTGCGCGCCGCCTGTGATGACAGCGACTTTTCCTGAAAACCGGTTCATTCCCGTTCCTCCGCTTCTTTTCACGAAAGCCTTTTACCGCCGTTTCTTACGGCAGTGGTGTCCTGTTTTTCGGTTGCGAGCGCATTCAAAATATTGTTTCAGCTCCACTTTTCACTGTATGAATGCCAGAACTGGATTTACGCCGTTGTGTTGTCGCTGCCGATTTCCAACAGATTTCCTTCCGGATCGCTTACATAAAAATTCCGGATTCCAAAGGGATACGTGACCGGGGCCCCTGCCGGAAAACTGACGTCCATCCTTGACAGCCTTTCATATTCGGCATCAACGTCGGCAAAAGTTGGAAGCCACAGCCCAATTTCAAAAGACTGATTCAGCCCGTGGGGCGGCTGATACTCTTCGTTGAATGCCCTGACGAATTCTCTTCGGCTGTACATGAACAGGGACAATCTGCCGCTGGCGGTGATGAACTCGGCGAAATTTCCGCCGTCCCAATCCGTCTCAAGCTGCAGAATATCCCTGTAGAACGCGACCATCTTTTTCATATCTTCCGCTAAGATGCAGACGCCTGTCCTGGTTCTTTTCCCGTTCATTTTAAACTCCCTTCATGCGGCGCTTGCCGACTTGATCCCGGCGCCGTCGATCAGACCTCCGCGATCATGTCCGGCACGATGATCTGTCCTCCGCGCGGAATGAGCTCGATGCCATGCGGCCCGTACGGTATGACGCCGCTTTTGAAGACGGCGCCTTCCTTCGGCGACTCGCCGGAGAAATCGGCCTCGCCGACATCGCGGCCGTCGACGCGAACGCGCGCCTTCGCAAGGCCGGGCCCCATAGGGCCATGCAGGGTAAACCCCGAGCAAACCGCATTCCACTTGACGCGCTTGCTTCCCCGGCGCCTGCCGTTTTCGATTGTGAAATTGATATCGCCTACGCCGCCCCCAAGCAAGGCATCCGCGTCGTTATAGTGAAACACCGCATGTCCGGCATCGCCCGAGACATCAAACCGCGTGACATCCAGCACGGTAAACCTGTCCGTGCGGATGCCGATGGGCGCGCTGGCCTCTGTCGCCGACTGGACGCTGAACAGGCATTCGCCGTTCGCCCATGCCTTCAGCGTGTGCTCTCCGCGCTCCAGGCGCACAGAACGGATCCCGCGCGCGGCGCGGCCGGTCAGGATCATTTGCCCGTCTTTGACCAGCGACCAGATTTGTCCGCTGACGCGCAGCGCGGTGTATTTGCTCAGGCTGTCGTCGTTTGGCGCGCAGTCGGATACCGGCCTGTTTGCGCCGATTTTCCCATGGAAATCGAACAGGATATCCGCGAATCCTCCATGCAGCGCAAATTCCGCTTCGAGCGTGAAGGATCTGTACGCGTCGCGCAGGAGCGTGACCGACGGCGCGGCATGGCCGGATATGGTGAAGCCGTCGGAAAACGGCTCGTCCCACCGGCGCGTCGCGACTGACAGGGTGCCGCAGTCCCTTTCGTCCTTCGCGGCATACATGACGTTGAAATTGCCACGGCCGTCCACCGCGCCGTTGATCGTTTGCCCGAACAATCCGTATTTCTCGTCCGAAAGGGGCCTGGCATGCCAGAGACTGCCGTCCTGCGCCATGCGCCAGGCAGAAGGCAGGTGCGCTTCCTCCAGCTTCGCCTTGAACAGCACCTGATAATTCCGGTTGGCACACACGGACGTCGCCGGCGCATAGACCGTATCGCCAACCACAAACGCAGGATAAAACTCCATCGGAGCAGGATAATACGTCGGCAGATCGGCATTCAGCAGCATCACAGGTTCGCTGAATCCCTCCTCGGGCGTCGGGGCCGTGCTGCCCGCGAGGCCCCAGGCGTAGTTTGGCCCCGTATCGCACAGGATGAGCGCCAGATAATCGTTCTTCCGCGGGATTACGGTGGTGGCGTAGAACCGGTCAAACCGCCCGTATTTGCCCTGGAGCAGCGAATTGCGGAAAACAGTCTGCGGGATCCGTCGGAATGGTCCTGCCGGCGAATCCGCCCAGGCAACCGCCGCGCCGGCGTCCGCGTCGCTGGCCGCATAGTTGTGAGCTACCTCCCATGAGCTGTTGTCCGTCGACCAGTCATAGGTCAGCAGGTACTTGCCCCGCTTTTCATCGTAGAACAGCACCACGTCCGGGCAGGAGGAAGACGGATTTTTCACGCCGTTAAACAAATACTTGGCGTCGAGCTTTTCCCCCAGCCATTCCCAGCTTTGGCCGCCGTCCGGAGATCGGTAGACTTCGAAATGGCTGGTGCAGTTGGGCCGGTGCAGGTATTTATCGGGATACAGTCCGGCGTACAGGTACCACGTGTTGTCGCTGTCGATAAACAGCGAACCATTCACGGCCCACTCGTAAGGGTAGTCGGACCTGTGTACAGTCGCGCCGATTTTCCTGAATGTATCAAACGACGGATCCCCCATGGCCGGATGGCGCAGCCACCGGCTCATGTTGGCCATTTTTGCATAATCCATGGAATCATTCCTTCCAGACAGTTAATCTGCCAATTGCTTCTATCATTCAAACGCCGGCCGGGTTTCCCCGTTCTCCAGCATGTTTGCAAGGAAAATCAGCGTCCTTCGCGAGGCTTGATGGTCTGCGACGGCCACGGACGAAACGATTACGCGCCCCGATCAGCTTGCCTGTTCCGTTCCATCCGCCAGTATGCCGTCATCAGCGCTGAGGCGGCGGCGAAAGCGATAAACCCGAACACGAACGGCAGACGGGCGTTTATTTCATAGATGAATCCGGCAAACAATGCGCCGAAAATGTTGCCCAGCGATTTCACGGCGTTGGTCATGCCCATGATCAGATTGCTGTCGCCGCCGCGTCCTGATTCCGCCACCATGCTTTGGAAGAGCGGCGTGCTGATGAAATAGAACGCAAGGAACAGCACATTCGCAATGATGAAGGGAACCAGACTCTCCAGCAGGATCACCCCCGCCATCGATATGGTGCAGATGAACATCACGCCGACCATGTAGCGCGGCGTATCTTTCCTGCGCAGTATCCACATGCAGATTGTGCTGTTTGCCGCCAGAGAAATAATGCCCAGCACGGCCTTGATGATGCCGTTGTAGCCGGACGAAAGGCCAAACTGGTCGCGGATATAATAATTGAAGCACTGGTCGAAGGCGATATAGCCGAGATTGGAAAGGCCGTACATCAAGAAAAGCACCGCGAACATGCGCGTCATGAAATGGCGGCAAGCAAGGAAAGCCGAAAAGGGATTGCATTGCCTCGTCAGTGAACGGGCGTCGATCGACGCCAGGCTTTCCTGTGTATCGTCAGCCATCAGCAGGAAGAACGCAAAGGCGCACGCAGCCAGCGTCGCCGCCTGAACCCAGACGGAGAGGAACACGTCGATTTCACCCAGCATGCCGCCGATAAAATAGCCGAACGAAGAAGACACGCTCTGCACGGTGGCGGTGATCGCCATGCCCCGGCCGACTGCAGGCTTGTCTGACACATTCACGACATAGGTGAGAAAACTCACGTATGCGCCGCCCACAAATGCGCCCGCGAACATGCGTGCCAGAACAAACTGCAGCTCTGAACGCGACAGCGCAAAGAAAACCTGCCCCAGCGCATAACCCAAGCCGCAGATCAGCAGGGTTCTGCGGCTGGAGATATAGTCGTTCAATCGCCCCCAGAAGGGGGAGAGGAGGAAGTTCACAAACATCTGCGAGGCCAGGGCAAGCCCGAACATGTAGTCGCTCAGTCCCAGCGTCTGGATGATCGACGGCGTAACGGGGTGGACAAAATTCGCAGCCATGTTGAAAACGAACATCACCGAGAAAAACGCGGGCAGGCGGCTTCCCCGTAGTTGCGGCAACACAACTCCCCCTTTTTCGGAATCCATGTGCCGTGGATTCCTTTTCTTCACACGGTCAGACCTTGCTCAGCGGCGCTATCCTGCAGCATATGCTGGAAAGGAGCATAAACACCCCGCAGAGGCAAATGCCCGCATGGAGGTTGACGGCAGATTCCAGTGCGCCGATCAATGGCGGCGCGACGATCTGCCCCAGGTACAGGCTCAGGGCAAGCGCGGTGGTCGCGAGCATCGAACTTTCCGGGACTTCACGGCACGCCAGATCCAGCATGCAGGGAATGAGCGCGCCGAACGCCAGCCCGGCGGCGCTCAGCGCGATGCAAAGCAGCAGCCCATTACAAAACGGGAGCGCCGATAAAAGCAGCAGTCCCCCGACAAGACCGCTGACGCGCACGTAGCGCACCGTTGAGACGGGCAACAGGAAAACCAGAAGGCGTGAACTCATTACGCCAAAGAACAGGAACGACAGGGCGTAATCTCCCATGGAGCTGGCCAGGGTCACGCTTACGTAACGGTTGATCCAGGTGTTCAGGCCTCCCAGGAAGATACCGTGACAGACCATGCCCGCCACCAGGCCCGGCATCGCCCCGCTGCGCAGGGTAACGCCTATTGTCCGCAGGGGCAGACGTTCTTCGGCGGCCAGCGCTTTTTCTCCGGCGCGGCGTTCCATGAATAGGGCCGCTGTAAGGGAAACCGCCAGCGCGGCGCAAAGCGCCCCTATGTACAGGTAGATGTCATTCCAGGGCAATCCAGTGCGAATCAATCGTCCATAGATTGCCGGACAGACCACGCTGGAGAGCCCGAACAGGGTGTGCAGCAGGCACATCATGCGCGTGGCCGTGCGTCCCGAATACAGGTCGGCCATGCAGGAGGATAACAGCATATCTATGAAGCCTGAGCCGATGCCGCACAGGAACCAGAGGGCTGTAAATGCGCCGAATACCGGCGCGAATTTCATCAGCGCGAGGGTGACTGCGTTCAGGACGAGCGCCAGGCGCAGCAGGGTGAGCTTGGGTAGCCTGCCGATGAGGAAAAAGGCCCCAAGCAGGGCGAGCACGCTGCCGGCCGACGCAAATGCGCTGGCGGCACCCTGCGCCGATTTTGATAGCTGATAGTGCTCGATAATGCTGCTGAGCAGCGCGCCGTGCAGAGCGCTTACCGCCGCCAACAGCGCCATCCCCAGCATCAGCAGGAGCGCCAATGAACGATGGCTGTGGCTTTTCATGGGTATCCTCTCGCTTTCGCCCGTTTCATGCCGGATGTCGTGTCCTCCGTGGCTTATCAGCTATTTTCCGGACTGCGTATGTATTGGTGAATAATTATCCGCATTTATTATACCACTTTGTCTGGGCTTTGACAAGTTGGAAAGAATCGGCGCTGATCCCATGGGAGGAACGGGGATTATGCTGATGGGAATTGAAAATGCGCCAGGATTTGAAACTGTGTGTATACAGGATAAACTCCACGACGCGTGGGTGGCTTTTGGGCCGTTCCTGTGATAGCATGTTACCGGAAGGAGGCGGATGCAATGGACAGATATGTCACGGGAGCCGTGATACGCAGGCTTCGGGAAAGCAAGAGGATGACGCAAGGGGAACTTGCGGAGAAGATCCATGTCAGCGACAAGGCGGTGAGCAAATGGGAAACGGGGCAGGGATTCCCGGACATCAGTTTGCTTGAACCGCTGGCAAAGGCGCTCGATATTTCCGTAATCGAGCTGCTGTCCGGCGAAGATGTAAGGAATCTGAACCGGTCTTCAAACATGGCCAGGGGTAAATTCTATGTCTGTCCGGTCTGCGGCAATGTGATTCAGGCGACGGGAGAAGCGGTCGTCAGCTGCTGCGGCCTAACGCTGCCGCCGCTTGAGGGAGAAACGGCAGATGAAGGGCATGTGATTCGGGCAGAGCGCGTGGAGAACGAGTATTATGTCACGGTTGACCATCCAATGGCCAAGGACCACTATATTTCATTCCTCGCTGCAGTATCAGATCAGGGCGTGCAGTTTGAGAAGCTGTATCCGGAGGGAAGTGCCGAAGCAAGATTCAGAATCAACCGCGTGAAGTACGTGTATGCGTATTGCAACCATCATGGGTTGTTCCGAACGGGGGTATAACGGCGATCTGCGTGTGCGCACGCTTTGCCATGAACGATAAAGCCGCGGATCGGCAGGCTGCCGCCCCTGTTTCGCGTGCAGTTTTTTCGGGTCCCCGTTATCTGCCGGCATGGAACAGAAAGCATGCCTGACACGTCAAAAATCCCGTATTTCAAAAACGAGCGAAAGAGGGGGACTTTGTGATGAAAAAGACGATGGCATGGATTCTGAGCCTGATGCTTCTCCTGTCCGCCGCGGGCGCCTGCGCGGAAACTGAAGCGCCGACCTTTGAAGAGCTGGCCGGGCTGGAATGGAGCTTCTGCAGCGGAGTCGGCGGCTGGTCCACGGACATGAGGATACTGGAGGATGGTTCCTTCAGCGGGACCTTCCATGACAGCGAAATGGGCGACACCGGCGATGATTACCCGAATGGCACCATTTATGTCTGCAGCTTCACTGGCCAGATGACGATTCTGGAACAGGCGGACGAGCATTCCTGGAAGGTCCGGGTCGATAAGCTGATCTTGGATGAGGAAGAGGGGCAGGAGACGATCGACGACGGCATCCGCTTTGTCACTGCCGGCGTCTACGGCCTCAGCGAAGGTGATGAAATGCTCCTGTATCGCCCCGGCACGCCGGTGGATGTGCTTTCGGAAGAAATGCAGCTGTGGGCGCATCTGTTCGATCAGGAGGATCCGCCGCTTCAGCTGACGGACTGGTTCCTGAGCAGCGAGCAGAACGAGAGCGGCTTTGTGGGATATCCCGCCTGGGATGAAACGTCTCTTGCCAATCCCTGGGAGGAGATGACGGCGGAGGAGCTGCTGGAAGCCTCCGGCCTGTTTTTCGGCGTGCCGGAAGGCGCGGAAAACGTCATCTACCGGTTCCTCCGGAGCGAATGCCTGGCGGAGATGCAGTTCACCCTGGAAAACGACGAGCTCTG
>LVAP01000146.1 GCA_001603025.1 Clostridiales bacterium Firm_10 | reverse complement strand
AAACATTTAATTGTAGTGTGTCATGAACTCGTCTTTGCGAAGGCCATCATGTGCCGTATCTCCCCTGCGGTGAGGGTCTGCCTGGAGAAATCCAGGCCGAGGTTCTTGCCGATGTCGGCGAGCACCTCGTCGTAGCGGTCGAACACATACAGGTTGTCCGCAACACGGGTCCCGCTCGCCGCTGCAAGCGACTCCTGGATTGCCGCCGCCGAATGCTTCCAGCCCATGCGGTACTCGAGCAGCCTCACCAGCAGCAGCGTGACGAAGCAGATGAGGAAGTGGGCGCGGATGTGGGTCCTGGTCGAGACGAACACAGGCCTTGCCTTCAGCTCGCTCTTGGTCACCCTGAACGTCTCCTCGATGCGCCACAGGCCCTTGTACATGTCCAGGATGTCCTGGTCGGTCACAACCCGGTTCAGCTGGAAGTAGCCGTCTGCGGTGTACCGGTGCTTGCCCCTGAACGGTTTCTCGTTCTCTCCAAGGCCGATGACGTTGGTGCACACCACGTAGTAGCCGTCGAACTTCTGGTCCTCGTCTATCTTCTCCTCGTCCAGGAAGCAAGCGTAGTCGGCCTTCATGTCGCACTCCCCGGTCTTCTTGTCCACCGGCACCTTCTTGATGTACTTGGCCGACCCGTAGTTGCTGGCCTTCGCATCCCTGGACATTGAAAGGACCTGCTTCTCGGCCTTGTCGATGGCCGCCTGGCGGTCGCGGCGCGCCCGCTGCGCGTACTTCTCGCTGTAGATCACCACCTGCCGCTCGTTGATGACGGTCTTCTTCTGGTTGCCCTGCTCGTCGGTGACGAAGATCTGGCGGGGGGTGAGCCGGCTCTTGTGCTTGAACGCCAGCCTGCCGTTCTCGTCGTAGACCGCACGGTAGCGCTGCTGCTCGGGGTCGGTCTCCTCGTCCCTGAGCACGTATTCCTTGAAGGCCTTGTCCGCCCCCCGCACCGAGTAGCTGATCACGTACCCGTCGTGGGCCAGGCGGATCTTGGAGATGTTGTTCCCGCTCATCATGCCCTTGTCCGCCACCACGATCATGTGCTTCGACCCCAGGCTTGCGACCGTGCCGTCCAGCATCTCGGGCAGGGTCGTGCAGTCGTTGGCGTTGCCCCGGAACAGGTCGTAGGTCACCGGAAGCCCCGCCTCGTCCATGAACAGTCCCATCTGCACGATGGGGTTGTTGCGGTTCTCCTTGCTCACCCCCTTGCGCCTGAGCTCGTCGGGCTCGTCTATCTCGAAGTAGTAGTTCGTCACGTCGTAGTACATCAGCAGCTCGTCGCGCCCGTAGCGCTTGGACACCTGGGTGTTCAGGTGCACCAGCAAATCGTCCCTCCATGCAAGGAAATGGTCCAGCGACCGGTACACCTCCTCAAGCGAGTACTCCGCGTCCTCGAAGAAGCGGCCCCGGCCCTCCCACGCCCCCAGCTTCGAGTCGGGGTACAGGGCGCGGTTGAACACCAGCATCTTGAAGATCGAGTTCAGGTTCGCCCCGAACCTCGTGTACCGGCGCCGGTTGTTCAGCAGGTAGTCTATCTCCAATTGGTGGTAGAGCACCGAAAGGGCGGCGTAGCCGATGTTCTTGCGCCGCACGTCGTCGGGTGCCAGCGTCTCGGCCTTCTCCAGCCGGCTGGACGGGTCCAGCCTCACCACCCGCTCCTCCTTTGCCTTTTTCCTGTCTTCGGTCATCTGTCGTGCGACGGCCGTGAAGTGCCCCACCGGGTCGGGGTAGTCGGCCTGCAGCTCGTCAAGGTACCCCAGGGGCATGACCACCCGCTGCTTGGGCTTGCCCTTGGCATCGCGGTAGGACTCCGAAATCTGAAGGAACACCTTGCCTGTCTTCTTGTTTGGTATCTTCACAAGGAACATGGTAGCCTCCTGCCGACAAGCATACCATATCTTGATACAATATACAACACAATACATATATATGTTTTCAAAAAATCGTAAAAAACATCCTCCCGGCGTTGCACCGAAAGGATTTATTTACTCAGATTGCTTTTTTGAAGTGCAAAAGTGTGGAGGGCTTAGCTCAGGATATGGTACATGTATGCATTCCATACCATCTTCACTCGGAACCGAGCGAATCGGCAGGCTCTTGGTACGCCTATGCGTCCCTACCATTCTA
>LVAP01000019.1 GCA_001603025.1 Clostridiales bacterium Firm_10 | reverse complement strand
AGCTCCTGAACGCGGTCCAGCCATGCCTCGTTGATGACGAAATCCTCGCCGCTCACGTGGTTATGCCACGACACGGGAATGCGCACCGTGCCGAAGCCCTGGGCCTTCAGCGCCTCGAACACGCCCTGGTTTTCACGCCGCACCAGCGGCTCTCGAGGTTCAGGTCATCGCCGCTGTAGAGATCGTCGTAGGCGTCCATGGTGTTGCCCAGGTTCCACCCGAAGCCCATGCTCCGCAGGAAAGCCATGGCCTCGCTGTCCGGAATGTCGAACTGTTTTACGGTCACATCGGGTATCACGATATCACCCTCCCCGAGCGCCGAACCGCAGGCCGCGAAAGCCAGCGCTGCGCACAGCGCAAAGATCGCGAGTTTTTTCATCATCATTCTCCCTTCACCGCGTTGACGACCGCCCAGAACGCGGGCTTGGGCGCCGCCGCCGCGTCAAACAGCAGCGGATACTGGCTGGCGCGCCAGCTCAGGTCGTCCGTCACGCCCCAAACCTGCACGGCTTCGATCTGCTCCGCGTACGGCAGCAGGATGGCCATCACATCGGCGTAATATGCCGCCTGTTTTTCAAAGGCCTCGTCCGATCGGCTCCCCACGGTCACGTCCAGCTCGCTCACGCGCAGCCTGAGTCCCAGGGCGGCGATGCGCTCCACGCTCTTTTTGATCTGCGCCGCCGAGGGGAACCTGACGTCATGGTGCATCTGAAAGCCGTAGCCGTCGACGGTGCCTTCCGCCATGAGGTCCTGCAGCAGGTTCACGATGCCGGTCTGCTTGGGCTCCAGGGCGGTGTTATAGTCGTTGTAATAGAGCAGCGTGCCCTCCGGCGCGTATTTGCGCGCGATTTCGAAGGCCCGCAGGACGTCCCAGGAGACCACCACGCCGGGATAGTTCTCGTCAAGGTATTCCATGATGCCCTTCACGTAATTCTCCAGCCGGGCGAGCATCACCTCGCGGCTCACGAGGGGTTTGAAGCGGCTGTAGCCCTCGTGGAAGAAGACCTCCGGCGTCTGCGAATGCCACACCAGCACATGGCCATGCACCTTGACGCCGTTTTCCCTGGCGAAGTCCAGCAGCGGCTTCACCGCGTCGAAGCGCACCACGGCCGCCGTTTCGTCCTCGGTAGCCATGGCCTTGCTGGCGTTCACATCCAGCACGAAATCCGGCTTCAGCTCATTGCCGGGCGTCATAATATTGAACTGGGAGGCGTAAAACGCCATGCGCTGCCGGTTCAGCGCTTCGCTGCCTGTGACCGCCGTGCCGAAATCGAACAGGCCCGCGCACACGTCCTTCAGCGCGGGAATGTCCTCTCCGCCGAACTCGCTCACGCGGCCTTCCAGCGTGAAATCCTTCATCCGGAAGCTGAGTTCAGGCGCGCCGGTGGTCTCCACATACAGCACGAAGCGCTCGTAGTCTCCCGCCGTATAGCTGCCCGTAACCGTCGTCCACTCGCCCTTTTTCGCCGTGGCGCTGCCCAGGTTTTCATAGCTCTCCACGCCGCCGCGGGTGTGGGCCACGGAAATCATGAAGCGCGCGGCGTCGGCCTCGTCCTGCATGACCCGGACGCTCAGGGCGTAGGTCTCGCCCTTTTCCAGCCGGAAATCGCGGCCCGGGGAAGCCTCGCCCATCGAGCGCGCGTACCAGCCGTCCGTGTCCCGCGAAAAATCCGAATGATAGCCGCTTCCTTCCGCACCGGCTCCCGCCAGGCAGCCGAACGCCAGAAGGAGCGCGGCCAGCAGCAGAATCTTTCTCACTTTGTGTTCCCTCCCGACGCTCATGAATGATCGCCTCCCCGGGGGAGGCCCGGTTTTCTTTGGGGATTGATGTTCAAAGGGGCCGCCGTGTTTTCACAGCGGCCCCCTTGCCGTTCAGCGTCTGAAAACCGCTGTGGCGATGGGCTTAGTTCGCGCCGTTGGCGTCGTCCACCAGGGCCTGCCAGGTGGGCAGCTTGGATTCCATCACTTCAGCCACGGTGCCGGCCCAGGGCAGGTTCCAGAAGAAGCCGTCGCCCAGCACGTCGTTGTTGGAGCCCAGCATGATGCTGGTGTCCG
>LVAP01000018.1 GCA_001603025.1 Clostridiales bacterium Firm_10 | reverse complement strand
TACTCCTTTCCTCATTGGGCTCCTTCGCCCTTCATCCGCCACTGGCGGCGGGCTCAGTCGCCCCAAATGCCTTCGATCAGGCGGCGATCCGCCTCGGCCACGTTGGGCGCATCGATGCGCCCGAGGTCGTCCAGCGCAACCGGCTGGCCGATGGTGATCTCGTTCATGCGGAACAGGCGCAGGGGCCCGCGCACGTGGATGGGCACCACCGGCACGCGCGCCCTCAGCGCGATGATGGCCGTGCCGGACTCCAGCTGATGGTGGTCGTCCTGCCTGTAGCGGTGACCCTGCGGGAAAATGCCCAGCACGCCACCCTCCTTCAGCACGGAGAGCATGGTCCGCATGGCGCCCATGTCGGTGCCGCCGCGCGCCACCGGGAACATGCCCAGATGGCGGAAGAACCAGCCCAGAAAGCGGTTGTCGAACAGCTCTTTTTTGGAGATATAGCGAATGTATCGCCGCGTCGAGGTGGCGATAAACAGCGGATCAAACATGTGCACATGGTTGCTGCACAGGATAGCCGCGCCTTCGGCCGGAATGTTCTCCCGCCCGGACACGCGGTAGGGATACAGGAAATGCAGAAGCGGAATCACCAGCGCCCGGATGAAGAAATAGAACCGGTTTCCTTTCATGCCCGCGCCTCCCCCACCCGGCTCTTCGCCAGGGCGACGATGGTTTCAACCACTTCCTCAATGGTCATGTCGCTGCTGTCCACCAGCACCGCATCCGCCGCCTGCACCATAGGCGAGGCTGCGCGGGTGGAATCGTTGTGGTCGCGCTGCCTGATTTCTTCGAGCAGCTGCTCGTAGGGCACCGCGCGCCCCTTGGCCTGCAGTTCCAGGAAGCGGCGGCGCGCGCGCACCTCAGCCGCCGCGGTGAGGAACACCTTCACCGCCGCGTCCGGCAGCACCTTGGTGCCGATATCCCGGCCGTCCATGACCACGTTCGTGCCCGCCGCAATCTCCCGCTGGCGAGCCACCAGCAGTTCGCGCACCAGGGGCACCGCGGACACAGCCGAGGCCGCCGCGGACACAGGGTTCTCCCGGATGGCCGCCGACACGTCCTCGCCGCACAGGTAAACGCGCTGCGCGCCGTCCACATAGCGCACATCCACCTGCGCGCGGGGCGCGTTCCGGGCAATTCGCGCCGTGTCATCCAGCGCGATGCCGTTTCTCAGCATGTAAAGGCCCACTGCGCGGTACATCGCGCCGGTGTCCAGGTAAATGGCGTCCAGCGCGCCCGCCACGCGCTTCGCGACGGTGGATTTCCCGGCGCCTGCCGGGCCGTCGATCGCTACCGCGAAATGACCGCTCATTTTTTCATCCTCCATAACCGCTGTTTTTTGCCGCGCTCTGCCCGGCCAGCGCGCCGGTCGAAAAGGCCAGCTGCAGGTTGAATCCGCCGGTCAGGGCGTCTATGTCGATGGTTTCCCCCGCGAAATACAGGTTCGGCACGCGCTTGGATTCCATCGTAGAGGGGTTCACGTCCGCCGTGACGACGCCTCCGCGGGTCACGATGGCCTCGTTCAGGCCGCGCAGCGCCTTCACCGTGAGCGGCATGCCGCGCAGCAGGCGCACGATCGTCTTTCGTCCTTCCTGCGTCAGCGCGTTGGCCGGCATCCCGGGCGGCAGGTCCGCCAGCGCCAGCACGGCGAGCGCCAGCGCGTGAGGTTCCAGCCCGTCCATCACCGTGACGAGCTGTCTGCGCGACTGCTCCGTGAGGTCGCGCACCAGCCGACGATCCAGCGTAGGCTCGTCCAGCGCGGGCTTGAGGTCAATCTCCATGCGAATACCTGCCGGATCCTCCGGCAGCATGCTGGAAAGCGTCAGCGCGAGGGGGCCGGAAATGCCGAAGTGCGTCATCAGCAGCTCGCCCTGCTCATGATAGATGCGCTTGCCCTTCGCGTTGAAGGCGCTCAGCGCCACATTTTTCAGCGAAAGGCCGCTCAGCGCAAAGGGCCAGTCCTCCTCGGTTTCGATGGAAGTGAGCGCGGGCAGCGCCGGCTTTGTGCGGTGCCCGGTGGCCTCGGCCAAGGCCCAGCCGTCGCCGGTGGAACCGGTCGAGGGATAGCTCTGGCCGCCCGTGGCCACGATCACGGCGTCGGCCTGGAACGTCCGTCCGTCCTCCGTTTCGACGCCCGCCGCCGCGCCGCCCTCCAGCACAAGCGAACGCACCCGTGTGTTCAGGCGCACAGCCACGCCCAGCCGCGCCATCTCGCGCTCCAAAGCGCGGGTGACATCGCTGGCGTGATCCGACACGGGAAACACGCGCCCGCCGCGCTCCACCTTGAGGGGCACGCCGCGCTCCTCAAAGAAGGCCATGGTCTGCTGGTTGTTCAGCGCATTGAGGGCCGCATAGCAGAAGCGCGGATTGCGCATAATGCTGCGCATGAATCCGTCCCCGTCGGCGCTGTTGGTCAGGTTGCAGCGGCCCTTGCCGGTGATGTATATCTTTTTGCCCAGCTTCTCGTTGCGCTCCAGGAGCGTCACGCGCGCGCCTTCCCGCGCCGCGCAGACGGCGGCCATCATGCCGGCCGCGCCGCCGCCGATCACGATGACCTCATTCATTGCCGGGTTTGTCCTTTCCCAGGTAAACGTGGTATTCGTCCCAGATGCGTTCCATTTCGTCGAAATAATTGGCGACCTGCTGGCGGCGGCGCTGGCCCAGCGCCACGATCAGCGCGTTGATCAGCGACAGCGGCGCAACCAGCGAATCGACGAACGACGCCATGTCCGACTTGGCCATCAGGCACAGGTTCGTCGCGGCGTGCAGCGGGGAAAGCGGTCCGTCCGTGATGGCGATCAGCTCCGCGCCGCGGCTCTTGGCGAACTCCATCGCCTCGATGGTGCGGCTGGAATAGCGCGGGAAGCTGATGCCGATGAGCACGTCGTCCTCCCCGATGCGCGCCAGCTGTTCGAACACGTCGCTCACGCCGGAGGTGACGAGCTCCACATTGCTGAAGATGAAGCCCAGATAATGGGCCATGAACTGCGCCAGCGGCGCGCTGGCACGCTGGCCCAGCACGTAGATGTGCTTGGCGCGCAGCATCTGCTCCAGCACGTTTTCAAAAACGGTGGCATCCAGCTCGTCTATGGTGGTGCGGATATTCTGCATATCCGCTTTGAGGACTTTGTTGAGCACCTGGGTCTGATCCATGTCGGAGGTCATCTCGAAGCGCTGGCTGGCGGTGAGGCGGTGGCGGATGAGCTCCTGCAGCGCCTTCTGCAGCTGCGGATAGCCTTCATAGCCCAGCGTGGAGGCGAAGCGCACGACGGTGGATTCGCTTACGCCCACATATTCGCCCAGCTTGGCGGCCGTCATGAACGCCGCTTTGTCGTAATGGGTCACAATGCACTCCGCGATGCGCCGATGGCTCTTGGACAGCTTCCTGCCGCTCTGATTCAGCCGCTGAATAAGCTCCTGGGCGTTGCCCATTCCCTTTTCCATATTGCCGATTATCCTCCCTGGAGATATATTTGTCATTTTGTATTATACCCTACCCACACTTATTTTGCAAGATTTTCCGGCTTTTTTTCAAAATTATGCCAAATTCTCCTCTGAAACAGGCGGTTTTTGCAGGCAATCCGCCTTTCGGTGCATTTTTGCCGAGAGGATCCATCCGGGCCGGGCATCGAAAAAACGTTCGTAAACGAAATTTTCCAAAAACACCATTGCGCGCCGCGGCAGCCCAGTGTATGATTGTCCGTAAGATCACAAACCCCTGCGACCATGTGAAAGGAGACGGCACCCATGGCTGTTTCTGACAGGATTCTCGTTCTGGATTTCGGGGGCCAGTACAACCAGCTGATCGCCCGCCGCGTGCGGGATCAGCACGTGTACTGCGAGATCCTCCCCTGGACGACGCCGCTTTGCGACATTCGCGCCGGCGGTTACCGGGGCATCATCTTCACCGGCGGCCCGAACAGTGTATATCTCCAGGAATCACCGCACTACACGGCGGAGATCCTCGAATTGGGCATCCCGGTGCTGGGCATCTGCTACGGCGCCCAGCTGATGGCGTGGATGCTGGGCGGCGCCATCGAGCGCGCGCCGGGCCGCGAATACGGCCGCGTTGAAATGACCGCCTCGCCGAACAGCCTGCTCTTTTCCGGACTGCCGGAGACGAGCGTCTGCTGGATGAGCCACACCGACTACATCTCCCGCCCGCCGGAGGGCTTTGCCGTCTCGGCGCGCACCGCCAGCTGCCCGTGCGCCGCGATGGAAGATGCCGCCCGCGGGCTGTACGCCGTGCAGTTCCACCCGGAGGTGACGCATTCCGAGTTCGGCATGCAGATTCTGCACAACTTCCTGTTCCTCATCTGCGGCGTGAAGGGCGACTGGGTGATGGACAGCTTTATCGACGAGACCGTCGCCCGGCTTCGCGAGGAGATCGGTGCCCAAGGCGTGGTGCTGGGCCTCTCGGGCGGCGTGGACAGCTCGGTGGCCGCGGCGCTGCTGAGCCGCGCGGTGGGCAAACAGCTCACCTGCGTGTTTGTCGACCAGGGCCTCATGCGCAAGGACGAGGGCGACATTGTGGAGCACACCTTCACCCGCCTGTTCGACATGAACTTCGTGCGCATCAACTGCCAGGAGAAGTTTCTCTCGCACATGAAGGGCGTTGCGGATCCGGAGGAAAAGCGCAGAATCATCGGCACGGAATTTTACAAGGTGTTCTGGGACGAAATCCGCGCGCGCTACAGCGGCGGCTTCTTCGCGCAGGGCACAATCTATCCCGACCGCATCGAAAGCGGCAAGGGCGACGCGGCCACGATCAAGACGCATCACAACCAGGTGAAGATGCCGGAAGACATCCGGTTCAGCGGCGTCATTGAACCGTTGAAGGACCTGTTCAAGGACGAGGTGCGCCGCGTGGGCGAAAAGCTGGGGCTTCCGCGGGAACTGGTATGGCGCCAGCCCTTCCCCGGCCCCGGCCTTGGGGTGCGCGTCATCGGCGAAGTGACGGCGGAACGCGTGAAGATCCTCCAGGAAGCGGACTGGGTGCTGCGCGACGAGATGAAAAAGAGCGGATACGAGAGCCAGCTGGCTCAGTTCTTCGCCGTGCTGCCCGGCGTCAAAACCGTCGGCGTGATGGGCGACGCCCGCACCTATGACGAGCTGATCGCCATCCGCGCGGTGACGACGGACGACTTCATGACCGCCGACTGGGCGAAAATCCCCTACGACCTCCTCGGCAGGATTTCCAGCCGCATCATCAACGAGGTGGATCACGTCAACAGGGTGGTCTACGACATCACTTCCAAGCCCCCGGGAACGGTAGAGTGGGAGTAGGCTTAACAATCTGTTTTCTTGACAATTCGGCGCAACCGGCATAAAATACACACAATTCCAACGAAGCGCAAGGGTGCGCAGTGAGATTCGTCTCACCGCCGCCCTTGCGCTTTTGTTTTGGAATCCACCAGAAAGGAGCTGTTTACGATGACATTTTCCGCTGTCAACACGATCTGGGTGCTGCTGGGCGCGGCGCTGGTGTTCTTCATGCAGGCGGGCTTCGCTATGTGCGAAGCGGGCTTCACGAGGGCAAAGAACACCGGCAATATTCTCATGAAGAACCTGATGGACTTCTGCATCGGTACGCCGCTGTACTGGTTGATCGGTTTCGGCATCATGTTCGGCGCGGGCACGGCGGCCTTCGGCTGGATTGACCCCTTTATCCTGAAGGACTACAGCCACATCCTGCCCGCAGGTGTGCCGCTGTGGGCCTACGCCATCTTCCAGACGGTGTTCTGCGCCACCAGCGCCACCATCGTCTCCGGCGCGATGGCTGAGCGCACGAAGTTCTCCGCCTATTGCGTCTACTCGGCAGCCATATCGCTGTTCATCTATCCCGTGTCCGGGCACTGGATCTGGGGCGGCGGCTGGCTCAGTGACCTGGGTTTTCACGACTTCGCCGGTTCCACCTGCGTCCACATGGTTGGCGGCGTGTGCGCTCTGATCGGCGCGAAGATGCTGGGGCCCCGCATCGGCAAGTACGGCGCGGACGGCAAACCCCGCGCTATCCTAGGCCATAACCTGTCCATCGCGGCGCTGGGCGTGTTCATCCTCTGGTTCTGCTGGTTCGGCTTCAACGGCGCGAGCACCGTGGGCATGGACAGTGACGAACTGATCGTCTCCGCCGGCCTGGTGTTCTTCAACACCAACCTGGCTGCAGCCGTGGCCACGTTGACGACCATGATCTTCACCTGGCTGCGCTACGGCAAACCGGACGTATCTATGACCTTCAATGCTTCGCTGGCGGGTCTCGTGGGCATTACGGCGGGCTGCGACGCGGTTAACCCCTTCGGCGCGGCGATCATCGGCCTGTGCTGTGGCTTCGCGGTGGTGCTGTCGGTGGAGCTCTTCGACAAGGTCGTAAAGATCGACGACCCCGTCGGCGCGATCTCCGTTCACGGCGTATGCGGCGCGCTGGGCACGATCCTCACCGGCCTGTTCGCCACAGGCATCTCCACGATGAAGGGCGTGTTCTACGGCGGTGGCTTTAAATTCCTGGGCGTGCAGCTGCTGGGTGTCGGCGCGGTGATCGCCTGGACAGCGGTCATCATCACCATCGTGTTCTCCATCATCAAAGCCACCATCGGCCTGCGGGCCAGCGCGGAGGACGAGGTCATGGGCCTGGACCGCTCGGAGCACGGTCTGCACACCGCCTATTCCGGCTTTACCATCATGGCGGACGGCACCATGGAGGAGG
The DNA here is from genome assembly GCA_001603025.1 of Clostridiales bacterium Firm_10. Taxonomy (GTDB): domain Bacteria; phylum Bacillota; class Clostridia; order Christensenellales; family Aristaeellaceae; genus Firm-10. The sequence goes on along the minus strand of LVAP01000018.1, from coordinate 29,339 downwards.
TCGAACCCATGGCGATTCCAGCCGGGGATTACGATGCACCCGTGCGTGTTGCAAAGGAGAAGGCTCCCGATGCGCCGGTTTACACCAATGTGCGCATCATCTGCCGCCCGGCCAGCCTGGAGCCTCTCAAGAAGAATCTGAACAAGATCGGCATTACCGGCATGACGGTCACCAACGTCATGGGCTACGGCACGCAGAAAGGCAAGCCGGAATACTATCGTGGCACGCCCGTGGAGGTGACATTGCTGCCTAAGGTACAGGTGGACATCGTGGTCAGCAAGGTACCGGTTCGCATGGTCATCGAAACCGCCAAGCGTGTGCTGCACACCGGCCACATTGGTGACGGCAAGATCTTCATCACCGATGTTGAAAACGTCGTTCGCGTTCGCACCGGGGAAGAAGGCTACGACGCGTTGCAGTCAGATTGACAGTACAGCGTGAATCAAAAACTAAGGCATCCTGAGGCAAGACTTCAGGATGCTTATATGTTTAATAGTTTTTGAAGTGACAGTCAACCGGTTATGTCTCAAGCTTTATCTCAAACGTACGGAACCAAGCGAGATGCTTAATCTCATTGCGCTTAGGTGTCGGGTAATTGTTGATTTGTCTGAAATAGAGGCTGTTTGGAACCTTGAGATGATAAGCGGACAATTTGTGCAGAAAAGCTTGAAATCTGAATGCCTCATGTATTATAATAGCAGCAAGAGACGTCCAGTCAGAGCTTTTGCAGTATCACGCGTGATACTGTTTTGATACTGAAAAAGTCTGAAAAGGCGTAGAGTGGAAGAAATATAAACAAATAAAGATATGCAATTAGAACATAGATAATAAGATTAAGATATTCACAGAAATGTCTTGTTGAGTGGGAATAAAACGCAGGAATCAAAAAATGAGAAATGCCCCGAACGCAAGTGGCTAAAACCAATGTTCAAGTAATTAAGCCAATAGAAGTGATGTATATATCACGCTATCGAGAACAACAGGCCATTTCTCAATCTGTCTTACAGCTTCAGCACGGCGACGATTTCATCCCCGTCCATTTCACCGTTTTCCACAAATCCGAATTTGTGGTACATCTCCCGGGCGACCACGTTCTCGGGCTCATAGGAGAGGCTGCAGTATTCCGCCTTTCCACAGGGAAATGTCCTGACAAACTCCAGGGCAAGTTTCAGGGCCTCTTTCCCGAACCCCCTCCTCTGATACTTCTTATCGATCATCAGGCGCCATATGCTGTAGTTGTCTTTCAGGATTTTGGGCGGCTCTTCATCAAATGCGTCATAGGTCGCGGCTTCATTGAAACCGATCATCACAAAACCGACGGGCTTTTTGTCGTTATATATGGCGAAAGGAAACGCTGAAGTGCCCGAACCCTCCACGCTGTATGCCTGGACGATGCTGATGCTGTTGCTGGCAACAAATTCCTTCTGCGATCTGAACACCTTCAGGTCGATGATATCCCAAACGTTTTTGTGGTCAATTCTCTCCAAGTGTATCATAATGCCCTCCATAAACACAGTTCTCCGCTTGCTTTTCGCGCAGACCTCAAAGACAAACCTGAGCGCGCTCGGGCTCCCGCCCTGCGGGCTCAGTCGGCCAGCTCCGCGTCGGTGACCTTGACGATGCGCGTATAATTCAGCACCCTGTGCGAGCCGCCGTCGCAATAGTATGTGACGAGGTATCCGTCGCCGGTCCTGATCATGGCGGGATAGCAGAAGCTGTCCGCCGGGTCATCCTCCAGCAGGAAGCAACGCCTGCAGAACTCGGCAAACGCGCCAAATGTGAACTCCCGCGCGGGCCTGGCAAACGAAAGGCCCCCGTCTCCGGAAACGGCCAGCACCAGCGGCGAGCGCTGGGGAGAACCCCACGGCGTCCGGTACTCCGCGGCCGGCGAATGCCCGACCGGATTGAACACCGCGATCACGGAACCGCCGAAATCCATGACGCGCATCGGCGAATCCGGCGAGGGAAACAGCAGGTTTGGTTCAGGCGCGCTCCACGACGCGCCTCCGTCCTCTGAAAAGGATTGATACTGGAAGCCGTACACCGTGCGCATGTGGCAGAACAGCCTGCCGTCCGGCAGTTCCAGGAGGCCCGGCTCCTGCAGTCCGCCCCTGTCGCCATAAGGCGATTCGATCGGGCTCATGGCCTCGCTCCAGGTGCGGCCGCAGTCATCCGAGCAGAAAAACCTGACCACGCCGGGGTCAAGGTCGTATCTGTGCACCGCGCTGCCCGCAAAGGAGACGGGCGTGATCAGACGGCCGCCGCGCGTCACGAGAGAAGCGGCGTTCGTGCCGCAGTAGTAACCGGTTTCCCCCGTGCAGAGCGTGAGCCGGCTCCAGGTCTTCCCCTCATCCCGCGAATAGCGGAAGACCGGCATGCAGGAGATAGTTCCATCCGCTTCCGTGCCCTTTCGCAGGTAGCACACCCCGAGCTCGCCGTTCGGCAGCCTCACAAAGGAAGCGGCCATATTGTTCCGGGCGTCGAGGTCATCGTCGAACATCTCGCGTCCCGGGCTCCATGTTTCGCCCTCGTCGTATGAAACGGTGCACGTCAGCCGCGAGTAATCGTGGTCGCCGCCCTCTCCGCCGAAGCGCGAGTATGCCAGCATGATCCCGCCGTCGTTCAGCCTTATGAAGCTGCCTTCCCCGTTCCTGGGATTGCCCGCGGAGGTTTCAATCGTCCTGACAAGCCTTCCCACCTTCTTCATGCCCATGCCCTCCTTTTCGCCGCGCGAATACCGGCCGGCTTCTTTCCAGCGAAGGATCACTCCACGGTGAATTCAGTCCACTCGATGTGATTGTACTGCATCACGTCGTCCGCTTTTTTCATGCCCAGCTTTTCATAGAACGGCACCGCCTTTTCGTTGGCGATGAGATACACCGCAATGTCCTTTTCACCGCCCGCCAGCTCATGCGCCGCCTTCATCAGGCGGGTGCCGATGCCCCGCCCCTCGAAGCGCCTGTCCACGCCCAGGTCGGTCACGTAAAGCCAGTATGCGAAATCGGTCAGCCCAAACAGCACCCCAACGGCCAGGTTCTCCCCGTTCCGCGCGACCAGACTGATGGAGGCGTTGTCCACCAGCCGGGCGATCCTCTCCTCAAAGCGCTCCTTTGGATACTGCGATCCCAGGTCGGTGCGTTTGAGGAAGTCCACATATTCTTCCGGGGAAATCCTTTCGCTGCAAATCCTGATTTCCTGATCCACTGCCTTCCCTCCCAAACTCCCGCCTCAGCTGCGGCCGGGCGTGACGGCATATGCCTCCGTGTCGAAATCCACCTCGATCACCGTGCCGTCCGAGAAGGTCGTGCGCTGACGCCGCAGGTTTCCGTCGATGAATTCGTGCCGGAGCATTTCCTCGCAGGCCAGGCGCTCCGCCGAAGCGCAGGCCTCCCGCACCGCGGCCACCTGCGCCTCGTCCGCATCGATCGGGCAGTAGACCGGGCCGCCGTTGAGAATGGCATGGGTATAAGCGCAGTCGTTCACGGGAATGCCCCAGCCGCCCCGGCTGCCTGGCAGGCCAATCCAGGGAATCACCACGCAGTCGTGGTAGACCAGGTTCAGCAGCGGAATGGGAATGCCCACGGCCTGCGAATCCGGCGCGCCGAGCTTCGTGGTATAAAACGGCGCGTGATGGCAGAGCACCTGCGAGGGAAGCACACAGTCCAGCACCTCCTCGGAAGAAGGAATGATGCCCCTGTCCGTGAGGATATCGAGGCAGCGGCGGCGATTCAGGGCACACTGCTCGCGGGTTGTCGGGTGCGCCTTCGAGAAGCACTCGTCCAGCTGGACGACGGAGAAGACGTCCAGGTAGGAAGCCTCCACGCGGATGCCCAGCTGCTCGAACATGGCATAGTTGCGGCGCACGTAGTCAATCGCGCGGGCTGAACAGAGGAAGGAATGGGGCCCGCCGTACCAGACGGAGCAGAAGGGATGCGAGCCGTCCGCGCCGGTCACGGCCTCGTCGAGGGAAAAGTCCGGCCCGTCGTAGTAATAGTCCCGGTACTGGTCGTGAATGCCGAAGATGTAGCCCGCCTCGCGCGCCGCTTCGCTCAGCCGCCGCATGCCTTCAGCGCCGCCGGCCGCCTCATGCGGAGGAAAGGGCGAGGGATGCAGGTTGTCGTATCCGTGCCGCCCCCAGCCGTCAAAATGGGTGTAGCCCTTCTCCAGGCCGCGGGCCTTCAGCGCCCGCAGCTGGGCCGCGCGCTCATCGAAGGTGGTATAGTAATCGTTCTTCTCCGGCTGGCCGGGCGTGTAGTAGTCCGATTTGGGGGAAATGTGCACGGCGATCCCCTCGTGAATCACCGCGCAGCCGGGCAGCCGCGCCACGGCGGGATTGCGCGCGATCTTTTCCCGCAGCGTGACCAGAGCGCCCCGCTCCTTCACATAGGCCCGGTAGCACTTGGCGATGACGTTGTAATCGCACGGCTCCCGGAAGCGGAAGAGCATGCGCCGCGCATAGCGCATCTCACCCAGCGAGGTTTGCCAGAGAGGCGCCACCCGATCGTCCTCAAGGGCGTATTTTGCGTCGTAGGGCGTGTCGAAAACCGCCGCATAGCCGGAACCGCCGCGCACCTGCCCGTAGAGGGGCATATAGGCGTCCCGCTCAAAAACCTGGCCGCTGGCGATGGAGATGGTCTCCCCGGCGGGCACCAGCGTGCCCTGCATGCGCGGGAGCACTGTGTACCCCTGGCCCGGCGCCGCGCCAAACTCAAAGGGCGCGGGAAAGGACACCGCCTCGACCTCCCCGGGGCGGTCGCCGTCCAGGCGCACCTCAAAAAAGAGGTCGCCCGTCGTCCGGTCGATGAAGACGTGCGTTTCGACGCTGATCGTCCCGCCGAAGCCGCCGTAAACCGCGCGGACGCCATCGGAAGTGCCGGTGCTGGTGCGCGCCTCGGCGGACGGTTCGGGGAAAGGAACGATCCGCCCATCCGCAAAGCGGACGAAGGGGTGCCGCGCAATGCGCCACTGCGCGCCGGAGGGCAGGGTCACCTCGTAGCGGCAGCCGGCGGGATCAGCCGTCAGCGTGAGGCGGCTGTGGTCGATGCGGTACTCAGCCATGAAAAAACCTCCTCATGCGAACCGCCCGGAAACAGGGCGGCGCAGGTTCATGATTCTCACCGCCCTTATTGTATCGCAAACCACGCCGGTTCCGCAACGCCCATTTGCATAAATCTGCGGCTTTTATCAGGGAATCCCCGCGAAACCAAGCCTCACAACAGCAGGAGGCCGCCCGGAACGGACGGCCTCCTGTCGTTGCGCCTCTGCCGATGAAATGCGTCAACGGATCAGCGTAAAGTTCTTGAACACCGCAACGAGCGTATTCGCAACGGTGGACATCGTCTTGATGAAGATATCCAGCGCCACGCCCACAACGTCCTTGCGGGTATCGCCCACGGTGTCGCCGGTCACGGCCGCCTTGTGCGCCGCGCTGCCCTTGCCGTGGCCCTTCAGTTCGCCAGACTCGATATACTTCTTCGCGTTGTCGAAGGCGCCGCCGGAGTTGCCCATGAAGATGGCGCGGGGAATCGCGACCACGGTCGCGCCGATCAGGATGCCGCCCACGAATTCCACGCCGAAGATGAAGCCGCCCACCACGGGAATCGCCATGGCCAAAATGGAGGGAACGAGCATCTTCTTCAGGGCGCCCTGGGTCGCCATCTGGATCATCTTGTTGTAATCCGGCTTGACCTTGCCTTCCAGCGCGCCGGGGATCGACAGCATTTTGTCGCCCTCGTCGGCCATGGCCTTGGCGGATTCGATGGTGTTGTCGGTGAGCATGGCGGAGAAGTACTCAACCAGCGCGCCGCCGATGATGGCGCCCGCCACCACCACGAAGGAAGCGATGTTCAGCACGGCCTGCTCGCCGATGGCCGTGTAGCTGCCCACATAGGAGACGATCAGGGAGACTGTGGCAAAGGCCGCGGAACCGATGGCGAAGCCCTTGCCGATGGCGGCGGTGGTGTTGCCCACGGCGTCCAGCTTGTCGGTGATCTTTCTCACTTCGTGGTCCAGGTGGCAGCTCTCCGCCAGGCCGCCGGCGTTGTCCGCGATGGGGCCGAAGGCGTCGATGGAGACGGTCGCGCCGACGAAGGACAGCATGCCCAGCGCGGCGACGGCAATGCCATAGGTGCCGGCCACCTTGCCGGAAACGAACAGCGCGATGCCGATGATGACGATGGGCGCCAGCACGGAACGGGAACCGATGGCATCGCCCTTGGTGATGACGAAGGCTTCGCCCTCAGGCGCCATTTCCGCCAGCTTGCGGGTGGGCTTGTAATCCGTCGCGGTGTAATATTCGGTGATCTTGCCGATGGCCACGCCGCTCGCCAGGCCCAGGACCACGCAGATCCAGGGCGAGATGGCGCCGGCGATCCAGCCATACGCCTCGAAGACGGCCTTGTCCATGCCGCCGAACACGATGAAGCTGGCAATCAGGGCCAGAACGAGCGTCACGCCCGCGGAGAGGTTGGTCGCCATGTCCAGTTCACGGGAGGGATTGTCGCCCATCTTCTTGAAGGCGGCATAGCCCAGACCGGCCAGACAGCCGATCAGGCCGAGGCCCGCGATGGCGATGGGATAGATGGTGGTCAGCTGGAAGGCCTTTTCGAGGGCCGCAGCCGCGTCCGCCGCCATGCTGGCCATCTTGTCCTGGAAGAGGATGACGGCGATCATCAGCGTGGCGGAGATGGTCGCGACGAAGGATTCCAGCAGGTCGGAGCAGTTGCCGGCAATGTCGTTGACGTTGTCGCCGATGAAGTCCGCGATGACGTTCGGCACGCGGGAGTCGTCCTCGGGCAGGTCGTTGCGGATCTTGGCCAGGATGTCGGCCGAGATGTCCGCGGCCTTGGTGTAATTGCCGCCGGCCACGCGATTGAACATGGCCACCAGGGAGCAGCCCAGGGAGTAGGTGGAGATCCTCATGACCGTGGCGTTGACGCCGTTCAGCTGCACCAGCAGGCCGCCGCCCACAGCGTCATGCCTGAGGCCGCCGATGATGACGACCAGCACCAGGCCCAGCAGGCCGAAAGCCTGAACGGCCAGGCCGGAAATGGAGCCGCCGCACAGCGCGACTTTCACCGTCTCGCCGATCGACATGGATTCGCGCGCCTTGTTCGCAGTGCGCACGTTGGCGTAGGTGGCGCTCTTCATGCCCAGCACACACACCACGGAGGACATGCAGGCGCCCACCAGGAAGGTGATGCCGCTGGTCTTTTCAACAAACAGGCTGAAGATCAGCGCAAGCGCGGCCACCACGATCGTAATGGTTTTGTACTCAGTAATCATGAAGGTATTCGCGCCGGAACGGATGATGGCGGCCATCTCCGACATTTCGGCCGTACCCTCAGGCATTCCCTTGATGCGCAGATAATTCCAGCCGACGTAGACAATTGCCGCCGCAACGGCGCACAGCACAATGACATACCATGCAACAGACATACGGTTCAGCCCCCTCGCCTTTCTCGTGAATTGCGGGCCCGCAGTGCAGCCTCGCCCCGGGCCGACAAAAAACGACCCATTAAAACTAATTTTACAGGATAATGACCGCCCTGTCAATTGTTTCACGAAATCATAATCTCACGGCCCGCCGGATCAGATCGGCCCGAAAGGTATCCCGGTTCTCGTCAGCGGCGCCGTGCATCGCAAAGCCAGCCAAATGCCGGCAAATCGGCATGTCGATGCCGGCGAGCGGCAAGGAAATATTTAGGACTTCGTCCCAGCGGGGCCGCCTGGCCGCGGGCGTCGCTTTGGCCGTAACCTCCCGGACAGAAAACGCCTGGCATCGGCGGAAAGCCGATGCCAGGCTGAGAGAATTGATCAGATCGTGAGGCACGGAGCCTCTGTTTTCCCTCTCCGGTTATTACTTGGCGAGATACTCGTCGTAGGCATTCTGGTAGATCTCAACATAGCGATCCGCACCGGCGGCCTTCAGGGAGCTGATCATGCTGTCCCAGGCTGCGTCGGTCACGCCGTGCATGATCATGTCGGCCACAGCCTGGTCGTAGATGGTCTCCAGGTTGGCGAAGATCTGGGTCTTCTCGGCGGCCAGATCAGGCGTCAGAGACACAGCGTTGGACAGGATGCCGGAGGGATTCTTCTGCAGGCAACCGTTCTCCTTATAGTACGCCATGTACTCGATGCGCTCCACGCGGTAGTCGGGCTGCACGAAGGTCTCGTTGTAGTAGAAGGACGGCAGGTAGTAGATGCCGTTGACGCCCATGGAGTATTCCATGACGCCCTGGTCGCCCGCGGGGCCGATTTCGCACTTGCCATCGGCATTCCAGGACCAGATGTTGTCCTCGGGGCCATAGAAGGTCTCGTACATGGACTGGTCGCACATGAGGTAGTCAACCCACTTGGCGGCGATTTCCAGCTTGTCTTCGGGGATGGCGACGGTCAGGTAGCAGTCTTCAGAGGCGGCGCCGATGCTGGTGGAGCACTGGAACTGGCAGCCTTCAGCAGAGATCGGCGGGAGCCAGACCATGTCCTCAAGCAGGACGTCCCAGCCCATGGAGCGCAGGCGATGGCAGGTGGCCATACCGATGTTGTTCTGGTTGTAAACAGCGATCTTGGTGTTGCTGTCCTGGGTGATGGTGGCGGGATCCATCAGGCCCTCGGCATACATCGTGGCCATAAACTCGACGGCCTCGCGATAATGCTCGTGGAAGGGGGTGAAGATGACCTTGCCGTCATCGTCGATCATGAAGTGCTCGTTGCGCTCGCCGATGCCCCACATCGAGGGGATGTTGTTCTGCATCTCGTCGAAGACGGCCTCATAGCCGATTTCATCGGTGGCGTCGCCGTTGCCGTTGGCGTCTTCCTTGATGAAAGCGCGCAGGGCATCCAGCAGCTTCTCGGGAGTGTCGGGCATCTCAAGGCCCAGGTTGTCCAGCCAGGTCTTGTTGATGAACCAGCCGTTGCCGAGGCGGGTGCCGTCATCGGCAGCCTTCGGGAAGCCGTACATATGGCCATCCGAACGGATGATGGAGGAATAGTAGGCGGGATCCACATCCATGCGGGCCTTCAGCACAGGCATGTACTGGAGCAGGTCATCCACGGGGATGATGATGCCCTGATCCACACCGTACATCTCGGTGTCGATGGTGCCGTTGCTGCGGATGATGATGTCGGCATAGTCGCCGGAGGCGAACATCAGGTTGGTCTGGGTGGACCAGTCGGAGGTGTTCACCTGGGTGTACTCCATGTGAACGCCGGTGTCGGCTTCACACTTCTTGACATACCAGAAATCCGGGCTCAGGGTGGTGGCGTCCGTGTCGCGGATGCACTGCATGACGGTGAAGGTCACAGGCTCGGTGGTGATGGGCAGATCCATAGAGGTGCCGTCGGAGTTGGTGAGCACGGTGCGGGGCGTGAACTCCTCAGCATAAGCGCAGCAGCTGAGAATCATCGCCAGCGCAAGCAACAAGGCTACCAGAGATTTCTTCATAGACAAACCTTCCCTTCATAGTTGATTTGATATTCATAACCGGTCTCTGCGCCGGATATGATCGCCTGTCGTCAGCCCTTCACGGAGCCGATCATGACGCCCTTGACGAAATAGTCCTGCATGACGAGGTACAGCACCACCGCGGGGACCGTGGAGACGATGATGGCGCAGTACTTCACCACGTTGGAGACGCGCAGCGTCTCGGCCACGTCGGTGTAGTTGTCCTGGAACATCTCGGCCACGTCGCCGGCCGAGAACGTCAGGCTGGCCAGGATCTTCTGCAGAACCGTCTGCAGCGGCCAGTACTGCTTGTCGCGGATATAAACCAGGGCGGTGAAGTAATCGTTCCAGCGGGCCACGGCGATGTAGACGGAAAGCACCGCCAGAATGGTGCCGGACAGGGGCAGGACGCACTTGAAGAAATACTGGAAGTGATCCGCGCCGTCGATCTCCGCCGCCTCGTGCAGCTCCCTGGGAATGGACGTCTGCAGGTAGGTGCGGGCGATCATGGTGTTGAACACGCTGAGGGAACCCATCAGGATCAGTATCATCGGATTGTTATAAAGGCCGATGTCCTTCATCACCAGGAATGTGGGAATCAGGCCGCCCGAGAAGAACATGGTGAAGATGACCATGAAGTTCACCAGGCCCTTGCCGGGGAACTGATTGGCCAGGGCGTAGGCCAGGCCCATGGTGAGGGTGATGCCCAGAAGCGTGCCGCCCACCGTATAGATCAGGGACCAGCCGTAGCCCACCCACAGCGTCTTATACGCGAGTATCTTTTCATAGCCGATCCAGGAAAAGTCCACCGGAAGCAGCAGGACCTCGCCGTTCATGACGGCATAGGGATCGGATACGGAGCAGATGACAATCAGATACAGGGGATAGAGCACGATGAGCAGCACGATCACCCAGAAGATGTAATTGCACACGGTGAATATCTTGTCGCCCATCGTCATGCGATCCATGCCGTGGCCGTGAACGCGCTTTTTGATGTTTTCCGCCATCTCTTTCACGCCCCTTCATCAAAACATGCTGATCGAACTGAGCTTCTTCGAAACGGCGTTGACGCTCATGACCATCACAAAGCTGACCACATTCTGGAACAGGCCGATGGCGGCGGTGTAGGAGAACTGCGCCTGCGTCAGGCCCATGGTGTATACGTATACGCCGATGGTGTTGGACGCGCCCTTGTTGCCCGCCGTCTGCAGCAGCAGCGTCTTGGTCATATTGCCCGCCATGACGGAGCCGGCGTTCAGGATGAGCATCATCATGGCCATGGGAATGATGGAAGGCAGGTCGATGTACCAGATCTGCTTCATGATGCTGGCGCCGTCGATGCGGGCCGCCTCATACATTTCCTGGTCGATGCCGGTGAGGGCCGCCAGATACACGATGGTGCCCCAGCCGGCGTTCTGCCACTGACCGGAGGCGATGAACACGGTGCGGAACCAGCGGGATTCGGCCATGAAGTACTGCGGCGTGCCGCCCAGCGCCTTGACGATGGCGTTCACAAAGCCATTGTTGGGATCCAGGAAGATGTACATCATACCGGCCAGCACGACCGTGGACACGAAGTGCGGGACATAGATGACCGTCTGCGAGAATTTCTTGAATTTCGGGCTGCTCAGCCGGTTCAGGAACAGCGCCAGAATGACGGGAATCGGGAATCCCCACAGGAGGTTGTAGATGTTCACCAGAAGCGTGTTCCGCACCAGGTCAACGCACAGATAGGAGCTGAAGAACGTCTGGAAATGCTTGAAGCCCACCCAGGGACTCCCCACGATGCCCTTGACCGCCTTGTAGTCCTTAAAGGCGATCTGTATGCCATAGAGGGGGAGGTAGTGGAAGATGATGTAATAAGCCACCGCCGGCGCCACAAAGAAGTAGAGCTGCCAGTTGCGCTTGAAGCTCTTCTTGACGCCTTCCCAATAACCCATGCGCCCTCTCAGGCGCATCGCAGAATTGCCGTTCAAGTTTACACCCCCATGCAGCTGTCACCTATGTTACATGTGTTATTATATCGTAAAATGTCTTCGTTGTCAACAATGAAACGCGCACAAGAATTCGCCGGGTGCGGCCGGGCTCTTGACACCCCCCTGCGTCCAGTCATAAAATAAACGCGTCGGCATTCCGGTTTCCCGCTCGGATGGGAGGATTTTTCATGGCAAACTACGAATTCGGCTTCATCGGGACAGGCAGCATGGGCGGCGCGCTGGCACGGGCCGCGGCGAAGGCCGTCGACCCCGCGCGTATCATCCTGAGCAACCGCACGCCGCAGAAGGCGGAACAGCTGGCCGAGCGGCTCGGCTGCGCCCACGGCGGCAATGAAAACGCCGCGAAAGCCCGCTTCATCATGCTGGGGGTTAAGCCGCAGATGATGGCGGACATGCTCGCCGGCATCGCGCCGGTCCTGGCCGCGCGGCAGGACCGCTTTGTGCTGGTCAGCATGGCCGCGGGGCTCACCATGGCCCAGATCGCCGCCATGGCGGGCGGCGATTATCCCGTCATCCGCATCATGCCCAATACCCCGGCGGAAATCGGCCGGGGCGTGATCCTCATGGACGCGGACGAGCGCGTGACGGAGGGCGAGATCGGCGACTTCCTGGCTGCCCTGCGCGCCGCCGGCACCTTTGACCGGCTGCCGGAAAAGCTCATCGACGCGGGCAGCGCGATCAGCGGCTGCGGCCCGGCGTTCGCGTACATGTTCATTGAGGCGCTGGCGGACGGCGGCGTGGCATGCGGCCTGCCCCGCGCCAAGGCGCTCTCCTACGCCGCGGAGATGCTGGCCGGCGCGGCGGCGCTGGCCGGGCGCGGCGAGAAGCACCCCGGCGCGCTGAAGGACGCCGTGTGCAGCCCCGGCGGCTCCACCATCGCGGGCGTGCGCGCGCTGGAGGAAAAAGCCTTCCGCGCCGCGGTGATGGACGCGGTGATCGCCGCCTTTGAAAAGACAAAGGAGCTGGGGCGCTGAGCGCCCCGCTCCTGAAGTGATGGATCGGTCCGCGCGGACAGCCGCGCGGCTTTTTCTCTTTTTTTACAGCACCGCCTGCGCCCGCTCGGGAAAATCGCGGTAATCGTCCACGGTCACGAAGGGAAAATCGGATTCGTACACCTGCCGGTCGTTGCCGCCCTCCAGGTAGTCGTCCCCGAAGAACACCACCTCGTCGTGGGCGAAGCCGCGGCGCGCGCAGTAGCGCTCGAGGGCGTACAACTTGTTGTACGGCCTGGGCACGATGTCGAACGACGATGAACCGCCGATGAACACCGTGTACTGCGAAAACGCTTCCCTGACCACGGGATAAAGCGGGCGGCGGCGGCTCCTGTCGGGATCGAAGGCCAGCTTGTCGGCGATGTCGGCCTTTGTGCCCAGCAGTGGGAAGGTGATCATGCCCGAGGGATGAAATTCCACCGTATCGCCCGCGAAGCGCTCCATGCCGAACAGGCGGCGCAGCCGCGTCACGCGCTCGCGCACCTCCTCCTTCGGCTCGACAGCCGCCGTGTGGCTCTCCACAATCGTCAGTTCGCCCTTTTCTCGGTCATACTCCCCCGTCTCCATGCCATAGTTGCCGATCACATCCAGCGGATAGCCGCCGAGCTGGCCGTGTATGCGCCGGCAGGCGCCCGCTCCTACTATCACCAGACGGTACCTGGCGGCCAGCGCGTCCAGCACGGCGCGGTTCCGGGGCTCCAGCGGCGTCCTGTGCTGAGTGATGGTGCCGTCCATGTCCAGCGCGACGAGGCGGATTTTCTTCCCTGTTTCCCTGTCCATCGGAATACTCTCCCCGCCGTCACGCTTCCGTGAGAAGCGCGATGGCCTTTTTGTATTTTTCGACGCGCGCGAGGGCCTTTTCGTCCGGCGCGTCCAGCCGGCTGAGGTCACTGTTATGCCGCAGGTCGGCCAGCTTGACCGCCCGCGCGATGGGATTGGCGCGGATCGCCGCCACATAATCCATGTACGGCACGGCCGGATCGTGCGTGAGCAGCGCCAGCGCATCACACACGTCGTCGCCGAAGCCCATGCGGCGCAGGTCCTCGAGTGTCCAGTCTGTGTCCTCCGCCACGTCGTGCAGCAGCGCGGCGACCGTTGTGGCCTCGTCCGTCATCTGTTCGGCCAGGTGGAACGGATGGAAAACGTACGGCAGGCCGCCTTTGTCGGTCTGGTCCCTGTGGGCCTCGAACATGAGCCTGACGGCCCGCTTCGTCCTGTCGGTGTAGATCATTTCCGTCCTCTCCGGCCGCTGGGGGCCGCCTCCCGGATGTTTTTGAGCCGTTTCATCGCGTCGCTGCCGCCGCGGCCGAACCAGTCGTGCAGGCGCAGGTATTCGGCGTAAAGCCGGTCGTAAACCGCGTGCGCCGCGGGATCCGGCGCATAGCGCGCCTCGAGCAGGCCGCCCATTTCAGCCGCCGCCCGGCCGATGCCGTCATAGCCGCCCGCCGCCTCGCCCGCCGCCACCGCGCCCATCAGCGCGCTGCCGAGCGCCGCGGTCTGCGCGCTCTTCGCCACGCGGATTTCGCGCCCCAGCACGTCGGCGTAAACCTGCATGAAGAAGGCGTTTTTCCGCGCGATGCCGCCGCAGGCCACAATGTCGCTGAGCGCCAGGCCATGCGCCTCGAAGTTTTCCACGATCACCCGCGTGCCGAAGGCCGTGGCTTCGATCAGCGCGCGGTAGATCTCCTCGGGACGGGTGGCGAGCGTCAGCCCCATGAGAACACCGCTGAGGCCGGCGTCCACCAGCACGGAGCGGTTGCCGTTCCACCAGTCCAGCGCCACAAGCCCGCTCTCGCCGGGCGCCATCCGCGCCGCCTTTTCGGTGAGCAGCGCGTACAGGTCCAGGCCACGGGCCGCCGCTTCCCGCGCATACGCCTCCGGCACGCCGTTTTTCACGAACCAGTCGAAATGGTCGCCCACGCAGCACTGTCCGGCTTCATAGCCGATAAGGCCCGGCACGATGCCGTCCTTCACCGCGCCGCAGATGCCGGGCGCGTCGTGCCAGGCGCCGTCCAGCACCAGGTGCACGGTGGAAGTGCCCATAATCATGAGCATGCGGCCCGTTTCGGTGATGCCCGCCGCAGGCGGGGCAACGTGCGCGTCGGAGGTGCCGACGGCCACCGCGGTGCCCGCCCGCAGCCCGGTGAGGCGCGCGGCCCGCTCCGTCACGAAGCCCGCGCGCGTGCAGACGGGCTGGACGCGGCGCGACAGCTTTTCATCCACCACGTGCTGCAGGCGCGGATCGAGCGCCGCAAAAAAGCTGTCCGACGGGTAGCCGTCCCGCGCGTTCCAGAACGCCTTGTAACCCGCGAGGCAGCTGGAGCGCGCCTCGCAGCCGGTGAGCTGGAGCACGATCCAGTCCGCCGCGTCGATGAAGCGGTCGGTTCGCGCGTACAGGGCCGGGGCCTCCTCCAGCATTTGCCACACCTTGGGAAACAGCCACTCCGAGGAGACCCGGCCGCCGCAGCGCGTGAGGAACGCCTCGTCCCGCTCCCGCGCGGTTTCCGTCATGGCGTCGGCGTATTTCTGGGCGGCATGGTGCTTCCACAGCTTGGCGTAAGCGTGCTTCTCGCCCTCCAGTCCGGGCAGCATGTACAGGGGCGTGCCGTCCCTGTCGACGGGAATGAGCGTGCAGGTGGTGGCGTCGATGCCCACGCCCACAATGTCCGCGGCGCTGATGCCCGCCCGCCCGATCGCCTCCGGAATGATGCGTTCAAGGCACGCCAAGTAATCGCCGGGATGCTGCAGCGCCCAATCGGACGGCAGAGGCGTGCCGTCGGGCAGCGCCCGATCCATGACGCCGTGGGGGTAATCCATCACGGCCTGCGCGGCTTCACGACCCGTGCCGATCTCGGCGATCAGCGCGCGGGCCGACAGCGTGCCGAAGTCGATGCCTATGGCGTATTTGCCCATGGGGTTCCCTCCCTCCGTCAGTCGATACCAAACAGCCGCCTGCCGTTTTCCAGCGCGGCCAGCGCCAGGTCGTCCTCTGCCATGCCGCGGATCTCGGCCACCTTCCGCGCCGTATAGGCCACGAACGCGGGCTCATTCCGCTGCCCCCGCATGGGCACCGGCGCCATATAGGGGCAGTCGGTCTCCACCAGCAGCCGCTCAAGGGGCATGTTTTTTGCCACTTCGCTGAGTTTGGGCGCGTTCCTGAACGTCACCGCGCCGGAAAAGGAGATGTACAGGCCCATGGCGAGATACTGCTTCGCGCTCTCCCAGCTGCCCGTGTAGCAGTGCATCACGCCGCGCGGCAGCTTTCCCGCCTTCCAGCGCGCGGCAAGCATGTCCGTGGCGTCGCCGTGCGCCTCGCGGATGTGCAGGATCACCGGCTTATCGAGCCGCAGGGCCATGTCCAGCTGCTCGTCGAACACCCGCTTCTGGACGTCGCGCGGGGACAGGTCGTAGTGGTAGTCCAACCCGATCTCCCCCAGGGCGACGGCCCTGGGATGCGCCATCCACCGCTCGACCCGGGCGCGGGCCTCCCCGTCCCAGCGGGCCGCGTCGTGGGGATGCACGCCTGTGGCGGCGTACATCCAGTCGTAGCGCTCCGCCAACGCGAAGGCGGGCTGTTCCTCGATGGCGCCGTCGCCCACGATCAGCGCGCGTTCCACACCCGCCTCCTGCATCCGCCCGATCACCGCGATGCGGTCTTCGTCGAACCGCTCGTCGGTGATGTGGCAGTGCGTGTCAAATAATCTCATACACCGCAGGCTCCTTCTCTTACACTGTTCTCTCTCAGTTTAGCGCATTTTTGTCAGAATGCAAGGGTTCTTTTGTTTTATTTCTCATCACGCATTGCGAATTCAGTCCCGCTGGTGTATACTATATACTGTTGGAATATGGGAAGCGGGGGTGTTTTTCTTGCCCAGGCTCGAACCGTACAGCCGCAGGCTCCCCTACAGCTACGCGCTGGGCGTGTTTCCCGCGCTGAAGCTGCTGGAGGCGCGTCCGAAGGCGGTCTCCCGCCTGCTGCTGCACACGGAAGGGCTGCGCAACGAGGGCGTCTCGCTGCTGCGCGAGCGGTGTGCCGCCCTCGGCATCCGCGAGGAGTTCGCCGACCGCGTGCTGCGGCGGGAATCCCAGAAGGACAACTGCTTCGCCGCGCTGGTGTTCGAGAAATACGAGGCCGCCCTGAACGAAGACAGGCCTCATGTGGTGCTGTGCCAGATCTCGGACGGGGGCAACCTGGGCACCGCGCTGCGGGCCTGCCTGGGCTTCGGCCTGCGGGACGTGGCCATCGTGAGGCCCTGCGTGGACGCCTTCGACCCCCACGTGCTGCGCGCCTCGATGGGCGCCTTCTACGCCATGAACGTGCGCACGTTCGACGCGTTCGAGGACTACCGGGCGCTGTATCCCCGCCACGCGCTGTACCCCTTCATGCTGGACGGCGCGATTCCCCTGAACGCGGCCGCCGCCGGGCACGCGCCGCTCTACGCGCTGGTTTTCGGCAACGAGCAGACCGGCCTGCCCCCTCGCTTCGCGCAGCTCGGCCAGAGCGTGCTGATTCCCCAGTCGAAGGAGATCGACTCGCTGAACCTGGCCGTGGCCGTTTCAATCGGCGCCTATGTTTTCACAACCGCCAAATAGCAACTGATTCGGGAGGGAACTGACAATGGAACAGAAGAAATTCCGCGCGGCCGTCATCGGCTGCGGCGGCATCAGCCAGGTGCACATCGCGGCGCTGCAGGGCATGAAGAACGTGGAAATCGCCGCTGTGTGCGACATCCGCGAGGATCGCCTGGCCAAAGCGGTGGAAAAGACCGGGGCGAAGGGCTATGCCGACTGGCACGACGTGGTCGCGCTTCCTGACATCGACGTGGCGCACATCTGCCTGCCTCACTACCTGCACGCGCCCGTCACCATCGAGGCGCTGCGCCTGGGCCGGAACGTCATCACCGAAAAGCCCATGGCCACCACCGTTGAAGACGCGCGCGCCATGATCGCCGCTTCCGAGCAGCCCGGCGCGGGCTCGCTGGGCGTCATCTTCCAGAACCGCTACATTTCCTCCGTTCAGCACGCCAAAAAAATCATCGAATCCGGCGAGCTGGGTGCGTTTTTGGGCGTCAGCGCGTCCGTGTGCTGGCGGCGCGAAGGCGCTTACTATACCGAATCCGGCTGGCGCGGCGCCAAGGCCACCGAAGGCGCGGGCTCGCTCATCAACCAGTCCATTCACACGCTGGACCTGCTGAGCTACCTGGGCGGCCCCATCGCGAAGGTGCGCGGCTCGGTGTTCACCGGCCTCAACGAGGGCACCATCGAGGTGGAAGACAATGCCATGGCCGTGGCGCTCTACGAGGGCGGCCAGCGCGCGGTGATCCACACCAGCAACAACAACGTGGCCGACGACCCGGTGGAGATCAACATCCACCTGGAAAAGGGCGCCCTGAAGCTGTTCGGGCCCAAGCTGTACGCCGTTGAAAACGGGGAGCTGAAGCTCATCGACGCAGGAGACAACAAAACCGTGGTGGGCAAGAGCGTTTGGGGCAGCGGCCACAGCGCCCAGCTTGAGGATTACTACACCTGCCTCGCCGAAAAGCGCCACTTCTGGCTCGACGGCCGCAGCGCCTTCCCGGCGCTCAGCCTGGTGCTGAACATCGTGCGCTCCAGCGAAGAGGGCAAGTGGATCGAGCTGGACAGGGCGTAGTTTGAAAACCGGCGAATAAGGTCAGTCTGAAAAATGGAGGGGTTTGAGATGACGAATTTACAGATCGGCGCGCAGATGTATTCTGTACGCAACCACTGCCAGAACGCGGACGAAATGTTGCTGACCATGAAGGCGCTCAAGGCCATGGGCTACAACACCTGCCAGCTTTCCGGCTACAACCGCGACATTCCCGCCGAGCAGCTTCGCGACATGCTGGATGAATCCGGCCTGACCTGCATCTGCACGCACATCGGCTTCCAGGAGATGGAGGAGGACCTGGACAAGGTCATCCGCTACCATCAGACGCTGGGCTGCGCGTATCCGGGCATCGGCGGCCTGCCGGGCGAATACCGCTCCACTCCCGAGGGCTTCATCACCTTTGCCGAAAAGGCCAGCAAAATCGCGGACAGGCTGCTGGACAGCGGCATGCACTTCATTTACCATAACCACGCCTTTGAGTTCGCCCGCTTCGAGAAGGTCGGCAAGACCGGCTTGGAGCTGCTGTTTGAGAACAGCTCGCCCTCGCTGCAGTTTGAGCTGGACGTGTTCTGGGTGCAGATGGGCGGCGCCAGCCCGCTGGACTGGATCGAGAAGGTGCGGGGCCGCATGGATGTGGTGCACTTCAAGGAAATGAACGGCACCGCCGAGAACCGCAACGTCATCGCCCCCATCGGCAAGGGCAACATGAACTGGACGGCCATCATGAAGGCCTGCGACGACATCGGCGTGAAATACGCCATGATCGAGCAGGACAACGCCGTGGAGCAAGGCTCTCTTGACTGCATGCTCTACAGCCTGAACACCCTGAAGAAGCTGGGCGGCCGGTTCTGAGGATAATGCCGCGATTCCGGCGGTGCAGTCGTGCCGCAGGAATCGCGCGATTTTTTCCTGACGGACATAGGGTGGAAGCGATATGCGCATCGAAACCGAAAGGCTGATCGTCCGTTCCTTCCGCGAGGACGACGCCCAGGCTTTATACGACATCAAAACCGATCCGCAGGTTCTGGAATTCTGCCCGGATTTTCTGGATGTCGGCGTACGGCGCGAAGACATGCCAAAATATATCCGCGAATTCAAACGGATTGAGGACGCCGGCGACCTGGACGCGTGGCGCTGCTACGCCATCGAGAGCAGGGAAACCGGCGATGTCATGGGCTGCCTGACTTTCTGCAAACAGATCATGCTGCGCGAATACAGCCTGGGCTGGATGATGATCGGGAGATTTGCAGGGAAAGGCTGCGCCTCCGAAGCGGCCGCGGCCTTCGCCGAGTCTGTCTGCCGGACGCGCGGCATCGACTATCTGATCGTGGTCATGGATGTGGATAACCCCGCCTCCCGCCGGACGGCGGAGAAGAGCGGCTTTCGGCTGTTCGAGAAGCGGACGGTTTACGACTACTCCTGTAACCGGTACTGCGACGATTATCTGTATTTCCGGCGCTATTATTCCGGCTGTACGCTGAAGGGCCGGTATTACGGCGATTTGCCGTATTACGGCCGCTCGACATCGGACAGGCAGGATGATTGACGCAGGCAACGCATATTCCCCACTCCAATTAATCTTACAATGAAGGGAAGCGGTTCACAATGATGGATATGAAGGGCCTGGCGCTGTTCAACGAGCAGATCAGGCAGGCCGTGGAAGAAGAGAAGTTCCCCGGCGCGGTGCTGCTGGCGGGACGCAACGGCGAGACGCTGCTGCACGAGGCGTACGGATACGCCCAGCTGCTGCCCACCCGCGATCCCATGACGAAGGACACCTCCTTCGATATCGCGTCCCTCACCAAGCTGACGGGCACCTGGCCCGCCATCATGAAGCTGCTGCAGGAGGGCAAGCTCACCCTGCATGATACCATGCCCGAGATGCTTGACCGCCCCATGCACCCCGCGCTGAAAGAAGTCACGCTGTGGAACCTGCTCACCCACACCGCCGGCTTCGTGCCGGACTGCTGGCCGGATAAGTTCGGTGAAACCCGCCAGGAGCGCATCGACGGCCTGCTCTCCCTCGAGCCGGTGAAGCCGAGGAACGGCCAGGTGCTTTACAGCGACCTGTCCTTCATCTTCCTGGGCGAGATCATCGCCCAGGCCTATGGCAAGCCGCAGGATCAGGTGGCACGCGAGATCTTCGACGAGCTGGGCATGACCCACACCACCTATAACCCCGCCCGCGGCACCTACTGCGCCGCCACCGAATTCCGCACCGACCGGGACGAAGCCCCTGTGCGCGGCACCGTGCACGACGAGACCAGCTGGATGCTGGGCGGCGTGGCCGGCCATGCGGGCGTGTTCTCCACGGCGGAGGACCTGGGCCGCTTCTGCGCGGCCATCATCCCGGAGCGCTGCCATCCCTTCTTCGAGAAGGACTGGCTGGACAAGGCCTTTGCCAACCAGACCGCGCACCTGGGCGAGAACCGCTGCCTGGGCTGGATCGCTTACCGCGAGCGCCGCGAGGGCAACATCATCGGGCACACCGGCTTCACCGGCACCAGCCTGTGGATCGACACCGTGTCCGGCGAGTATGTGGTGCTGCTCACCAACCGCGTTCATCCCACCCGCAAGAACTACACGCTGTTCCCCATCCGCCGCGCGGGTTTCCGCACCGTGTTCGGCGTGGAAATGATGGTGTGACATCGTGTGCCTGACCCCGTTCTCCAGGGCCCGGACGGCTTTTCCCGACCGTCCGGGCCCTTCCTTTTATTTGTTACGGCAGCAGTGGAAAAATGATGATAAAAAGCAACATTTCTTTCCTTGTCTTCCCTCCCCGGCGGGAGTAGAATATAGGGTGATTTGATATATGGCATCGTTATGTTTACAGAAGAAGGGCGTGACTCCGTCTTGAACAGGAACATCGACCGGGCCGCAGCCAGGAAGCGCCGCAGGAACATAGGCGTCATCCTGCGCCTGGTGCTCTGTCCGCCGCTGGGGCTTTACCTCATGTGGACGCGCACCCGCTGGCCCCGCCTTGTCAAGATCGGCGCGTCGGCCCTCGTTGCCTTCGTCATCGTGCTGATCCTCACGCCCATGACGGATCCGCCCGCCCGGCAGACCGGCGGTGTGCGCGTGGTGGGCGATCACCTGCAGGTTGAGATGCTCGGCCCGGAAGCGCCCGCCGACCGCGAGTCGATCGACGTATACACCCCGCGGCGCACCGCCATCATCGTGGAAACCAGCCCCACCCCGCAGCCCGTCATCGTCTACTGCAACACAGGCGGGCAGTACTACCACAACAAGGACTGCCAGTGGGTCAAGAGCACCACGCCTTCCGTCACGCTCACCCAGGCCATCCGCGCCGGCTACAATCCCTGCCCCGAATGCGGAGCGCCCGACCCCGCCTCATGACGGCCATGCAGAACGAACTATCCGGAAAGCTCAATATGCTGAGGCACGCGCTTGAGACACTGCGCATTCCGCTCACCGAGAGCGAGTATCAGCTTCACACACTCATCGCCGCCGCCCTGAAAGACGGCGGCTTTTCCGTACAGCACGAGGCAATGATCGCGCCGCGCTGCCGCATCGACTTCCTGGTGGACGGCGTGGGCATTGAGGTCAAGCGCGGCAAACCGGACAGACGCCGCCTCACCGAGCAGTGCCGGCGCTATCTCGAGCAGGATGCGCTCGAAGCGCTCATCCTGGTGGTCGATACGCGCGTCTTCCTGCCTTCCTTGCTGTGCGGCAAGCCAATTCTCGTCGTCGGGCTCAACAGGTTATGGGGCATCGCACTGCCATGAATGATTATGATTTCCCGGATATCTACCCCGCTTACCTGCGGGACGCGGCCGTGACGGGCAAAACCTACGGCACGCTGAGTTATAACCGCCGCGCCAGATGCTGGATGATCAAGGGCGAGCCCTGTGTCACCGAGCTGGCCAAGCGCCTCTTTCCGGGCTGCGAGGGACGCGGCCGCGGTGTCGCGCGGTTCACCGCCCACCGGCGCATCATCGGGGACCTGAACTGGCTCATGCTGCGCTACCCCCTGGAAATCCGCGAGGCCGACCAGGCGCGCTGGGAACAGGCGCTCGAAGAGGCCCGCGAATACGCCGTCCAGCGGCAACGCCAGTTGGCCGCGCCTCAGTTCGCCACGCCGCCCGAAAGCGCCTTTAAGGGCGAGCTGATGCCCTTCCAGCAGCAGGGGCTGGCGTTCCTGCTGAGCAGCACGCGCGCGCTGCTGGCCGATGAGATGGGCCTGGGCAAGACCGTGCAGGCGCTGGCCTATCTGGCCGCCACGGCAAACTTCCCGGCGCTGGTCGTGGTGCCGGCGCACCTGGTGCGCAACTGGACGCGGGAGGCTGAGCGTTTCCTGAAGATGGAAAACGGCCTGCGCGTGCATGTCATCCGCGGCCTCACGCCCTACAGGCTGCCCGAGGCGGACGTGTACATCATCCACTACCTGCTGCTGCGCGGCTGGAAGAACGTGCTGCCGGATGTGGGCTTTCGCGCCGTCATCTTCGACGAGATTCAGGAGCTGCGGCGCGCCGGCACGGAAAAATACTCCGCCGCCAGCCTGCTCTCCGGCGCCGCGGAAAGCGTGATCGGGCTGTCCGGCACGCCCATCTACAACAACGGCGGCGAGATCTGGAACGTCGTCAACATCCTCGATTTCCACTTTCTGGGCGACTGGGAAAGCTTTTCGCGCGAATGGTGCTACGGCTACAACAGCAACATCGTGGCCAAGCCGGAGATTCTGGGCGACTACCTGCGCAGCGAAGGCCTCATGCTGCGCCGCACCAAGCAGGATGTGCTCAAGCAGCTCCCGCCCAAGCGCCGCCTCGTGCAGGAGATCGACTGGGACGACGCGCTGTACCGCGAGATGATATCCCCCGCCTTCGAGCGCCTGAAGCTGCTCGACGAGGCAGACGAATCGCGCCGTGCCCTCATCGAAGATCAGATCTCGCAGGATGAGCGGCAGGCCACCGGCTGCGCCAAGGCCCCCTATGTGGCGGCCTTTGTGCGCACGCTGCTGGACGGCGGCGAGAAGGTGCTGCTCTTCGCCCATCACCACCGGGTGATGGACATCTACAAAAGGGAATTCAAGCCCTACAGGCCGGTCTTCATCACCGGCCGCGAGACCGACGCCCAGAAGGATGCCGCCGTGAACGCCTTCATGCTGGGCAAAACCGACCTGTGCGTCATTTCGCTGCGCTCAGCCAGCGGCCTCAACCTGCAGCGCGCCAGCTGCGTGGTGTTCGGCGAGCTGGACTGGTCGCCCGCCGTGCATTCCCAGGCGGAGGACCGCGCGCACCGCATCGGCCAGGAGGATTCGCTGCTGTGCTACTACCTGGTGAGCCCCAAGGGGTCCGATCAGGAAATGCAGCAGGCGCTGGGCCTCAAGGTGAGCCAATTCATCGGCCTGATGGGCGACCGGACGCCCACGCAGGACGAAACATGGGCCCAGCAGAGCGAGGCGAGGGCGCACATCCGCGCGCTCGTGGAACGCCTGAAAGCCGAAGGGTCCTGAATCCGCGCCCGCAAAACAGGGTAAAATGCCTTCGGGGCCGGCGCATTCCATCCGCCCCTCCCATTCCATGCAGGAGGTCTGACCAACCATGAAAGGAACAAACTATCCCTGGCGCTACGGCCTGTTCCTCTCGTTATACTACATGGCCAACGCCGTGTATCAGGGTTATGCGTCAAAGTATTTTGAATCGGCCGGCATGACCACCGCCCAGCTGAGCGTCATCCTGGCCGCGACGCCCATCGTCGCCATCATCGCCCAGCCGCTGTGGGGCGCCGCGGGCGACCGGGCCGGCAGCCGCAACCGCGTGCTGAACGGGCTGATTATACTCAGCGCAGTGATCGTGCTGCTGTTCAGGGTCTCAGATTCGTTCTGGTGGCTGCTGCCAATCAGCTGTCTGTTCTCCGCGGCCTACACCTCCATCCAGCCGATGGGCGATTCGATCATCCTCGAGGCGCTTACGCCGGGCGGATATCCCTTCGGACCGATCAGGCTGATGGGCTGCCTTTCCTTCGCCGTGATGAACCTCGCGTGGGGCCTGATCCTCCCGCCGGACCGCATGGAGATGGTCGTCTACGCCACCTCCGCCCTGCTGGTCACGCTGCTGCTGTTCTCGCGCGTGCTGCCCGTCACCGCGGGGCACCAGTCTGACGGCGGCCGGAAGATGAACATAACGGCCATCCTGAAAATGAAGCACATGCCGGGGCTGCTCGCCCTGCTGATGCTCCTGCAGCTCACGATGGGCTATTTCTACAGTTTCTTCTCCATCCACTTCACCTCGCTGCCGGGCGGCACGACCAGCCTGCTCGGCCTTTGCTATTTTCTCTCGGCGGTGAGCGAAGTCCCGTTCCTTCTGAATGCGGACAGGCTGTATGAAAAGCTGGGCGTGGGCAAGCTCATGTCCATCTCCGCGCTGGTCATGACCCTGCGGTGGATCCTGCTGGCCTCCACAAGCAGCGCGTATGTGGCGCTGGCCAGCCAGGTGCTGCACTGCGGCGGCTTCATCGTGATGACCGTGTCCATGTCCAAATACATCAACGACACCATTCCGGACGAGCTGAAGGCCAGCGGCCAGATGCTCATCGCCGTCGTGGGCTTCGGCATCGCGCGGGCGTTTGGCATCCTGGGCGGCGGCCTGGTCGCCAGCACCATGGGCAGCATCCAAATGGGCTTCGCGCTGATGGCCTGTATTTCCGGAGCCGCGCTGCTCATCTTCGCCCCCCGTTACTGGCGAATGAGCGCGCTGAATGGCAAAAAATAAAATAAATTAACCGCCGCGGCAGGATTTACGCCTTCCGCGGCGAAAATTTAATGGAAACGGCAGAGCACAGGGGGATTATCGCGTAGTATAATAGTAAGAGCAGTTTTGAACCGGGAAGGAGGGAACGCCAGTGGCAGACGCCTATGAAATCCTCGGCATCGCCCGAAGCGCCGATGAGCGCGAAATCCGACGGGCTTATCGCGATATGGCGCGGCGCTGGCATCCCGATCGCTTCCCCGCGGGACCTGAGCGAATGTGGGCCGAACAGAAGATGACCGCCATCAACATCGCCTATCATGAGGCGATCGAAGCCTCCTCCTCCGGCATCGACCTGAACACCGTCACACCTGAGGACGAGCAGTTCGCCGACGCCCGCAGGCTGCTGGAGATCGGCCAGGTATCGGCCGCGCGGCAGGCCCTCATGCGCATCGCCGCCCGCAGCGCCGAGTGGAACTACCTGTTCGGGGCCATCCTGCTCCGGCAGGGTGAATATGAAAAAGCCGTGCTGTATTTCGGCATCGCCGCGCGGCAGAAGCCGCACAACCAGCAATACCGCGCCGCGTACATGAGCGCCGAAGCCATCCGCAACCAGAAAAAGGGCCGTCCCTTCTTATCGCGCGTGATGAGCACGTTTACAGGCAAAAGATAAGCCGCTTTCCGGAAGGGAGAGCGGCCTTGTTTGTGGGAAAACCACGGCGTTTGTCAATGTCCTGCGGAGCTGCCGGCTAAGCCGGCAGCTCCGCTTCCGTTTCAGATAGATTCGATGGTCAGGCCGCCGCAGGCATTCAGCGCCTCCTGGGACGCAACGACGCAGCGGATGCCCTCCGTCTCAAGGCAATCGCAGACAGCTTCCAGGTCGGCGGCCGTCACGGCCAGCATGCGCCGGCGCTCAGCCAGGCGTTCTTCTTCGCTCACGCCGCGCAGCCACAGCGCGTCGGCGGCGCCGCCCCGTTCGCTGTCGGAGAGGAGCGGCTCACCCTGGGCGATGGTGCTGATGATGTAGCGGTCCAGCGACGGTTTATCCGCGCAGTACTGCCGCAGGAAGGCCGCGGCACCCCGGCAGATCTCCAACGTCGCGGCCGGGGAGGGATCGCGATAGGAGTAGAAAGCCGCCTCGCCCATCCGGTTGACGCTCGCGCCCGCGCCATAGGCACCGCCCTTCACGCGCACCTCGTTCCACAGGTATTCCAGCGACAGGATCGTGGAAGCCACGTTCCACACCGCCATGTCATCCACGCGCTGCGGCAGCGCCCACCCGCAGTACGACACCGGCGCGGGGATCAGGATGCCCTGGGCCGCGGGCAGGTCCAGGGAGAAGGCGAGCTCCTGCGCGGTGGGTCGTTTGCCTTCAGGAAGCAGCGCGGCAAGCCTCGCCAGCGGCATCTTCGCGCTGGCGGTCAGGCTGGCGCTCAGTCGCGCGCGGGTGAAGATCACGCCCTGCAAGGCCACAAGCGAGCGGATCAGCGCCGGGATCGCGGCGTCGGCATCGGCCAGCAGCCGGTGGCGCCGGCTGTACGCCTCGAAGCCGCCGGCCAGTTCCGTCACGGCCGACTCGGCGGACAGCGCGGCGCACGCACGGCCCATGGCATAGCGGCTGCCCATGCCGATGATGCGCTGCCGGGTCTCTTCGTCGGCCTGCAGCAGCAGCTCGCGCACGACGTCGGCGTGGTCAAACTGCGTCTCGGTGAGGATTTCGGCCAGCAGGGCCAGCGCCTCGTCCGCGTTTTGTTCAAGGAAGCGGGCCTTCGCCACGAAGAAGGGACGGCACACTTCGGGACGCGCGCGCTTTCCGAAGGCCGCGACGCTGTAATGCGTTTCGCCCAGCAGGGACTTGACAGCGCGCTGCAGCGCCGCCCCGTCGCGGCGCGCCGTGGGCAGGCTGCCCAGCAGGCAGGTCATGTCGGACAGCGCGGAGATCTGCTCCGGCGCGCAGTCGGCCAGCGAGAAGAACAGCCTCAGCGACACGATGCCTTTCTCCTTCGCCTGGTGGAACAGCACGGTGAAGCCTTCCCCATCGCCCGCCTCCGTGGGCATGGGCAGGGGCTTTTCGCTCACCTCGGACAGGGGCAGCTGCGGCATGGTGGCCAGCTGCTCCGGCGTGTCGACCGACCGCTGCCAGGCATCCAGCCGCCCGTTCTGCGCGATGATTTCGTCGCGCTCGGCCGGCGTCCAGGCGGTGCTGATGGCCTTCAGCCGGGCGGCCTCCGCCTTGCGCAGCCGCTCGCCGTAGGTGCGGGAGGGCAGCATGGTGAGCGTTGCCCGGCCTTCTTCTTCCAGGAGCCATTCCCTCACGAGCCCTTCGAAATAGCCCGTGTCCAGCTGGCCGCGCAGGAACCTGAACACCTGATCGCAGCCCACATAGAGCAGCGGATCGCCGCCGTAGAGCCAGCTGGACAGCATGTTGATGTTCCTGATGAGACCCCTCGGCTCCTTCGCGTCGCGTTCGCGGAACTCCAGCCGGTTCAGGGCGGCGGCCAGGTCCTCGCGGTTCAGTCCCTTTTCGATGAGATCCTCCGCGGTCGTCCTGACCACATCCAGCAGCGTCCCGACGTGCGCCTCGTCGGTATTGAGGATACTGAGGATGCCGAAGGGCTGCATCACGCCGTCCTCCAGATCCAGCGACACATCGCGGCACAGGCCCGTGTCCAGCAGGGCGCGCTTGAGCGGCGCGTCGTTCGAGCCGGCCAGCACTTCGCCCACCGCCCTCAGCGCCACCTGCTTTCCGCGCTCGCGCCAGTCGGCCAGCACCTTGCCCACGGCGACGTGCGCGCGGTTTTCAGCCGGCTCCTCCGGCGCGATCTCGTATTCGGCCGTCCGTGTCGTCGGGGCGATGGGTGCCTGCAGGGCAATCTTGTGGTCGGCGTCCGAACGATCGTACCCACAGAGATACTCCCCGTCGATCAGCGCCAGCACCGCGTCGATGTCCACGGAGCCGTCGAGGTAAATATACGCGTTGGAGGGATGATAGAACTCCCTGTGCCCGGCCAGGAACTGCCCGTAGGTCAGGTCGGGAATGGCGGCCGGGTCGCCGCCGGACTCAAAACCGTAGCAGTTATCCGGGAAGAGCATGCGCTTGATCTCCGTGCCCATGCGGTCCTGTACGGAGGAAAACGCGCCTTTCATCTCGTTGAACACCACGCCCTTATAGATGGGCTCGTCTTCAGGACTGCGCAGCTCAATGTGCCAGCCTTCCTGCTGGAAGATGCCAGGATTGTCATAGATGGCCGGGCAGAACACGGCGTCCAGATATACGCGGGTCAGGTTCATGAAGTCGGCGTCATTGCGGCTGGACACCGGGAACATGGTCTTGTCGGGGAAAGTCATGGCATTCAGGAAAGTATTCATGGAGCCTTTCATCAGCTCAAGGAAGGGCTCCTTGACTGGGTATTTTTTCGAGCCGCCCAGCACTGAGTGCTCAAGGATGTGGAAGATGCCGGTGTCGTCGCACGGCGTGGTTTTGAAGGCAATGGAGAACAGCTTGTTCTCATCGCCGTTCTTCATCCAGAGCAGGCGCGCCCCGGTTTTGTCGTGGCGCATGGTCACCAGCTCCGAACCGATCTCCGCAACCGGCTGGATGTTCGTAACGGTAAAGCCGTGAATCCTGTCATTGATCGTCATGTCGTCTGCCTCCTTGTCGATTTGCGTGCCGCAGTCCTTCGACTTATTCTGCGCTGTTTCATTCGTTTCAAACGCGCCGGACAGCCGATCGCGCGCCGGGAGTACGGTGCTATTATCCGCTTCCCGCACCGGGAAACGGCCTGTTGTTCATTATAACATAGCGGCGCGGTGGCGGCAAGCCACAACCTTGCCGGAAAAAGCGTCTTAACCGCTTTCTAAACACAATATTTCACAAAAAGAGTATTGACAAGATGAAAGCCTGCTGGTATAATTCCTTTTGTTGCTTGTGAGAACAGGCGTCCCAACGAGCCCTGTCGGGGTGTAGCGCAGTCTGGTAGCGCACGTGCTTTGGGAGCATGGGGTCGCAGGTTCGAATCCTGTCACCCCGACCAGAAATCCTCGTGGCCCCATGGTCAAGCGGTCTAAGACATCGCCCTTTCACGGCGGTAACTCGGGTTCGAGTCCCGATGGGGTCACCATTTTTTAGCCTTTAGGGCGAAACGAGGGCCTTTAGCTCAACGGTCAGAGCACTCGGCTCATAACCGATCGGTTCCGGGTTCGAATCCCTGAAGGCCCACCATGCGGCCCGGTAGTACAGTTGGTTAGTACGCCAGCCTGTCACGCTGGAGGTCGAGGGTTCGAGCCCCTTCCGGGTCGCCATTCTGTTTTCTTCCAGAGCCGGAGGATGCGAACGCACGCTGGTGTAGCTCAATTGGCAGAGCAGCTGATTTGTAATCAGCAGGTTGCGGGTTCAAGTCCCATCGCCAGCTCTATTGACAACTTTACATCACGTGGGTAGGTTCCCGAGTGGCCAAAGGGAGCAGACTGTAAATCTGCCGCAGATTGCTTCGGTGGTTCGAATCCACCCCTGCCCACCATATTCGCGGGAATGGCGGAATTGGCAGACGCGCTAGATTCAGGTTCTAG
>LVAP01000017.1 GCA_001603025.1 Clostridiales bacterium Firm_10 | reverse complement strand
GGTCATCTTTTGCAGGCCGTGGATTTTCATATCGTCGCTCTCCTTTCTTTGGGAAGGGCATGGGCGGGAAATTGGCAGGCCGGCCTTTGTCACGTCAGCAGCGCTTCAATTTCTTGCCTCAGGCGTTGCTTCATTGCTTCCAATTCTTCTCTGCCGGGCCTGTTGTCGTCGCAATACATTTTTTCCCTCGGATACCACCAGACTGGGCCCTGGCCGTTATTGCCATAATTGCCGATATCGCCGCGCACTCTCGGGAATAAATGCCAGTGAACATGCGCGTCTCCGTTTCCCAAACACTCATAATTCATTTTTTCCGCGCAAAACGCCCTTGATACCGCTTCGGCCACGATCGTCATTTCGCTGAGAAACTTTGACTTCAACGCTTCTTCCAGCTCAAACAGCTCTGTTCGATGCTCCTTGAGCAAAAACAGCGTATATCCCTTGAAGTGCTGATTATCTCCGATTACGACATATCCTGTATCAAGCTCCTTCACAAAGTATGGATTTGTGCCATTCCTTATCATCTGTATTCTGTCGCATACTATGCACATAGATGCCTCCGTCAAATCTCAATTGGGCAGGACCTTTCCCGATTCACCGCCGCACCCTACACCGCCGCCAGGATGTGCAGGTTGCGGATTTCGCCGTCCTCTATGCCGTCGTTCACGGAATAGGCGTGCTTCTCCAGGTCCTGGCAGACTGCCTCCGTGAGGCCCTGCGCCTGCAGTTCGGCGATGATGTCCGCCGCCATTCCCTCGATCACATCCCGCTTGGATCCGGCCAGCTCCGCGTCGTTGCCGGTGGAGATGAGGTATTCCATGAGCTCCGCCAGCAGGGAGAGCTTCGGCAGGGCCCGCAGGGCGCGGAACGACCACTTGTAGTAGGGCCGGTGCGCCCCGTTGAGCAGGAAGACGGCGCGCATGGCGTGCTCCACGAACTCGACGGCGGCCAGCTGGGCCGCCCCTGTCTCGCCGTGCGCGAGGCAGCGCGCGTAGTTGTACTGCCCGGCCTGCGCCATCATGAGCAGGCTCCCCGCCAGTTTTTTGCGGCGGATGTCCTCCGGCCAGCCCGCAAGGCCTTCGCGGATGCGGGTCACCTCGCCGCGGCCGTCGAAAAACACCGCGCCGTTCATCGCCTCGGCCAGCGCGTGCTCCGGCACGGTAAGCCACTGGCGGAGGGTAAGCGCGCCGTCCGCCGCGCCCACCTTGTCCCGGAAGAACTCAGCCGTGCGCAGGACGCCGCGCCGGGCGCCGCCCACCGGGCCCACCAGCCCCCGCTTCAGCCCCATGAATTCCCGGGGCAGCCTGGCATAGGCCCGTTCCAGCAGGAAGGCGGTCCGGCGGTCCACCACATCCTCGCCGGGCAGCAGCAGCATGAAGCCGGGTTCGAAGTCGTGATCGCGCGAAACGTCGTCGTCGAAGCCGAAGCATTCCGAGCCGCTGCCGAACAGGCCCGCGGCGAGCAGGGGCAGCAGCTCCGGAAACTGCGCCTCGAGCATGGGCTTTCCATACGCCTCGAAATAGGCGCGCGAGATGTCAAGTCCCCGCATAGATGCGCTTTGCCTCCCCGTTCAGCCGCTCCGCCTCAGCGAAATAGCCGTAGTATTCAAACGTCGGCGCGCACTTCTCGCACACGAAGGCATAGTAGCCGTCGCGCGGAACGGCGGGGTCGGCCAGCAGCGCGGCCGCCCGGTCCATCAGCGCGAAGATGTCCTGTTCGCCCCGCTCCATGCCATCGCGCGCCTCCACGAGGTTGGCCATGTTCTGGCAGGTGATGGCCTGCTCCAGCGCGCCGTTTTCCGCGCGGCCCATCTGGGCCATGGCCATGTCGTACAGCGCCGCCGCCTCGTCGTAGCGCTCCAGGGAGACGCAGGCCAGCGCCATGTTGTTGTACAGCCCGCCCAGCAGGCGGGGCTCAGTATCCGCGCCGGATTCATAGACCGCGCGGGCCTTTTCAAACAGGGCCAGCGCCCGCTCGTTTTCGCCGAAGGCGTTGAGGGCCGTGGCGGCGTTCACGTAGGTGGTGCCAGCGCTGATGGTGCCGCCGAAATCCAGCTCCTCCAGCAGGCGCAGCGCCGTTTCAATGGCGTTAAGCGCCTTGTTCCGTTCGCCGGTCTTGCGGTAGTGGCCGATGAGCTCGTTCGCCACCAGCAGTTCTCCGCGCAGGTCGCCGCCCTGGCGGGCCTCTTCCTGCCAGTAGAGCAGGTGCCTTTCCGCGCCGGCGTAGTCGCGGCGGCTCATGTATTCGTCCATCTTCGCGATGACGCGCTGCTGGGGAATGGACCGGATGCCCGGGGCGCCGGCCGTGTTGTAATCGGTGTTCATAGCGTATCCGTCCTGCGGCAGAGTATTATTCGTCCGGTCAGCAGCCGAACAGATCGGCCGCCTTCTGCATCCGCTCCGCGATTTTCACGCCGAACGGGCAGCGCGCCTCACAGCTCTGGCAGCCGACGCAGTCCGCCGCCGTGTGTCCCAGCGCCTGGTAGTGGGCGCGCAGGCTTTCCGGCACGGCCGGCTGCTGCACCGCGAGGTCGTAGAATTTGTTGACCATGGCGATGTCGATGTCCATCGGGCAGGGCTTGCAGTGCCCGCAGTAGGTGCACTGGCCCCTGTAAGCGTGCAGCGGCGCGGAGGCGATGACGGAGGCGTAGTCCCTTTCCTCCCCGGAGGCGGTTTCATAGGCGACGGCCGCGTCGATCTGCGCCATGGTATCGTAGCCGCAGAGCACGGAGGCGACCGCCGGGCGGGTCAGCGCGTAATGGATGCACTGGGCCGGCGTGAACGCCACCCCGAAGGGGGAGCGCCCGGCGTCGAACAGCGCGCCGCCGAAGAAGCCCTTCATGACGGTGATGCCGACATCCCGCTCCTCGCAGAGCAGGTAGAGCGCCGCGCGCTCCGGGTCGATGCCGCTCAGCGCGCGGGCATAGTCGTTGTTCAGGGAGCTGAAGTCGCCGTCCACGGGCTTCATGTCGAAGGCCGGGTTGACGCTGAACAGGATCATCTCGATGAAGCCCGATTCCGCTGCCATGCGGGCGATGCGGTGGTTGTGCGTGCTGAGGCCGATGTGGCGGATCACGCCGTCGGCGTGCAGGCGGCGCACATAGTCTATGAACGCCGTGTTCATGCATGCGTTCCAGTCCTCCATGTCGTCCACGTAGTGGATCATGCCCAGGTCGATATAGCCGCCGCCGATCCGCTCCACCAGGTCCTCAAAGGCGGGCTTCACGAACGCCATGTCGCGCGTGCGCACATACTGGCCGCCCTGCCAGGTGGAGCCGATGTGGCCCTGGACCACCCATTTGTCGCGGCTGCCCGCGATGCCCCGGCCGATGATATCGCGCGATTTGGGATCGGGCATCCAGCAGTCGATGATGTTGATGCCCTGCTCCTGCGCGTGGCGGATCAGCGCGACGGCTTCATCTTCCTCGTGCCGCTGCAGCCATTCCCCGCCGAAGCCGACCTCGCTCACCAGCAGATCCGTCTTTCCAAGCCTCCTCAGCTTCATGCCGCATCCTCCCTTCACAGTGTCGCCGTTTCCCATATTGTACACCTTCGGCGGACAAAGCGCAATACGGACGCGCGCGCTCAGCGCTCCAGCCGCCGCATGGCGGCCTTCTTCTCCGCCTCGTGGGCGAGGCCGACGGCGTCGCCGCCCTGATCGAGCCAGCGGGTCATGAGGCCGTAGAAGTCGATCTCATCCAGCTCGCCGGTCATGGCGAACATCACGTTATCGTCGTGTGCGCGGTACCAGTCCAGCGAATCCCGGGAGATGAGGCGGTAACGCTCCATGAGGGTGTCCCGCTGGTCGTGGCATGCGTTCAGCTCGGGTCGCGCGGCTTCGTCGCCGGCGTCCACGCGCGCCTGCAGCGATTCGATCTGACGCGCCAGCTCGGCGTCCGCGCGGCGATACGCGGCCTCGTCGATCTCCGGCTCGCCGAACGCGGGCGAGAGCGTGGCGCGGTCGGCGTGGCGCACGCGGGAAACGGCGGCTTCCAGCAGCGCGACAGCCTCGGCAATGTGGCGGCTGGCGGGATTCACGTAAGCCACCATGCCGTTCACGGGCATGATCGCGGGCATGGCGTCTGAGAAGGACAGCCGCAGGGGCCAGCGCGCCTCGTCGCCCGAGAAAGAGGCCGCGCCCACGCTCACGCTGTCGTTGGGGTTCAGGATCGGCTTTTTCTGGCCCAGCAGCGGATCGGCCTCGTCAAAGACGGCCTGCCAGTCCACGCGGTCGAACGCTTCCAGCGCGGCCAGCATTTCGGGGGAATCGTAATGCTCTATGCGCCCGGCCTCGATTTCAAGCGCCGCGTCGCAGAACAGCCGCCGCAGAAGCTCCTGCCGTCCATAGCCCTGACCATAGCCGAACAGCACCGGCACGCCATGTCCCCTCGCGGTTTCTATGAATTCGAAGAATTCCGGCCACGTTGCGGGCAGATCATCGGCCGTGAGGCCCAGCTCGGCCAGCGCCGCGAGGTTTACGCTCAGTCCTTCAGCCTCAGCGCTCAGCGGGACAGCCACGGCTTTGCCGTTCCGCGTGAACAGCTCGCTCAGCGCGGGATACATGGTTCCCACATAATCGCTCAGAACGGCGCTGTCCAGCTCAGCCGCGTAACCCCGCGTGAGCACGTCGCGCAGCGCGGTTTCGCCGCCGTCGTAGATGGAATAGCCCACGATGACGTCCATCTCGTCGGAGTGGGTCAGGAGCAGGCGCGCCACGTCTTCCGCATAGCCGAAGGCGACGGATATGTCGGGATCGGCCTGTTCCAGCGCCAGCGCGGCCTCCGTCAGCACAGGCGACCAGCCTAGCTCGTCCACGTTCAGCACCACGCTGTCGCCCGGGCGGTCCGTCACCCGGCGCAGGATTACACCGCCGTCGCCGCCACAGGCGTACAGCCCTGACTCCAGCACGGCCGCCGGCGCGCCGCCCTGCTGGATGGGCGAGAGGGAAGCCGGGGCGACGGGTTCAGCCGCGCCGCTGTCCGGGTCGACGGCGATGACGAAGCCCTCCATTCGAGCCAGCAGGCGCTCGCTGCCCGGCTCCTGGACAAGGCCGCCGATGCCCAGCGTGATATCCTGCCGGCAGAGGTCCCGGGATTCGCCGGTGGCCGGACTGTAGAGCGTGATCACCGTTTCCTCTGTGTTCCAGTCGTCGCGCAGCAGGGCCGCGCCGTCCTCATAGGCGCAGACGCTCCGGCCCCGAATCCCGGTGAGGACGGCGGGGGAGCCGTCCAGGGGAATGAGCGCCAGCTCGCCGCCCTCGTCGCCGATGCCGTTCACTATGGCGCACAGCGTTTCATCCAGCACAACGCAGCTTTCCACTGTGATGTCGCCCGTCGCGTCCAGCGGATGCCAGCCCACGCTGCCCATGGGTTCGAACCGCGCCGTATCCCCAATCTGGAGCCGGGCAAGATACACATCGAGGATTTCCCGATCCGTGCGGGCCTGAATCAGGGCGCAGGGGCCGTTCCAGCAGAACCAGGCGATGGCCTCGCGGAACACGGCGGTCTCCCGGGCCGGGTCGTACACCGCCAGGCTGTCTGTCCAGGCCTGGTCGAAGGGGAAGGCGGCCAGCGCCTTCTCCGGGGCGTCGTAGCGGTACACGCCCGCCCCGCCCAGCAGCCACAGGGTGTCGCCTTCCGCGGCGAGGGCGGTGATCCGATCCTCGAAGCCGTTCATGCCCTGCCGGGCCAGAAGCGCGTCGCCCTCCGCCGCCAGGGCGGAGAGGGGCAGGGCCAGCAGCGCCATGAGACACGCGATGATCCTTTTCATTTTTTCAGCCTCCTTGTTCCGAAAGGGCGCGGTGAACCAGACCGCGCCATGCCGGCACGGCCCGGGCCGCCTGTTTATCTGTCAAATGGGAAATGGGAATCAGCCGCTGCCCAGGGAGTCGTCGAAGTAATCCAGCCCTTCAACGGTGCCGTCGGAGGCCCTCAGGCGCACCTGGTAGTTATTCAGGCCGTCCTGGAACCAGAAGAACCATTCCTTGAAGGGCGCGTCCTCATACAGCCAGTAATTCATCTGGCAGAAGGTTTGCAGCCACATTTCGGAGAGGGCTTCCCCGGTCACGCCGTATTGCGCGAAAATGGCTTCCTCCGCGATCTGCCGCGCCGCCTCTTCCGTCAGCTCGCCCTCCTCCGGCAGGGCGTCGCGCCAGATTGTCGGATCGCGGCCCGCCTGCCGCTTGGCCTCGGCATAGGCGTAGCGCTCCTCAACGGTCCAGTCCTCGTAATCATAGGGGAGGATGTCCTCCGGGTCGAACAGGGGCTCGGCGGGCTGCGCGGCCAGGAGCGCGCGGCTCTCGATGCGCAGGACATCGCCCTCCGGCGAGGTGAACCACACCCTGTGCCAGTCCCCGGCTTCATTGGTGAAGGTAAAGGCGTAATAGCGCACGTCGTCAGGCGTCTGCCGGAAGGCCACATCTGCATCATAGCCGTCCAGCGCATCCGGCCCGAGCTGAAACTCATTTGCGAGAAGCGTCCGGGCCAGCGCCTCGGCTTCCCCGGGCGTCAGGTCGTCCTCGCCGGGCAGGATGTTGACAGCGTCATGATAGTAGGGGAGCCCCAGCAGCGGCGCGTCCATCGCCGCCCGATCCGCCAGCGTGGCATCATCCGGATCGGCCGCCTGACGGTCGTGAAGGATTTGACGCAGCCGCTCCAGCTGGGGCTGGCCCCACACGGGGCTCTGCAGGCTGCCGTCGGCGGGGAACTCCTCGCCGTCGTGACTCCAGCTGGCGGTCACGCGGCCCTTTTCGCAGGCCACGACGTATTCGCCCGCCCAGTCCCCGTAGAGGGGCATGTTGTAGCGGGCCGTCCAACCGTTCTCCCGCTCTTCCAGGTGCTCGCCGAACAGGGAGAGCGTTTCGCCCGTGAGGCCATAGGTCGTCTTCAAAGCCGCGC
>LVAP01000145.1 GCA_001603025.1 Clostridiales bacterium Firm_10 | reverse complement strand
CTCGCGAGCGAGTATCTTTTCCCGCTTCAGCGCCGCCGCCACGGACGCCGCGCCCACCGGCAGGCGCACCAGCAGGAACGGGGCGTCCGAATCGTAAACGCGGATGCCCAGCGCCTCCAGCGCCTGCCTGAGAGCCGTCCTGCGGACCGCGTTGGCGGCCGCCTCCTCGCGAATCTCCGCCGCGTGGGCCGGAAGCGCGCGGGCCGCCGCCCCGGCAAAGCAGTTCAGCGCCCAGGTGAGCTGGCGCCGCTCAAGCCGCGCGAGCACATGGGGCTGCGCGCACAGGTATCCAAGCCGCACGCCGGGAACGCCGAGTATCTTCGTCATCGAACCGGCAACGATCAGCCGCTCGTGGCCGGCGATCAGGCGGCGCGCCGAGCGCTCGGGGCAGTATTCGACGAACGCCTCGTCCAGCAGCAGCCAGCCGCCAGTCTCTTCCGCCAGACCGATAAGCGCCGCCACTGTGTCCGGATCGGGCGCCGTGCCCAGCGGATTGATGGGATTGCCGAGGCAGACGAGCCATCCCGGCAGGCGCCGCGCCTCGTCCGCAAGCGCCGGCAGCGGCACCCTGCGCACGGCCAGGCCGTTCTTTTCCGCCAGCCATTCGTACTCCGAAAAGCACGGCACAGGCAGCAGCGCGCCCGCCGCCTCCGCTCCCATCGCCAGGTCGAGGGCGGCGACGCCGCCCGGCGTGGGCAGCACGCCGTCCGCCGCCAGGCCCAGGTACGACGCCAGCGCTTCCCTCTCCCGCCGCATGAGCGGGTCGGGATAGTAGCCGGTTTCATCCATCGCCGCGCCTAAGGCCCCGCGAAGCCACGCCGGCGCCCCGCCCGGCCGGGTGTTTGCGGAAAAATCGAGCCATTCGGCGGGATCATTTCCCTGCCATACGTTGCCGCCGTGCGTCATGCCCTCACCCCGTCACAGCGGCCCAGCAGGCGGCCCCGGCCGTCCACAAAGGCGACGTCCACGCGCATTTCTCCGCGCACACGCAGGCTGCAATAGCGCTGCGCGGCTTCAGCCAGCCTGTCCCACACCGCGTCGAAGCCCGCCTCATGGATCGCCGCCATGGCCGCGTCGGTGGTGGCGCAGGCGTAGACGGTCTCCGCCAGCCGGAGCGGCGCGCCCATGAGCGCCAGCTGCGTGATGATGGCCTCCCGACGCCCGTCCGCGGTGCGGCTGTGGGTCTGCATCACGCCCGCGGCCACCTTGGCCAGTTTGCCCGGATGCCCGCCCAGCAGGATGCGCTCCACGCCGCGCTCCAGCGCCTCATCCAGCATGAAGCCGATTTCATTGCTCACCTGCACCACAGGAAGCTCGGGAAACAGCGCGCGCATGGCTTCCTCGCCCTGGTTGCCGAAGGTATAGATGAGGCTCCTGTGCCCCTGCGCGACGCGCATCTTCAGTTCCTCGACCAGCGAATCCTTCAGCGCCTCCTCGCTCATGGGGCGCACCACGCCGCTGGTGCCCAGCACGCTCAGCCCGCCCTCGATGCCGAGGCGGGGATTGAACGTCTTCTTCGCGACGGCTCCGCCGCCGGGAATGGATACCGTGACGCAGGCCGCGCGCGGGCCGAATACGCTGCGCACTGCCTCTTCGATCATGCGCCGGGGCACGGGATTGACGGCCGGTTCCCCCACAGGCACCTTCAGGCCCGGCTGCGTCACGAGGCCCACGCCTTCCCCCGCGCGGAAGGTTACGGGGCCGTTCCCCTCCAGCAGCGTAACGGAAACGATGACCTCCATGCCGTTTGTGATGTCCGGATCGTCGCCGCTGTCCTTGACGACGCCGCAGCGCCGGCCTTCGTGCGGCACGATTTCCGGCGCGTATGTCCGGCCCTCGGGCACGACGATGGACACGCGCTCCGGGCAGGCTCCGTCCCTCTGCCAGAGGCAGCAGGCCAGCGCGGCCGCCGCGGCGCAGCTGCCGGTGGTGAATCCCTCTCTCAGCGCCTTCATCCCGTCACCCTTTCATATGTGCCCAGTGCCTTCGCCGTTTCGATCAGTTCCAGCATGCGCCGGTTGGCGTCCCCGATGGTCACGCCCGCGTCGATCACGCGCGCCGCGCTTTCCATCAGAATCCGCGCCCGCGCGCAGGCTGACTCGGACAATTCGCAGAATGGCCGCTCCGTCACCACTTCCACGGCCAGGCGCCGCGCGAGGTGGCAGTCCGTGTCGTTTTCATAGAGAACGCCCGCCGCGAAGGGCATGCCCTGGCGCTGCAGCCGACGGTATACCGGAATGCCCGTCCCGCAGGAAGAGAGCACAAATACCCGGGGCGCGCCTTCGATCCGGGGCAGTTCCACGCCGCCAAAGGCCGGGTCATAGGAGCCCTGCTCCAGGCTGTAGAGCGCCCGGATGCCTGCCTCGGTAAACACCTCGTCCGGCGCGCCGCAGCGGACCACGGTGTCGCCCCGCACGCAGATAATCCTGTCAGAAATCTTCTGCGCCAGGTCGATCTCATGCAGCGACATCACCACGGTGATGTCCTCTTCCCGCGCCATGCGGCGCAGGATGCCCAGCAGTTCCAGCTTGTGGCGGACATCGAGGAAGGAAGTCGGCTCGTCCAGCACGATGATTTCCGGCTGCTGGCAGAGCGCCCGCGCCAGCAGCACGCGCTGGCGTTGCCCGTCGCTGACGGCGTTGAAGTCGCGCTCCGCCAGCTCCTGGGCACGCACCGCCGCCATGGCCGCCGCCACCTGCGCCTCATCCTCCCGCGAGAGGATGCCCAGGCGGCCCGTGTAGGGATAGCGCCCCATGGCCACGACGTCGCGGCAGGTCATCAGCTCGGGCCGCGCGCGCTCGGTCAGCACCACGGCCATGCGACGGGCAATATCCTGGGCGGACAGGCCCGCCAGGCTGCGCCCGTCTATCTCCACCGTGCCCGCGATCAGCCTGAGCTGGCGGGCGATGCTCTTCAGAATGGTCGATTTCCCGGCGCCGTTGGGCCCGATGAGCGTTACGATCTCCCCGCGGCCGATATCAAAGCTGATGTCGCTCAGCACCGGCGCGCCGTCATAGCCCACGGCCAGTCCGCGGGCCCGCACAGAACAGGTCGTCATGCGCTCACCTCTCCTTCTGCCGCCGGAGCATCATGGCGATGACCACCGGCGCGCCGAACACCGACGTGACCGTGCTGATGTTCAGCTCAGTCGGGGCGAAGGCCGTGCGGGCGATCAGATCGCATGCCGCGCAGAACACCGCGCCGCCCAGGAAGGAGGCGGGAATCACCACCAGCGGCCGCGAGGTGTTCAGGCACCGCTTCACCAGGTGCGGCACGGCGATTCCCACAAAGGAAATCGGCCCGGCGAACGCCGTAACGCAGGCGGAAAGCAGGCTGGAGAGCAGGATGAGCGCCGTGCGGAACGCGCGTATGTTCACGCCCAGGCTGCGGGCATACGCCTCACCCAGCTGGTACGCCCCCATGGGCTTGGAAAGCAGGAAGGCGGCCAGCAGGCTCGCGGCGGTGATCGCGGCCGCCACGCCCACGCGCTCCCAGCTCATGCCGGAAAAGCTGCCCAGCGACCAGCCGCGCAGGTTG
Source organism: Clostridiales bacterium Firm_10 (assembly GCA_001603025.1). GTDB lineage: Bacteria > Bacillota > Clostridia > Christensenellales > Aristaeellaceae > Firm-10. The sequence goes on along the minus strand of LVAP01000145.1, from coordinate 9,928 downwards.
ACGATGTCCGATTCGCTGGCGAAGGTAATCACGAAATCCGTCGCCGCAGAGCAGATGTAGCCGATCATGATGCCCGCCACCAGCAGCGTGGCCATGTGCCGCAGCCGCCGCGAAAGCAGCAGGATGAACCCCACGCACAGGAGCGAACCGGCAAACGCCGCCGCGACCAGCGCCCAGGAGGAGACGACGCGCACGCGCTCCAGCACGAGGATCATGGTCAGCGCCACAGTCAGCTTGGCTCCGGAGGAAATGCCCAGCACGAACGGCCCGGCGATGGGATTGCCGAAGAAGGTTTGCAGCAGGAAGCCGGACAGCGACAGCGCGCCGCCCAGGATTGCGGCCATGATGAGCCGGGGCAGGCGGATCTGCCAGATGATGCCGGCCTGAACGCCCTCTCCGCCGCGGCGCAGGATCACGCCGAGGATCTCCCGCGCGGAAATGGACACGCTGCCCACGCCCACGTTCAGCGCCGCCACGACGCCCAGCGCGGCGATGAGCGCCGCGAACACCGCGGCATAGCGCACCCGCTGTCTGTTCTCTCTCATGCCGTTCCCACCGTTCAGTTCATTTTCCGCAGGAAGACCATGCCGTCCTCCTGTCCGTTGAGCATGCCGTAAATATCCACGATCAGGGCGGCGGCTGTGTCCGTCGCCTGGTAAAGGTCGCCCCCGGTGCAGAACACATGCCCCTCCCGCACGGCCCTGAAATCCGCCAGCAGGGCGCTGCGGGCCGTCAGGTCGTCCAGGCCGGAAACCGCCTTGTCAATGGCGGTGTTGTAGATGAGGTAATCCGCGTCCACGGCGGCGGCGTAGAAATCCTCCATGGTGATGGAGACGGAGGCATGCCCGCGCTCCTGCCCATCCATGTCCGCGAAGACATAGTCGCCGCCCCCCAGGGCGATCATCCGCGCCACGTAATCGTCCGCGCCGCGCACCACCGCCTTGCCGTCCGCGCCGATGTAGAAAAACGCCACGGTCTTGCCCGAGGGCGGATAGTCGGCCAGCGCCTCGACGATCTCCTTCTGGCTGTCGAAAAAGGCCTCCGCTTCCGCTTCCCGGTCCAGCAGCGCGCCATAGAGCTTGATCCATTCCGTGCGGCCCAGCGGGTGCGGCTCATAGCTGGAGCGGTCGACGAACACCGGAATGCCCAGCAGCTCCAGCATTTCCCGCACCTTCGGGGTGTGCAGGATCATGGTGGATTCGACGGCCAGGCCGCATCCCTCCCGGAGCAGCAGCTCGTAGTCCGGTTCGCTGTACTTACCCGCGAACAACATGTCGCCCGACCGCATGGCGGCGGCGGCGTTTTCCACGCTCCAGTCCTCCGGCTGCAGGCTGGAAAAGCGCACGCTGTCCAGCGCCGCCAGCCGGTCGAACAGGGCCATGGCGGAAGTAGCCGCCAGATAGACGCGCTCCACCGGCCTGCGCAGCACCAGCACCGCGGGATCAATGCCTTCCGGCACAGGCATGCCTTCGGGCAGCACCAGACAGCGGTCGCCGTCCTTCACGGTAATGAGCAGGCAGCCGCCCTCATAGCGATCCACCGAGAATCCCTCGGCGTAATCCAGCGCCAGGCTGGATTCATACGCCAAACCGGGCACGCCGCCCCCCGCCGCGTCCAGCCGGACAAACAGGGTGTAGGTGATTTCGTGCGGCTTGCTCATGGCGGTGGTCACGGCCGCGATATCGAAGGCCCTGTTGAGCGGCACGGGCAGCTCGAACACGGTGGCCCCCTCGGTGTGCGCGCCCTCATACACGACACCGTCCAGGCTGACGGTGGTATAGTTGGGGCTGCTGAACACGATGGACGCCGTGGCCGCGCCGCCTTCCAGGGTCAGCTGCGGGCAGGTGATTTCCACCCGGCCCGAGCCGCCGGAAAAAGTGAAGGCGTCCGGCTCGCACACGCCGTCGGGCAGGGCCGTTTCCGCCAGCGCAGCGGCCCACAGCAGGATGCAGACCAGCAGGATCAGCGTCTTTCTCATCTTCATGGCTTTCTCCTCACTGCGCCTCAAGGGTGGCCTCGTCAAAGGTCATGGAATACTGCACTTCGACGGCGGGCTTGATGGCCGTGCTGTGCGCCACGAGGGACAGCTTCCTGCCAAAGGCGGCCACCGGCACCGTGAAGGCCGCACCGCCATTCGTGCGGATGGGCTCGTATTTCTCCCCGCCCACAATCACGTAATCGATCTTTGAAGTGGAAAATACGATCTCCGCCGTGCAGGCGCCGTCCTCAACGGTCAGCAGCGCGGGCGAGGCGAGCGTCGCGCGTCCCTCTCCGGTCAGCGACACCGCGCAGGTGTAGACGCCGTCCGCCAGGCCCAGCGCGCCGGCGGTGACGACGTACTCGTCCTTCCATGCCTCCAGCGGCAGCGAGTCGGCGCGGAACACCAGCGTGCGGGGATACCACAGCTGCTTTTTCCGGCTCAGCGCCGCGCATTCATAGGCCGCGTCCAGCGCGTCGACAGGCAGCGAAAAGGCCAGTGACCCGTCTTCCCGCGTTTCCAGCGCAGCCCATGCCTCCTGCGGCGCCGCCGCGGCTTCCTCCGCCGCGCCGGGATACATAAAAGAATAGGCTTCGCTCTTCATGATCAGCGCCACGGTCATCGCGCCGCCTTCCACTGTCAGCTCGCAGCCGATCACCTTGAACATGGCCGAGGACACATCCACTTCAACGGCGTAGGTGCCGTCCTTCAGCATGTCCGCCGTCACGGGCTCCATGCCCTCCGTCACGATGTCGATCACGTCCGTCATGTCTGAAACATCGGCCACGCCGGTGCCTTCCGCAAGGGCGGTCCCGCCCAGCAGCAACGCCATCATCAGCAGCCACGCGACACACCTGGTCATATCAAATCCTCCTGATTCTCCTTGAGAAATACGAGGGGGACGGAGCTGTCCCGTCCCCCTCGCGAAAGGCATTATTCCGCCAGTTTGGCGATGGCAGCCTGCGCGTGCTCCACGTAGATCTGCTGGATCTCGGGCACCTGCCCCAGGCCTTCCAGCACGCATTCGACCTCATATCCGGCCTCGGTGAGGACGGTCTTCCAGGAATCCTCCTCGTCGCCCGCCATGTCGTTGTTGGCGTGATCGCCCGCCACAACCATCATGGGACGCAGCACCACGCGGGTGTAGCCCTTGCCTTCAATGGCGGCCACGACGTCCTCCAGGGAGGGCTCGGCCTCGACGGTGCCGATGTAGTAGTTTTCGGCGTTCATGCCATCCAGCACGCCCTGCATCTGGGCGTACACCTTGTTGTACTCGTGCTCGGTGCCGTGGCCCATGTACACGATGGCGGTCTTGCCGTCGTCATAATCCTTGGTCACGTCCACCATGACCTGCGCCACGCGGGCAAAGTCGTCGTCGGAGGTCAGCAGCGGCTCGGCAACCACCACGGCCTCGAAGGCATCGGCATAGCCGCCCAGCGTCTCGACCAGCTCGTCGTACTCGAAGCCGTGCATCAGGTGGGTGGGCTGCACAACCAGCGTCTTCACGCCGTTGGCCACGGCGCGGTCCAGCGCCTCAGCCACGTTGTCAATGTGGATGCCGTCGCGGCGCTCAACGTGATCGATGATGATCTGCGCGGTGAAGCCGCGGCGCACGCTGAACTCCGGAATGGCTTCCGCGATGGCGGCCTCGATGCCGCCGATGGTCAGGCGCCGGCTGTCGTTGAAGCTGGTGCCGAAGGAAACGACGAGCAGTTCGTTCTCGCCGATCTCGTCCTCGTTGCGGACGAGGTCCAGGGTGGCGTCGCCGGTCTCGTAGTTCTCTTCGTCCTCTTCATCGGCGAAGGCGGTCACGCAGGCCAGGGCAAGGATCAGGGCAGTCAGCAGGGCAAGCAGTTTCTTCATGGGGCACTCCTCCTCGTTTTTTCCGCACCGGATGCCGGAAAGCACGATTCGGGGCATACAAGCAAGAATCTCCTGCGCATGCGCACAAGAGATCAACAGTAAGGCGCGCGGAAACGGCGCCTGTACGGTACGATCAGTTGCTCGTGATCTGGAATTGCTTCCGGTACCAACAGCAGGGCAGGTTTCCTGGCTTGAGGCAGCCGACGCGGCCTTCCCGGTTTTCACCAGTGACCGATTGTTGCGCCGGCCCGGCGCCGTCCTCGCGGAACGGCCCAGCCTGTCACAGTGACGAGTTCGTGCAGGATTTTCACCTGCTTCCCTTTTAACGCCGCGCGCGTGGCGCGGAGCACCCTGTGTCATTATGCGGTTGTATTTGCCCGCATCTTGGCGGACAGTTTTATTCTAGCATACGGAAATGCAATTTTCAATAGAAAAACGGCAAATTCTGCGGGAAGCGGCCGGCAAGGACATCCTCCGGGACGGCGAGAGCCTGCCGTCGGACGCAAAAGCGCCGTGTTCCCTGCGGAACACGGCGCCTGCGCTTATTTCAGATTCCGGAAACCGGGCTGCGTCAGACGTATTCAAAATCATCCGGCGCGTCGAACCATTTGCCCTTGCCGAAGCTCAGCAGGAACAGGAGCACCGCCACGATGAACCAGCCCAGCATGAAGGGCGAGGTGGGATAGAAGCCCAGCTCAGCGTTGTGGATGAAGCCGAACAGCGACAGAACGGCGCCGGCAAGCGCGATCAGGGAGGCACTGCGCAACTTCCTGTCGATCATGAAGACGCACATGGAGGCCAGCAGGATGCCGATGATGATGGCGCCGGATTTCACCGCGGGAACGCCGTTCCACATGGCGCCGTTGGCAATCAGCAGCTCGGAAACCTCGGCGGTGAAGCCCTTGAGGCCGCTTTCCAGCGTCTCGGACCAGATGCCGAAGCCGCCTTCCATCATGGAACCGGTGGCCAGCGCGGCCTCAACCTGCGTGAACAGGTAGTCCGCGATGGAGGGCACCATGGCGATGGCGATGGCCGCGTAATGCTTGGGCTTGCACTCCTTGAAAGCCTGCGCCACCATGATGGCCGCGCACCACAGGAAGGTGATGGCCGCCACGGCCGGAGGCACCAGATCGGCCAGCACCGTGAACAGGCCCAGGATGCCGGCGAGGCCCAGCACGACGCCGCTGATCCAGCTGTAGCCCGCGCCCGCGTTGGTCTTCTTCAGGCCGGGATGGCCCAGCCACACGGTGTTGGGCACCACGCCGCCGAACAGGGAGGAAATCATGGTGCAGACGCCGTCGGCAAACTGCGCCTCACGCACGTTGTAGGCGTCGCCCGCCGCGTTGGCGGATTCCACATTGTCCATGGTCTCCACGAAGTTGTAGATTTCCACGGGAATGACCACCGTCAGATACGGAGCCACATAGGCGAAGCCGTTGATGAGGGACTGGATGGTGTTCACCGGGTTCGGGAAATAGAAGCCCACCTGGGTGAAATCGAAGCTGGTGCGGCCCAGGCAGAAGGCGTACACGATGCCGCCCACAATGGCCACCATGAAGGGAGATATCTTCTTGGGGAAGAGATAGCCGGCGAACACGCCCAGCATGGCCACCGCCAGGATGGGAAGGCCCACGATGGGATCGCCGAACACGTCGAACACGCCCTGAGTGGCCATCCAGATGAAGCCGATGCCGGCCACAGTGCCCAGCAGCGCGGCGCGCGGCAGGTGCTTCTTGACCCACGGGCCGATGAAGCCGCCCAGGAATTCCACGAAGCCGCCGATAAAGCAGGCGGCCGTCGCGGCGGCCCACTCGGTCTCGGGATCGCCGATCGCATAGTGGATGGGGCTGATGACGCCGAACAGGATGACGAACATGGCGGGCGTCGAAATGCCGGAGGGAAGGGCCGTGACGTCGGAACGATGGAGCTTGGCGGAGAGCTTCCACGCCATCCAGGCGTAGTACAGGCCGCCGCAGAGCAGGCCGATCGACAGGCCGGGAATCACGCGGCCGAAGATGATTTCATCCGGCCACTCGAAGCCCTTCAGCGTGGCGATGACGATGATGTAGTTGACGATATTGTTGGCGATCATGTACGTCAACCCGCCGACATCACCCTTGGTAAAGAATGGAATCAGACTCTTCCTCTGGTCTTTCAAGTTGCAGTCCCCCTTGTAAAAGAATATGTGTGCGGAATCCTCCGCAAAGCTTACATCTTAAGGCCAAGGGCGATGAGCTCGGCCCTGACCTCGCGGTACATGTCGAGCCAGAAAGCGCGCGGCTCCCCGTCCTCCCCATAGACCTCCTCGAAGGGCAGGCCTTCGTTGCCGGTCTCGAAGACATGGCGGTATTCCTCCAGCAGCTTCGCGATGATGGGCTCCGCCTCGGCGCGGGTCATGCCCTGCGCCGCCGCGGCCTTGCCCACCTCGCCCATCAGGCGCGCCTCCAGGCCGGAGCAATTGGGTTTCAGGCCGTCGCAGGAGCCGACGCCTTCCAGGTGCCCGCCGGACACGGTGATGGCCAGCGCGTTCGCGGCGACTTCGCGCAGCAGCTCGATGGTGCCGGCGCCGCTCTTGGGATAGATATCGCAGATGATGACGGCGGGGGCGCAGGCCTCGAAAGCCTGGCACACCGTGCTGGAGAGCCACATGCACTCCGGCGTGGAGGTGGCGATGTGCCGGATGTGGATGGGATGGCAGAGGTGGTAGTCCGCCCGGCCGATCAAGGAATCGGCCAGCAGGGAAGCGATCATGCACACGGCCGCGCCGGGCGCGCCGCCCGACAGGCCGCCCACCATGACGCACGCCAGCGAAGCGTTGAGAACGGGCGTGTCCATTGCGTTGGCCACGCGGATCAGGTTGTCGTTGTTGATGATGAGCTCGTTGTTCAGGGCGATGAGGTGCGCGTCGCCGGGCTGGAAGCCGCCCGGCGCCATGGCCGCCAGATCGCCGATTTCGGAAACGCTGCTCTCCGCGGCCAGGCGGCCGATGCCGGGCCGCCCCACCTTTTCACAGATTCCGTTCAGATACTTCATCTCGCGGCGAAGCGCCAGCACCTCGGAGGGGGAGGCGCGGACCACCTTGAAGCCATCCACCTCGATGATGGATCCGCAGGTGACCATGTCCACAACCGGCTCCCTGGCCCATGAAGTCACGGTCCGGCAGAACTGCTCTTCGGTCATGGGGCATCCGGGATTGCCAGCCACCACGCCGGGAAGCTGGGTGGAATCCGGACGGCGGGGGGTGAAGGTGAAGGCATCCGCGCCGCGGCCCACCGTAACAGCCTGGGGCATGCGCCGCGCCGCATCCAGAATCTCCTCGCGGGTGAATCTGATCACGCGGCCCGTGGACTGATTGTAGACGCCGGAACGCACGAGCAGTTCCACGCCAGCCTCGAAATAGGCCTTGCTCTTTTCACGATCCCGGAGCAGCAGCTCCCCGTCTTCCCGCTCAAGGTCGAACTCCTCCACGATGTCCATCATGGGCAGAACCACATGATCCATGTCCCAGTCGTCCTTGGAAACCGCTTCGCCGGTGTAGCCCCGATTCACAAGCTCCAAAAAATGCACGGCCATTCCCCCATCTTTCTTCGTTCATTCATGGTCCCAACATGAAAACATCTTCTGTTTTCGCGCTGTTGTCACTATCTTCACAGCTTGTTTATATGCAAGCCGACAGCTTTTGGCCATGTTCCCGTCCATCTGTTAGTCTACATCAAAAAACACCGGGATGCAAGGTTTATATGTGTTAACAAGTGACAAAGGCGCGGCGCGCTTATTCGGGACGCTCCTTCGGGGCGACGGCGTCCGCCACTTCCTCCATGAGCGGAACCGCCGCGCGCACCAGGTCGTCCGCGGCACGCGGACCCTCATTCACCATCAGCACCGGCGGCACTGTGGCCGAGAGGATGAGCTTCTTGGGATGGCGGGAGAGCACCTCAAGCAGTTTCTCCGCGTCCGGCCGGGCCGTGGGCGCGAAGCGCATGGCCAGAAATCCCTTTTTGATGGACACGTTGTCCACCCCGATGCGCCCGCACAGCCCCTTGAGGTGGGCCACGTCGATCAGGTTCATAACCGGCCTGGACGGATCGCCGTACCGGTCGATCAGCTCTTCCAGAAGGTCGGCCCGGGAGGCCGCGCTGTCGATGAGCGCGATCTTTTTGTAAACCTCGATGCGCTGCCTGTCGGTGGGCACGTAGTCGCCGGGCAGGTAGGCGTCCACGCGGATCTCCATCTTGGTCTGGATGTCGCCCAGCTTCACGTCGCCGCGCAGCTTCTGCACCGTTTCCTCGATCATCTTCACGTACAGGTCGTAGCCCACCGCCGCCATGTGGCCGCTCTGCTGGCTGCCCAGCAGGTTGCCCGTGCCGCGAATCTCCAGATCGCGCATGGCCACGCGGAAGCCCGCGCCGAACTCGGTGAACTCGCGGATGGCCGCCAGGCGCTTGTCCGCGTTCTCGGTGAGCACCTTGCCGGGCTGCACGGTGAGATAGGCGTAAGCCAGGCGGTTGCTGCGGCCCACGCGCCCGCGGATCTGGTAGAGCTGCGCCAGGCCGAAGCGGTCGGCGTCGATCACCACCAGCGTGTTGGCGCGCGGCACGTCCAGCCCGGCCTCGATGATGGTGGTGCACAGCAGCACGTCGTATTTGCCGTCGTAAAAGTCCAGCATCACGTCCTCGAGCTGGTGCTCGCGCATCTGCCCGTGTCCGATCGCGATGCGCGCCTCGGGCACCAGCCGGCGAAGCCTTTCATAAAAGCGCTCGATGGACTGGACGCGGTTATACAGCACGTATACCTGGCCGTCGCGCCCGATCTCGCGGAGGATGGCATCGCGGATCAGCCCGTCGGAGTACTCGACGACATAGTTCTGCACCGGATAGCGCTCCTCGGGCGGCGTGCGCAGCAGGGACATATCGCGGATGCCCACCATGCTCATGTGCAGCGTGCGCGGGATGGGCGTGGCGGACAGGGTGAGCACGTCCACGTTCTTCTTGAGCTTCTTGATGGTCTCCTTGTGCTTCACGCCGAAGCGCTGCTCCTCATCCACCACCAGCAGCCCCAGATCGTGGAAGTTCACATCACTGCCCAGCAGCCGGTGCGTGCCCACGACGATGTCCGTCGAGCCCTGCTTCACCGATTCGATGACGGCCCGCTGCTCGGCGGGCGTGCGGAAGCGGCTGAGCACATCCACATGGATAGGATACCCTTCCATGCGCTTCATGATGGTCTGATAGTGCTGCTGCACCAGGATGGTGGTGGGCGCCAGCAGCACGGCCTGCTTGCCGTCCATCACACACTTGAAGATGGCCCGCAGAGCCACCTCGGTCTTGCCGTAGCCCACGTCGCCGCACAGCAGGCGGTCCATGGCCCGCGGCGCTTCCATGTCGCGCTTGATCTCCTCAATGGCGCGCAGCTGGTCCTCGGTCTCGTCGTAGGGGAATTTGTCCTCGAATTCGCGCTGCCACGGGGTGTCCGGCGCGAAGGCGTGGCCTTCGCTGTCATGGCGCTCGGCGTACAGCTGCACCAGGTCCTCGGCGATCTCCTCAATGCTGGCCTTGACCCGGGCTTTCTGCTTCTGCCATTCGTTGCCGGACAGCCTGTTGATCTTGGGCGGCGCGTCCTCCGAGCCGATGTACTTCTGCACCCGGTCGAGCTGATCGGTGGGCACATACAGCTTGTCGGTGCCCTGATAGCGGATGAGCAGGTAGTCGCCCCAGGCTCCGCCGGCCTGTATGCGCTCGGTTCCCATGTACTGGCCGATGCCGTAGGACTCGTGAACCACGTAGTCCCCCACGGCCAGGTCGGTGAAGGCGCTGATCTTTTCGCCCGCCCGCCAGCTGCCGCGGCTCTTCTGGCGCTGCGCGCCGTATATGTCCGTTTCAGACACGACGGCGAACTTCTGCGCCGCGTACTGGAAGCCGCGCGAGATGCCGATCGGCAGGATCACCGGCACGCCGGGCGTGAGGAAATTCACGTTCTCCGCGAAAGGTACCGGACTGCCCAGTTCCTCCAGCGTGCGCGCCAGCCGCTGCCCGCGCGCCACGCCGCCCGCCAGCAGCGCCACCCGCCACTTTTCCTTTTTCCATAGCC
>LVAP01000016.1 GCA_001603025.1 Clostridiales bacterium Firm_10 | reverse complement strand
GGAGAGCATCTGCCTTACAAGCAGAGGGTCACAGGTTCGAGCCCTGTTGTTCCCACCACAAATGTGGCCCGGTAGTACAGTTGGTTAGTACGCCAGCCTGTCACGCTGGAGGTCGAGGGTTCGAGCCCCTTCCGGGTCGCCATATGCCTTGGTAGCTCAGTCGGTAGAGCATGTGACTGAAAATCACAGTGTCGGTGGTTCAATTCCGCCCCAAGGCACCTTTGTGCGGTAGTAGCTCAGTTGGTAGAGCGCCACCTTGCCAAGGTGGAGGTCGCGAGTCCGAGTCTCGTCTACCGCTCCATTTATAAGGCACCATAGCCAAGTGGTAAGGCAAGGGTCTGCAAAATCCTCATGCTCCGGTCCGAATCCGGATGGTGCCTCCATGAATCAGGTCTGGGTTGTCCGGGCCTGATTTTTTAGGGCTTTCCGTCCGAACGCGGACCGCGGGTTTTCCGCTTGATCTTTGCGCGCGGGCGTGGTATAATGAATTAAAAGCATGCGCCTGTAGCTCAGTGGATAGAGTGTTCGACTCCGACTCGAAAGACCGTGGGTTCGAATCCCGCCAGGCGCATAAACAAAGCAGGCTTTCCGAAGCGGATAGCCTGCTTTTGTTTTGCGCGCGACGGCTCTTCAAATGCGCGCCGATCTGTGCTATAATCAAAAGGGCAATGTGTTTGAAGGGGAGGGATTTGCATGGCCTGGACTGCCGACCAGCGCGCCGCCATCGAGTCGCGCGGGGAGAACCTGCTGCTGTCCGCCGCCGCCGGTTCCGGCAAGACCACGGTGCTGGTGGAGCGGGTGCTGCGGCTCATCGGCGAGGGAGCCGACATCGGCGCCATGCTCATCGTCACCTTCACGCGCGCCGCCGCGGCGGACATGCGCGCGTCGCTCATCCGCGCGCTGGAAAAGGCCGCGCTGGCCGATCCGCGCTATCGGGCGCAGGCCGAGGCCGCCGAGTACGCCGGCATCAGCACGATCCATTCGTTCTGCATCGACATCCTGCGCGAGCATTTCCAGAAGGCGAATGTCGATCCGGCCTTCCGCGTGGCTGATTCCGCTGAGGCCGCCATCCTGATGGAGAAGGCGCTGGACGCCGCCATGAACGCCGCCTACGAGGCGGATTCCCCTGACCTGCGCGCCCTCAGCGAAGGCCGTTCGCCTGTTCAGGTGCGCGACCTCGCCGGGCAGCTCTATCGGTTCATCCTCAATCGTCCGGAGCCCTTCGCCTGGCTGGACGAAGCGATCGCCCGCCTCGAGGAGGGCGAGGACGTCTGGACGCCTGTGCTGGCGGGGGCGGCGAAGCGGATCCTGGCGGACGCGCTGGCGCTGGCCCGGCAGGGCGAGGCGATCTGTCGGGGCAGTGATTTCCTGGCGCCCTATCTCAAAACTGCCGCTGCCGACCGGGCGTTCATCGAGGCGCTGCTGCCCCTGGATTACGAGCCCCTTCAGCAGGCCCTGGCCGCACCCGAATTCCTGCGCCTGCCGCCTCTGAAGGAGGCCAAAGACGATCCCGCCGCCCTGGCCTTCCGGGACAACCGGGACGAAGTGAAAAAGCTGGTGAAAAAGGCCGCGGAAAAGCTGCCGCTGGAGATGTCGGGAGCCCGGGCCGACCTGGCGGAATCCGCCCGGGAGGTCCGCGCGCTGGCCGACATCGCCCGCCGGCTGGACGCGGAGTACACCCGCCTCAAAGATGAGCGCGGCCTGCTCACCTTTGACGACCTCGAGCACCGGGCCCTGCGCGCGCTGGGCGACGAGGGCGTGCGCGCCGCGCTGCGGGAGCGCTATACCCATGTTTTCGTGGATGAATACCAGGACGTTTCAGACATCCAGGAGGCCGTCATCAGTCGCATCGCGCGGGAGGATAACCTGTTCTGCGTGGGAGATGTCAAGCAGAGCATCTATCGCTTCCGCAACGCCGAACCCTCGCTGTTCCAGCGCAAATTCGAGCGATACGGCCGCGGCGAAGGTGGGCGGCTGGTGCTCCTCAGCCGGAATTTCCGCTCACGCGCGAACATCCTGAATGTGGTCAACGCCGTGTTCGCGCGGGCCATGCGCGGCGGGGACAGCGAAATCACCTATGACGAGGCCGCCTTCCTGCGCCCCGGCGCGGCGTACGAGGGGCAGGATCCGCCCGTGGAGCTGTATCTCGTGAGCGGAGACGACGCGGAGCCCGCGCCCGTCGGCGACGACGATTCAGCCGCCCGCCTCATCATGGACATGAAGGACGCCGAGGTGGAGGCGCTCATCGCGGCGCGGCGCATTTCGGAGCTGGTGGGCACCCCCACGTGGGACGTGAAAAAGGGCGTCTTCCGCCCCCTGCAGTATCGCGACTTCGTGCTGCTCACGCGGCAGGCGCGGGACGTGGCCGCGCGGATGCTGGCCGTGCTGAAGCGCGAAGGCATTCCGGCCTACGCCGACGTGTCCGGCGGATATCTGGACGTGATGGAGGTGCGCGTGGCCGTGGCGCTTCTGCGGCTCATCGAGAACCGCCGGCGCGATGTGGAGTGGATCGCCGTGCTGCGCTCGCCCGTGATGAACTTCACCAGCGAACAGCTGGCCGAGGTGCGCCTGGCCGCGCCCGACGGCCGATACTGCGACGCCGTGACGGCTTGCGCCGCGCGGGACGACGCGCTGGCCCAGCGCCTGCGCGGCCTGAAACGCCGCCTGGACCGCTGGCGCGACGAGAGCCTCGCCAGGCCCCTGGCGTCGTTCGTGTTTTCCGTGCTGCGCGAATCGGGGCTGTATGCCAGCGTGGGCGCGCTGCCCGGCGGCGCGCAGCGGCAGGCCAACCTGGACATCCTCTGCGACCGCGCCCGCGCCTACGAGGCGGCCCAGGCCGGCGGACTGACCGGCTTCCTGCGCTGCCTGGAGGCCATGAGCGCCGCGCGCGAGGACATGGGCGAGGCGCATGTGCTGGGCGAAAACGACGACGTGGTGCGCATCATGACGGTGCACAAGAGCAAGGGCCTCGAATTCCCGGTGGTGTTCGGCGTCATGCTGGGCCGCCCCTGGGGCCGCCACGGCCCCCGCGGCGACATGACGGCGCACCGCGCGCTGGGCGTGGGGCTCAGGCATGTGGACAACCTGCTCGGCTCGAAGCGCGACACCCTGCCGCGCCTGGCTGCCGTGGAACAGGCCGCGCTGGAATCCGAGGCGGAGGAGATGCGCATCCTCTACGTGCTGCTCACCCGCGCGCGGGACAGGCTCATCCTCACCGGCAGCGCACAGAACGCGGACAGGCTGCTGCGCCGCGCGGCCATCAGCGCCCGCACGCCGCTCGCGCCGGCTTCCTTCCTGGACCTGCTGCTGCCCGCGCTCATCCGGATGCCCGGCGCCGGGCCGCTGGACGCCGGCCTGCCCGTCGATCCGGACGGCCCCCGCATCGAGGCGCGCGTGCTCACCCGCGCGATGCTTTCCGCCCGCGAGGCGGAGGAAGGCGACCGCGCCGACGCGCTGTTCGACGAGGCGCTTGCCGCCATGCCGGACGAAGGCCTGCTGGCGGCGTACCGCTGGAAATATCCCCACCAGGATTCGGTGCTGCTGCCCCTCAAGCTCACCGCTTCCGGCCTGTCGCGCGTGCTCACCGGCCCGGCCGAGCCTCCCGAGCTCATCGAGCGCCCGGCCTTCCTCGCCGGGGACGCCGCGGCCATGACGGGCGCCGAGCGGGGCACCGCCGCTCACGCCGCGCTGCAGCACATGGACCTGGACGCCCTGCGCGGGCTGCGGGACGACGCGCTGCATGTGGAAATCGTGCGCCAGCTGAACGCCATGACAGACCGCGCGCTGCTCACCCCGGCCATGCGGGAGGCCGTGCGGCCCCGCATGCTGGCCGACTTCTTCGCGGAGGGACCCGGTGCGCGCATGCTGCGGGCGGCCGAACTGCGCCGCGAGTGGATGTTCACCCTCCGGCTCACCGCCCGCGAGGCGCTGGGCGCGGATTCGGACGAGATGATCCTCGTGCAGGGCGCCATCGACTGCTGTTTCCTGGAGGACGGGCAGTGGGTGCTGCTGGACTACAAGACCGACCGCACCGACGACGGGGAGGAACTGCGCCGCCGCTACGAACCGCAGCTCAGGCTGTATGCCCGCGCCCTGGAGAAGATCACCGGCATACCGGTTCGCGAAACGCTGATCTGCCTGCTGAGGAACGGGACGGTGATGGCGGTCTGAATCAGAAAGGACCGGCGCTCCCGGAAAGGAGCGCCGGTCCTTTTTGCGCTTTCACGCCAGTTCCATCTCCGCGATGAGCGGGCGGTGGTCGGAGTTCTGTGTGTCCAGGGAACGGACGCCCAGGGTTTTCAGCCCCGCCGAGTGCAGGATGTAGTCGATCTTGATTTCGGGCCGCCCGGAGGGGAAGGTCTTGATTTCGTCCTTCCGGCCGGCTGTGTCGGCCAGGGCGGCAAAGAGCGGCGCGAGGATGGGGTCGCCCGGCTCCATGTTCAGGTCGCCCATCAGCAGGACGGGATTCGTCTCCCGCGCGACGGCGGAGACCGCCGTTTCCACGGCGGCCTGTTTTTCCGGATCGGTCAGGCCGAAATGCGTGGCGAATACGGATACAGGCGCGCCGTCCAGGCTGAGGACGCAGCGCAGCAGCGTGCGGTGCTCCACGTGCCGCCCGCCGGCCCCGAAGCGGTCCGGAATGTGGATGACCTCCCGCTCCAGCAGCGGATGCCGCGTGAGGAAGGCGTTGCCGTATTCGCCGCCGGCCACGTCGATGGATTTGCCGAACACGGGATAACAGCCGGTCAGCCGGCCCAGCGCGTCGGCCTGGTCGTAAGGCGCATCGGCGGTGCCGACACGCACTTCGTTCACCCCGCAGAAATCCGGCTGGACGTTCCGGATGACGGCGGCGGCGAATCCGATGTCCTGCTCCCGGGCCAGGTTCCGGCCGGAGCAGATGTTGTAGGTCATGACGGTCAATCGCATGTGAAACCTCCTGAACTGGCGGAAATTGAATGAGCGGGCGTTTTACGCGAGGGCAATGTCGGGGCGCTGGGCGGTTTCGCGCAGGATGTCGCCCCAGGGGCGCGCGCTGTCCCACGCGATTTCGGCGAACAGCGCCGCGGGGAGGGGGATCTCGCGCTCGAACAGGCCGTTCTCCACGAGGTTGTAGAGCGCCGTGCCCTCCCGCCCGGCGAACTGGTGCGCCGTCTCCAGGCTCTTTTCGCCGTGATCCAGCCATTCGCCCTGGATGTAGCGCCACACCTGCCGCACCTGCGGCAGCATGGCCCGGATATCCGCCTCGCCGGCACAGCCCAGCACCGCCGGGCCGGCCTGGTGTTCGAAGCAGCCCCAGTCCAGCTGAACCATGCTCTTGAGCACCGCGCCGGTGGCCGCGCCCGGCCGCAGGTCGAGCAGGCGTTCCGTGAACCCGCGGGTTTCTTCGGAGGAATCCACGCGGTCCGGCATGGTGTGGTAGGGGAAACCGCCGCAGTTTTCCCACACGATTTCCACGCGCCGGTCCACCCGGGCGATATGCTCCAGCCGGTTTTTCACCGAATCGGCGTGCAGGCCGAACTGCAGCCGCAGCCCCGGGTGCCTTTGAAGCAGCCGGCCGGCGATGCGGTTCACGAATTCCACCACGGCCTCGGCGATGAGCCGTCCGCCCAGCGTCTCTTCCTTCGTCTCGGTGAAGCTCTGGAAGTAGATGCCGTCGCCGCCCAGCGGGGCGTATTCGCGCTCGTATTTTTCGATGATGCGGCCGACTGCCTCTTCGGACACATCCAGACGCATGGCGGTGTCCCAGCCCCAGGCGTAGCCCCAGATGATCCTGATGCCCAGGCTGTGGGCGTATTCCACGATTTCCCGTCCGTTGACGGGCGCGAAGTCGTTCCAGAGGATGAGCTCGTTCAGCCGCAGCCGCGCCATGTTTTCGAGGTATCCCCGGTAGTCGTAGACGGCCAGTCCCCAGGTCCACAGCCCGCGATGGAGGATGGCCGGCGCGCCGGTCCAGTCGGCGGGCGGCAGCGGGGCCCCGCTGAACAGCGGGTTGAAGTAATAGGGGTTTGCCGCCCGGCGCGACAGCCGCGCCTGCCCGAGGTAGCGGCCGCGGAAATCCATGCAGCCGTGCATGAGCGCGGTGTCATCCGCGCCGGTGATGCGCACGGACTGCCGCCCCGATTCCGGCTCCTGTACGACGACGCGGTAGCCGTTTTCCGGCACGTCGTCTCCCGGCGCGGCGAGCGCCAGCCGGATGCCGCTGAAGGACGCGTCCTCCGGGCCGACCTTCGGCCAGTACGGAGTGTATTCGTGAATGGCCGCGGACAGCTCGGCGATGGCGAACCGCACCTGCGGCGAGGGTTCGGCTTCCGTGATGATCTGCCATTTGTTCATGGGAATGCCTCCGTCAATGCCGTTACAGCGCCTTCTTCATGAAACGCGGCGCATATTCCTCATAGCCATGCTTCTCATAGAAGCGATAGGACTCGAACCACTGCTCCCGGGGTTCGCCCAGGTGCACCCGCACCAGCGCTACGCCGCGCGATTTCAGTGACTCCTCGGCCGTGCGCAGCAGCGCGCCGCCGATGCCCCGCCTTTTCAGCGAGGCCTTCACGAACAGCCGGTGCAGGAACGCCTCCCGCGCGCCGTCGATGAGGGAATAGCCCACGCTGCCCGCCACGCGGCCGTCCGCGCCAACGGCCAGCCAGAACATATCGCCCCGGTCGAGGTAATGGGCGCGGATGTCGAGGAGATCATCGTTCAGGCGCGGCACGCGGCCCAGCGCGTCCTTGGCCTGCAGGATCATGAAGATCATGTCGTCGCGGTATTTGTCCTCGTACGGGATGATCCTCACGGCCGGTCCCGTCACCTGAGCTTCACCGCCGTGCCGTAGGCCATGACCTCGGCGGCGCTCTGCATGATGGAGGAGGAGGCGTAGCGCACGCCCACGACGGCGTCGGCGCCCAGAGCCTGGGCTTCGGCGGTCATGCGCTCGGTGGCGAGGGCGCGGGCCTTGGCCATCATTTCGTTGTATTTGGTGAGTTCGCCGCCCACCAGCGTCTTGAGCCCCGCGCCGATGTCGCGGAAGGCGTTCACGGTCTGGATGGTGCTGCCCTTCACGAGGCCCAGGGGCTCGAGGGTCTTGCCGGGGATGGATTCGATGGTGACGATCAACATGGGTCATGCGCTCCTTTCAAAATTGCGGTTGATGTTGGGAAACCGGAATTTGTTATATTAGTCTTCCATTGTCCTAAGCAGGTTCTGTTTACACTTTACACTGTATTGCAGAGTATAGGACGCAGCCCCGGCGTTCAATGCGTTCTGTATTTCGGCCACCTCTCTTGTTACATCTTCAAGGTTCCTGTACCAGGCGAGAAAGGTATTCTGCGCTCCCCAAAGTGACATATCATTTTTGTCTGAAGCATACAGCGCGTATTTTGGGCTTTTTTTGCCGCCCTTGAACTGCTGCGAACGAGTCACCTTTGACGCGCTGATGATAACGCCCTCATTCAGTGAAATGATTCTGATCATATCCGAAGTTTTGCCGTTTTCGGAACAGGTTGGCGTTTTTTCTCCTCCCAGTAAGCTGTCCAATGAGATATTCAACTTTTTCGACAGGAGCAAAAGCTTGTCAACTTCCGGATACCCTTCTCCCAGCTCCCATTTTGACACAGCTTGTCTGCTTACCCCCAACATTTCTGCCAGCCCTTCCTGTGAGAGCTGATTCTTCTTGCGAATCATCTGCAGGTTTTCTTTAAAAGCCATAATATCATCCTCCTTGTAAAAGGAGCATAAAGCTTAAGCCATACTTTTTCTACCAACTTCTATTTGCGTTTCCGCAACTTGAAGTTGCATTTTTGTTTTGTTGCCTAATCAACGCGGCAAACTCTGATTTTCCCGCCTATTCCGCGCTTTCCGCCATCGCCGCGGTGTCCGTCCATTCCTCATACAGCGATTCCAGCTTCTCCTGCGCCTCCCTGTGCTCCCGGGCCACGGCGGCGGCCTTGTCGGGGTTCGAGTACACCTCGGCGTCGCCCATGGAGGCTTCCAGCTTTTCCACGAGCTCTTCCGTATCTGCGATGTCCTGCTCCAGCTGGCTGACGCGGGCCTGCAGCGCCTTTTTGGATTCGCGCTTCAGCCGCTCCAGCCGCTTTTCCTTGTCCAGCTGGGTGCGGGTCTTTCCGCCGGCGGCGGCTTCCTCCGCGCCGGCTTCCGTCAGGCGCTTCTTTTCGAGGTAGTCGTCGTAGTTGCCCAGGTATTCCGTCACCCCGTCCGGGCTCATCTCGATCACGCGGGTGGCGATGCGGTTGATGAAGTAGCGGTCGTGCGAAACGGTGAGGATGGTGCCGGTGAAGCCGTCCAGCGCGCCTTCCAGCACCTCGCGGGAATCCATATCGAGGTGGTTGGTGGGCTCGTCCAGCATCAGCAGATTGTCCTTGCGCAGCATCAGCTTGGCCAGCGCCACCCGGCCGCGCTCGCCGCCGGAGAGGGTTTCAATCTTCTGGAATACGTCGTCGCCCGTAAACAGGAACAGCGCCAGCACCGAGCGGACCTCATCCGGCTCCATGCGGGGGAAATCATCCCACAGCTCGTCCATCACGGTCTTCGTCATGGTCAGCCCGGCCTGGTGCTGGTCGTAGTAGCCCACGTCCACGTTGGCGCCGTAGCGCACGTCGCCGGTGTCCGGCTTAAGCTCCTTCACCAGGATGCGCAGAAGCGTCGTCTTGCCGATGCCGTTGGGGCCGATCACCGCCACGCGGTCGCCGGCGCGCAGGTGCAGGCTGAAATTGCGGAACAGCGTGCGTCCGTCGAAGCCCTTTGAGAGATCCCGGGCCATGAGCACGTCGTCGCCGGTGCGGCGGCGCGCCTCGAAGGAGAAGCGCACGCGCTGCTCGTCCACCGGTTTTTCCACCAGCTCGATTTTCTCCAGGCGCTTTTCCCGGCTCTCGGCGGCCTTGATGCTCTTTTCGCGGTTGTACATGCGGTAGCGGTCGATGATGGCCTGCTGCCGCGCGATTTCCTTCTGCTGCATCACGTATTCCTTCATCTGCCGCTCCAGGTTCATCTGGCGCTGCTGCATGAAGGCGTCGTAGTTGCCGTTGTACTGGGTGAGGCGCGTCATGGACAGCTCGGCCATGCCATCGCACACCGCGTTGAGGAAGTAGCGGTCGTGGGAGATGACGATGACGGTGCCCTTGTATTTGCGCAGCGTATCCTCCAGCCACTGGGTGGCGGCCAGGTCGAGGTGGTTGGTGGGCTCGTCCAGCATCAGCAGCTCCGGCTGCATCAGCAGGATGCGCGCCAGGCACAGCCGCGTCTTTTCGCCGCCGGAGAGCAGGCTGGCGGGCTGGCTCTGCCGCTCCTTCGGGAAGCCCAGGCCGGCCAGCACGCCCTGGATGCGGCTGGGCCATTCGTAGCCGCCCTGCTGCTCGAAGCGGTCGGTGAGGCGGACGTACTCGCGGCTGAGCTCGTCCAGCCGGGCGGGATCCGCGTGGCTTTCGGCCATCTGTTCCTCGAGGCCGCGCAGCTTCTGCTCCATTTTCCGGAGCGGTTCGAACACGCGGCTGAGCTCCTCCACCACGGTGAGGTCGGAGGTGATGTCGGCCTGCTGGGTGAGCAGGCCCACCTGCGTGCCGCGCACCAGGCTGACGGCGCCGCCGTCGGGCTGCATCTCGCCGGCGATGATTTTGAGCAGCGTGGATTTTCCGCTGCCGTTGACGCCCACGAGTCCCAGCCGCTGCCCCTCCTTCAGCGTGAGGGACACGTCGTTCAATATGACATTCAGCCCAAAGGCCTTTGTCACGTTCTGCAAAGTCAAAAGAACCATGTCATACACTCCATGCGGGTATTTGGGTACGTTTTCAGAGTTCCAGGGGCGCGCTGCCGGCGCCTCAGGCCGCGTCCGATCGGATTTGAGCGCGCACCCGGGCGTTTTATGGGATCAATTATAGCATATGGCGGCGCGCTTGTCGATGGGAAGACGCGGGATTTGTGTCCGGACAGGCGCGGGAAACGGTTCGTTCGGCATTGACAAACAGGGCCTCTTCCGTTATGATTGTGATGGCTGAAAACAAATGGCAAGGGGGATTTCCCATGAAGAGACTGCTGGCTCTTATTCTTGCGGCAGTGCTGCTGTGCGGCGTCGCTGCGGCTGCGGCTGACGAGCTGCCCTATATGCGGCAGATTCCGCAGTACACGTTTTATTCCACCTCGCTGCTGACGCCGGAGAGCTATCCGCAGGTGTGCGTTACGCCCTTCTACCCGACCCAGCTGTATGAATCCAACAGCCGGGAGCCCTGGTTCGTCACCTTCAGCGTGCCGGCCGATACGTATGCCGCGGAGTTCAAGCCCACGTCGGTCTCCCTCATCGACGAGACGCACCGCATGGAATACTTCTATGAAGGCCTGGAGAATTACGCCTTCGAGACCTTCGTCGAGCGCTGCAAGAACGACGACTACGTCATCTACGACGGCGAGGGCCAGCATGCGGCCTACATCGATCCGGAAAAGATGCGCGCCTACGGCCTGATCGGCCTGCCCGAGATCAAGAAGGGCGCGAAGCTGTTCATCTCCATCTATATGGGCGGCGTGGGGAAGAATGTCGCCGAGGAAAGCCTGGCTGCGGCCATCATCGACGAGATCGCCCGGGTGGAGAGCGAGATGACGCTCCAGCTCTATCCCCAGTACTGGACAGACGGCGCCTATGCCGGCGTGAAGATGCTGTGCCCCGACCTGTACAACGGCATGCTGCTCAACATCGTCATGCCGGAGCTGACGGGCTACACCGAGGACGGAGGCGCCATCCGGGCCCGCATGTTCGTCACGGAGATGAGCTATGAGAGCCTGACCGGCTATATCGTGTTCGGCCCCAACTGCGCAATCGACATCGACATCAAGGTGGAGCGATACAGCTATCCCGAGTACAAGAAAGAGGATGAGCCGGAGAACTGCGCCGTCATAACGCTGGACCGCGGCGTGCAGTTCGACGCCTATCTGTACGGCCTGAAAAAGGAGGGCAGCAGCTCCAGCGCTTACGCCAGCTATCCGCTCCCCGACGAAGACGGCTGTTACCTGAACATCGATTTCTCAGGCCGGAACGTCAGCTGGGGCTCTTTCCAGGATTTTGCCGAAGACCTGAACGAGATTGTGAACTGCCTGCAGTTCGTCAGCCTCGACGATGATCCCTACGTGCCCGGCGCGACGTACGCTCCCAAGCCCCAGACGACCCATGCGCCTCAGGCGCCCGCGGGGAACAGCGGCATATGGGTGTGCCCGGGCTGCAAGACCGAGAACAGCGGCAACTTCTGCACCAACTGCGGCACCAAGAGGCCCGAGGACGACGGCACGTGGGTGTGCCCGGGCTGCAAGACCGAGAACAACGGCAACTTCTGCACCAACTGCGGCACCAAAAAACCGTAAACGGCGATGAATCGCCATGCGGGGCGGGATCGATTCGATCCCGCCCCGCATGATTTTTTATTGACTCGACGGCCCGCCGCGCCTTCTCAGTTCAGGCCCCGGAAGCCCTTGCCGATGATCTCGCTGGAGTTGGTGATCATCATGAAGGCGTGGGGATCGGTGTGGCGGATGAAGTTGCGCAGCTGCACGGCCTGGCTGCGCTTCATCACGGTGAGGATCACCCGGCGCGGCGTGTGGCTGTAGGTGCCTTCGGCGGTGAACACCGTGGCGCTGCGGTTGAGCTTGTTGTGGATGAACGCGCAGATCGGCGCGGGGTCCTCGCAGATGATGGTGAAGTATTTGCACAGGTTGATGTTTTCGATCACGCCGTCGATGACCAGCGTTTTGGCCATCAGCCCGGTGAAGGAGAACAGGCCCGTCTGGATGTCGAACACGAAGCACGCGCCGATGGTGATGAGCAGGTCGACGCAGAACAGCGCCTTGCCGATGTCCCAGCTGGTGTGCTTTTTCAGCACCATGGCGATGATGTCCGTGCCGCCGCCGGAGGCGCCCACGTTGAACAGGATCGCCGCGCCTACCGAGGGCAGCACAATGGCGAAGATCAGCTCCAGCACCGGCTGGCCTGTCAGCGGCGCGGTCAGCGGCCAGACGCGGTCCATCAGGCTCAGCATCAGCGAGGAGACGACGCTCACGTATACGGTTTTGAGGCCGAAATCGCGCCCGATGAACACGAAGCCCACCACGAGCAGCAGCATGTTGATGACGAAGTTGTACGAGCTGGGGCTCCACGGCAGCAGGCGGTTGAGCACGATGGATATGCCCGTGACCCCGCCGAAGCAGAAGTTGTTCGGGAACTTGAAGAAATGGACGCCCGTGTCCAGCACCAGGGCGGCTAACGTAAGTATGCCGTATTCCCGGAGGCGGGCGAACGGGCGGCTGGAGTCGGTCGGAACGGTACGCTGGCTCTGCATGACGGACATCCTCTCATTTTCGTGATGCGCCGGAATAAAAAACAAAAGAATTGATACCAAATCCTGCAATATTGTAATGCTATCCGACGCGCAAATCAAGGGGCGGGATGCGTTTTCCCTGTTAAACTCCTGCGCCCGCGCCACAAACACCCCCGGTTAGTCTTGACTTACGGCAAGCGGGATTATTATAATACAAGTTGGTAAACATATAAGCAGCGCCGTTCCGGGGCGCTGCAGGATTTTTTGAATAAGGGGGTACCTGTCTCATGAAAAAGACTGTGGACGGCAATACTGCCGTCGGCCACATCGCGTATGCGCTGAGCGACGTGGCTGCCATCTACCCGATCACGCCTTCCTCACCCATGGCGGAGGTTTCCGACGAATGGGCCGCCGCCGGCCGCAAGAATATCTTCGGCCAGACTGTCCGCATCGCTGAGATGCAGTCCGAAGCGGGCGCGGCAGGCGCCGTGCACGGCTCCCTGGCTGCCGGCGCGCTGACCACCACCTTCACCGCTTCCCAGGGCCTGCTGCTGATGATCCCCAACATGTACAAGATCGCCGGCGAGCTGCTGCCCGCCGTGTTCCACGTGAGCGCCCGTGCGCTGGCCTATCACGCGCTGTCCATCTTCGGAGACCACTCCGACGTGATGGCCTGCCGCCAGACCGGCTTCGCGATGCTGGCCTCCAACTCCGTTCAGGAAGCCCAGGACCTGGCGCTGGTCGCCCATCTGTCCGCGCTGAAGGCCTCCGTGCCCTTCCTGCATTTCTTCGACGGCTTCCGCACCAGCCATGAGATCCAGAAGATCGAGGATATCGCCTATGAAGATATCGCCAAGCTGGTGGACTACGACGCCGTGAAGGCGTTCCGCGCCCGCGGCCTGAACCCCGATCATCCGCATCAGGGCGGCACCGCCCAGAACCCGGACATCTACTTCCAGGGCCGTGAAGCCGCGAACAAGTTCTATGAGGCCGCCCCGGCCATCGTGGAAGAGGTCATGAAGCAGGTGGGCGAACTGACCGGCCGCCACTACAGCCTGTTCGATTACGTTGGCGACAAGGACGCCGAGCGCGTCATCATCGCCATGGGCTCCGGCTGCGACGCCATCGAGGAGACCATCAACGCGCTGAACAAGAAGGGCGAGAAGCTGGGCCTGATCAAGGTGCACCTCTATCGTCCGTTCTCCCTCAAGCACTTCCTGGCTGCCATCCCCGCCACCGCGAAGAAGATCGCCGTGCTGGACCGCACCAAGGAAGCCGGTTCCCTGGGCGAGCCGCTGTACGCCGACATTTGCGCCGCGCTGCGCGAAGCCGGACGCAGCGACATCACCGTGGTGGGCGGCCGCTACGGTCTGGGCTCCAAGGAGTTCAATCCCACCATGGTCAAGGCTGTGTATGACAACCTGGCCAAGGACGAGCCGAAGAACCACTTCACCGTGGGCATCATCGACGACGTGACGAACACCAGCCTGCCGCTGGGCGAGACGCTGGACGTCGCCCCCGCCGGCACCGTGAGCTGCATGTTCTACGGCCTGGGCTCCGACGGCACCGTCGGCGCCAACAAGAACTCCATCAAGATCATCGGCGACCACACCGACAAGTATGCGCAGGCCTATTTCTCCTATGACTCCAAGAAGTCCGGCGGCCTGACCGTCAGCCACCTGCGCTTCGGCGACACGCCCATCCAGTCCACTTACCTGATCGACTCGGCTGACTTCATCGCCTGCCACAACCCGGCGTACGTCACCAAGTACGACATGGTCGCTCCCCTGAAGCAGGGCGGCACCTTCCTGCTGAACTGCCCCTGGAGCGCCGAGGAGCTGGACGCCCAGCTGCCCGCTTCCATGAAGCGCGCGCTGGCCGCCAAGAAGGCGAAGTTCTTCATCATCGACGCTGTGAAGCTGGCTTCCTCCGTCGGCATGGGCGGCCGCATCAACACCACCATGCAGGCTGCGTTCTTCAAGCTGGCCGACATCATCCCCTATGAGAAGGCGGATGAGTACATGAAGGCCTACGCGAAGAAGTCCTACGGCAAGAAGGGCGACGCCGTCGTCAAGATGAACTGGGACGCCATCGACGTGGCCATCTCCGGCCTGGTCGAGGTCAAGGTGCCCGCCGAATGGGCCAATGCCACCACCGGCGCCGAGCCCGTGAAGCTGGAGACCACCGAGTACTTCGAGAGCGTCGTCGCGCCCATCCTGGCCCAGGCTGGCGACAAGCTGCCCGTGTCCGCCTTCGCGAAGGACGCTGCGGCGGCCGGCGGCATCGTGCCCACCGGCACCACCAAGTACGAGAAGCGCGGCGTGGCCGTGAAGGTTCCCCAGTGGAACATCGATGCCTGCATCCAGTGCGGTACCTGCGCCATGGTTTGCCCGCATGCCTGCATCCGTCCGTACCTGGCCACCGAAGAGGATCTCAAGAACGCGCCCGAAGCCTTCCAGACCAAGGACGCCATCGGCCCGGCCTTCAAGGGCTACAAGTACCGCATGCAGGTCAGTCCCCTGGACTGCACCGGCTGCGAGAACTGCGCTCAGGTCTGCCCGGTGAACCAGGGCGGCAAGAAGGTTGCCCTCGAGATGAAGCCGCTGTCCACTCAGTCCGCGCAGGAAGCCAACTGGGAGTTCGCCCAGACGCTGCCTGAGTTCAAGGGCGAGCTGGATGTGAAGAAGGTCAAGGACAGCCAGTTCAAGAAGCCGCTGTTCGAGTTCTCCGGCGCCTGCGCCGGCTGCGGCGAGACCCCGTATGTGAAGCTCATCACCCAGCTGTTCGGCGATCGCATGGTCGTCGCGAACGCCACGGGCTGCTCCTCCATCTACGGCGGTTCCGCCCCGACCTGCCCCTACACCACCAACGACGAAGGCCACGGCCCCGCCTGGGCGAACAGCCTGTTCGAGGACAACGCCGAGTTCGGCTACGGCATGAACCTGGCCTTCACCCAGCGCCGCAGGAAGCTGGCCGAGACCGTTGAGAAGCTGATCGCCGTCGAATGGGCGCAGCCCGCGATCAAGGAAGCCGGCGCCGAGTGGCTCGAGAAGATGAACGACGCGAAGGGCTCCAAGGAAGCCGGCGCGAAGCTGCTGGCCGCCTGCGAGGACGGCGTTGACATGACCGGCGTCGTGTTCGAAGGCAAAGACATGACCGGCACCGTGTGCGACTGCGAAGCCTGCACGCTGGCCCGCGAGGTCATCGCGAACGCCGACCTGCTGACCAAGAAGTCCGTGTGGATCTTCGGCGGCGACGGCTGGGCCTATGACATCGGCTACGGCGGACTGGACCACGTCCTGGCTCAGGGCGAGGACGTCAACATCCTCGTTCTGGACACCGAGGTGTACTCCAACACCGGCGGACAGGCTTCGAAGTCCTCGCCGACCGGCGCTGTGGCGAAGTTCGCCGCGGCCGGCAAGCGCACCAAGAAGAAGGACCTCGGCCTGATGGCCATGTCCTACGGCTATGTGTACGTGGCTCAGGTGGCCATGGGCGCCGATCCTGCCCAGCTGCTGAAGGCCGTGACCGAGGCCGAGGCCTATCACGGCCCGTCCCTGATCATCGCCTACGCGCCCTGCATCAACCACGGCATCAAGATGAACCAGGCCCAGGCCGAGATCAAGAAGGCCGTGGCCGCCGGCTACTGGCCGATGTATCGCTACAACCCCGAGCTGGAGAACCCGCTGACCGTCGATTCCAAGGATCCGACCGCGAGCTATCAGGACTTCATCCGCGGCGAAAACCGCTATGCGTCCCTGCTGCGCCAGTTCCCGGACACCGCCGAGAAGCTGTTCGCCAAGGCCGAGGAAGACGCCGCTGGCCGTCTGGCCATGTACAAGAAGCTGGCTGCCCACTGATCCGGGTTCGCCTGCTGAAAGAACCGGCATAATAAACCGCGCCCATCCGTTGAGGATGGGCGCGGTTCATTAAATCTCCTCTGGAGGCGCACTCACGAGCCCACGCTCTTGTAATGGCGCACCCCGAAGCGCCACAGCAGCGTCGCCGCACCGAAGGACAGCGCGCACACCGGCAGCGCCAGCCAGCCCATCAGGCGGCTGCCATCCCAACCGCACACGGCCGCCGCGGGATAATAGGTGAACAGAAACATGGGCATCAGGAAGGTGAACGCCCGCCTCAGCCAGTTTGGCAGCAGCTGCGGCGGAGCCTTGGCCACCTGGTAGCTGCCGTTGGTGAACAGGTTGATAAGCTCGCTGTCGCCGACGGTAAAGAAGGAGACCGCCGCCGCGATGAGCAGTGTCCCCGCATAGGCCAGCATGCCGCCCAGCACGGCCAGGACCAGCATGGCGATGTTCGCCGCGGAGGGGACCGCGCCCTGGGCCCGCAGGCACACCAGCGCCAGCAGCCCGCCCGCGATCACGCGGTTCAGCCGGTTCAGGTGAAAGCGCATGGCAGCCGCCTGCATCAGCAGCGGGCGCGGGCGCAGCAGCAGCCGGTCGAACTCGCCCTGCCGCACGAGATTCGGGAAATAGTCGATGCCCCGGGCGAACAGCTCGGCCAGGCCGAAGGACATGAGCGCCAGCCCGTACACCAGAAAGATGCGGGAGGCCGTCCAGTCGCCCAGCGCGCCGAAGCGGTCGAACAGGAGGATGGCGTCCAGCGGGTCGGTGATCACGTAGACCAGGCTGGGCAGCAGGCCCAGGATCCATCCCCTGTACTGCAGCTGCGCCAGCGCCAGGATGCGGATGTAGCGCGTGTACAGCCCGAAGGCGGATTGACGGAAGGTTTCGCCCATATTCATCAGCCTCCCTGCGCGATCAGCCGCCTGAGGTTTCTGCCGATCCAGGCCCGCCCCAGCCGCCAGATGAGAACGCCCCACACGAGCTGCGAGAGCAGCACGGGCGGCAGCTCAGACAGGCTGGCGCTGCCGGCCATGAACCGCAGCGGCAGGTCCATCATGGCGGCGAAGGGCTGCCATCTGAGGAAACCCTGCAGGGCGTCCGGCCAGAGCTGCAGGGGCAGCAGCGATCCGGCCAGAATCTGCGAGACGATCATCATCACGCGCGAGGGCGCGTCGCCCACGTTTACGTCCATCTGGGCGGCGTAGCACAGGCAGATCACCGCGCAGGACACTGCCAGCCCCGTGGCCAGCGTGAGGAGCCCCGCCAGGATGGACAGCGGCGAGGCGGCCAGATGCAGCCCCATATCGCCCCGGGCCAGCAGCGCCGCCGCCGTGACCGGCACGATGGCCAGCAGGAACCGGGCCAGCTTGTCCGACAGGGCGCTCACATACCAGTGGTTGTATACGTCCAGCGGGCGCACCAGGTCGTAGCCCACGTCGCCCCTGGCGATCTTGTTCCACACGGTGAAGTCCATGCCGAAGCCGGGCATGAGGTTCAGCGCCATCTCCTGCAGCCAGATCATGCACACGGCCTGCCGCAGCGTGACGCCCGCCTGCCCCCTGCCGTAGCGGTAGAAGATGCCCACGATGGCCACCCGCACGATCACCCACACCACGTGGGTGATGGTGGAACCCCAGTAGCCCGCGCGGTACTGCAGGCCGGTCAGCAGCTGCTGGCGGAAAATGGCCCGGTAGGGCTTCATGCGGGCCCTCATAGCGCCATCTCCCCGTACATGTCCGCCACCAGGCGCTCGATGTCCGGGGCCTCCACGGTCAGGTCCGCCAGAGGACAGGCTTCGGCCAGCCGGGCGATGATCTGAGCCGGCGCCGCCTTTGCGGGCAGGAAGGTGATTTCGGCGTTGAGGCCGTCCAGCTTCACGGACTCGGCTTCCGGCAGATCCGGCGCGGCGCATTCCCGCGCGAGGCGCGCGCGGATCACCCGGTAGGGCGCATAGCGCTCCCGCAGCTCGTCCATGCCGCCGTTGAACAGCAGCGATCCCTTTCCGATCACCATCACCCGGGAACACAGCGCCTCGATGTCGTCCATGTCGTGGGTGGTGAGCAGCATGGTCACGCCCTCGCGCCTGTTGAGATCGGTGAGGAACGCGCGCAGCGCCAGCTTGGTCACGGCGTCCAGCCCGATGGTGGGTTCATCCAGAAAGAGGATGCGCGGATTGTGCAGGAGCGAGCCGATCAGCTCGCACTTCATGCGCTGGCCCAGGCTCAGCTGGCGCACGGGCGTGCGCAGAAGGGACCCGGCGTCCAGCAGCGCCGTCAGGTCGTCCAGCCGCCGTCTGTAGTCTGCCTGCGGCACGCGGTAGATATCCCGCAGCAGCTCGAAGGAGTCCAGCACGGGCGTATCCCACCAGAGCTGGCTGCGCTGGCCGAACACCACGCCGATCCACGACACATGGGCTTCCCGTTCCTTCCAGGGCACGCGGTTCATGATGGTTATTTCGCCCGAATCGGGCACCAGGATGCCGCTCATCATCTTGATGGTGGTGGATTTGCCCGCGCCGTTGGGCCCGATGTAGCCCACCAGCTCGCCTTCCTCCACCGTGAAGGAGAGATCGCGCACCGCGCGCACCAGCTCCTTCTCCCGGGAGAACGCTCCGCGCACCGCGCCGAGCAATCCTTTCTGCCGTTTGCGCAAAACGAACGTCTTGCACACCTGCCGAAGTGTGATCTGACTCATGATTGTCCTCCTCTTTCTGTGATCCGACGGTCAGATATACAGAGTATAGCAAACCGCGGGAAAAATCGCAAACCCCGGGCGCGTGCGGCGCGGCGTCGAAAAAAGTGGGAAGGGAAAAAAGCTCTTTTTTTCGCCCGAATGCTTGACATTTCTCGCCTTTGGCAGTATACTATATTCAATCTCAGGGCGAAAAGCCCTGTGGGTTTTGTATCATAACGCCTTGACCGCCCGCGAACGGCGCAGGGTGCTTTTTTTTGCTCTCTTTGCGGGTCTGCCTGAGGGCAGATGAAGGAGAGAAAATATCGAAAAACAATAAATAATAATTGACAATCGGAATGCCGCGTGATATAATGAGCGCACAGAGGAAGGAGTGAGCCTGATGAACTGGACGAAGGACAGGAGCATCGCGCTGTCGCGGGCCTGCGTGGTCGTGTTCGCGCTGCTGCTGGCGGCGCTGGACGTGTCGGCGGTGATCACAGCGCCGCCGGTCGAGCGGCACACGCAGATGATTCTCATGCTGGTGACCATCAGCCATACGCTGTGGACTGTTCTCGTGGCGCTGTGCAGCCTGTTCGCCTGGCCGGCGCTGTGGAAGCTGTGGCGGCTGCTGGGCAACCTGCAGGCGGGAAAGGTGTTTACAGACGACAATGTGCGCCTGATGCGGGCGGTGAGCTGGTGCTGCGTGGGCGCGGGGCTCGTCTGCCTGGTCTGCGGCTGCTGGTATGCGCCGCTGTTCGTGCTGGCCGCGGCGGCGGCTTTCATGGCGCTGATTGTGCGCATCGTGAAGAATGTGTTCCAGCAGGCCATCGCCATGAAGAGCGAGCTGGACCTGACGGTGTGAGGAGGGACAGCTCATGGAAATCATCGTCAACCTGGACGTGATGATGGCCAAGCGCAAGATTTCCAGCAACGAGCTGGCCGAGCGTGTGGGTATCACGGCGGCGAACCTGTCCATCCTCAAAACCGGCAAGGCCAGGGCCATCCGCTTTTCCACGCTGATGGCGCTGTGCCACGAGCTCAACTGCCAGCCGGGAGATCTGCTGGAATTCAGGGACGAATAGAAAAATGGGCAGCCTGTTGGTCCTGAGCGGTATCGATCCGCCTCCCTTGTCCGCCGCGCGTTTTTGGTGTATAATGTGAAGAGAAGCTGAAAAACCGGGGGTGGGAACGCGCCCGGGCGACGGGCGGTGGATGTGTTCTTATGAGATGGATCCGGAGGGCGTTTGTGTGCCTGCTGGCGCTGTGCCTGCCGGCGGCGGCGAGGGCGGATGATTCGCGCACCTTTTTCGCGATGGACACGGTGATGACTGTCACGGTGCCCGGCGGGAGCGAGGCCCTGCTGTCGGCCTGCGAGGACGAGGTGCGCCGGCTGGAGGCGCTCTTTTCCGTGACGGACGAAAGCAGCGAGATCGCCCGCCTGAACGCGGAGGGCCGGGCTGTGCTTTCCGACGAAACGGCGGCGCTGCTGGGCGGCGCGCTGGACGCGGCGGCGCTCACGGACGGCGCCCTGGATGTGACGCTGTATCCCGTCGTGCGGGCCTGGGGCTTCACGACGGGCGATTACCGCGTGCCGGACGACGGCGAGCTGGCGGCGCTGCTGGCGCTGGTCGGCTGGCAGCAGGTGACGCTGGAGGACGGCGAGGCCAGCCTGCCGCCGGGCGTGATGGTGGACCTGGGCTCTGTGGCGAAGGGATTTGCCTCCGACCGGCTGGCGGCGCTGCTGCGCGGGAGCGGCGTGACCTCGGCGCTCATCGACCTGGGCGGCAACATTTACTGCCTTGGCGCAAAGCGGAACGGCAGCGCCTGGCGCATCGGCGTGCGCGATCCGGACGGTTCCGGGGAGTATATCGGCGTGGTGGCGGTGACGGACAAGGCCGTCGTCACCTCCGGCAGCTATGAGCGCTTCTTCGTGGCGAAGGACGGCACGGTGTACGGCCACATCTTCGATCCGGCGACCGGCCGCCCCGCCGAGAGCGGCATCGTTTCCGCCACAGTGATCGGGCCCTGCGGTTTCCAGTGCGACGCGCTGACCACCGCGCTGTACGTGATGGGCCTGGAGCGCGCGGAGGCGCTGCTGGAAACGCTGGAAGGTGTCGATGCGCTGCTGGTGGACGCGGAAGGCGAACTGTGGGCCACGGGCGGCCTGCGGGAGACCTTCACGCCCATGGGGGCGTATTCAGCTGCGGCGATACACTGGATCAGGTGATGCAATGAAGCGGACGTTTTCCAACCGGTTCTGGGCGGCGCTGCTTGCGGCGGCGTTTTTGCTGTGCGCCGGCGCGGCGCTGCTCCTCTGGCGGACGCCCGGCGCGCGCACGGTGGCGCGGATCACCGTGGACGGCAGGGTTGTGCGGGAGATCGACCTGACGGCGGTGACGGCCGAAGCCAGCTTTACCGTTCAAACGCCCGGCGGCGTGAACACAGTGACCGTGCGGCCCGGCGGCATCTGTGTTTCGGAAGCGGACTGCCCGGACCATGTTTGCGTGAAGCAGGGCTGGCTGGAGGGCG
Organism: Clostridiales bacterium Firm_10; assembly: GCA_001603025.1. Lineage (GTDB taxonomy): Bacteria > Bacillota > Clostridia > Christensenellales > Aristaeellaceae > Firm-10. The sequence continues at coordinate 17,700 of LVAP01000016.1, read as the reverse complement.
GCGCGGTGCCCATTGTATGCCTGCCGCACCGGCTGGTGATTTCGCTGGTGTCCGGCGGCGACGGGGACGCGCCCGACGCCGTGTCCGGCTGAGCGGGGAAAGGAGGGAGCGCCATGCAGACCAGGCGCCTGACGCGCGACGCCATGCTGACCAGCGTGGCGCTCATCATCTTCGTCATCGAGGCGCAGCTGCCCCCGCTGACCAGCATACCCGGCATCCGGATGGGCCTGGCGAACATCATCACGGTGTATGCGGTGTTTGCCGTCGGCGCGGCGGACGCCGCCGTCATCCTGGCCGCGCGTATTCTCCTCGGCACGATTTTCGCGGGCAGCCTGTCCACGCTGATGTACAGCGCGGCAGGCGGCTGCCTCTGCCTGCTGGCGATGCTGGCGCTGAAGCGCGTGCTCACGGAGCGGCAGATGTGGGCGGCCAGCGTCATCGGCGCGGCGGCGCACAACGCGGGACAGATCGCCGTGGCCGTGGCGGTGACGGGTACGATCGGGCTGCTCGCCTACCTGCCCGTGCTGCTGGCGAGCGGCATGACCGCGGGCCTGTTCACGGGCCTTTGCGCCCAGGCGCTGACAAAGCGGATCGGGGGGCGCAGGTAGGCGGCCCCGGAAATGCCGCGCCGGGAATTGACTTCACGCCGAATAAGATGTAGGATAATAGCGGATGCGCGGGGAGACGGAGACGCCGCCCGCCCGCATCCGCTTTTGCACCGCCAGACGACCGGCCAGAGGAGGGTATCGCGCCATGGCATACTATCGCATCGAGTATTTTTCCAACGCGCTGCACAGGACGACGTCCTTCGAGATGCTCATTCCCAACGATTTCCGCGAGGATATCGGGCAGGAAGCGCCGAAGGGGCCCATGCGCACGCTGTTCCTGCTTCATGGCTACACAGGCAAGGCGGGAAACTGGGTGCCGGAAGGGCTGCCCCAGCAGTATAACTTCGCCATCGTCATGCCCACCGCGGAGAATTCGTTCTACCTCAACGGGCTCTCGACGGGCCATGCCTACCAGACCATGCTGGGCGAGGAACTGGTGGACTACGTGCGCAAAACCTTCAACCTGGCCCGGAGCGCAGAAGACACCTGCATCGCCGGGCTGTCCATGGGCGGATTCGGCGCGCTGCACACCGGCCTGGCCTATCCGGACCGTTTTGGACGGATCGGCGGGCTGTCCTCGGCCCTGATCGTACACGGCATCGCGGGCATGAAGCCGGGCGACAGCAACCCCGTGGCCAATTATGAATACTACCGCGAGTGCTTTGGCGACCTGGACGCGCTGGAGCGGAGCGACAACAACCCGGAGGTGCTGGTGAAAAAGCTGAAAGCCGCCGGCGCGAAGCTTCCGGGCATTTACCTCTGCTGCGGCACGGAGGATTTCCTGCTGGAGAACAACCGCGCCATGCACCGCTTCCTGGCGGAAGAGGGCGTCGCGCATGAGTATCACGAAGGCCCCGGCCGCCACGACATGGCGTTCTGGTCGGAGCACATCGTGAAGGTCGTGAAGTGGATGTTCGCGTGAGGAGGACCGGGATATGACGCGCCGCCTTTTCGCCGGCCTGCTGGTTCTGGCGCTGCTTTCAGGCGCAGCGCTGGCCGGGGGATACGACGAGTATGAAATCCGTTACGGTACGATGACGGTGGTGGACTGTGAGGAATGGGTGTCCCTGCGCGAAGTGCCCGGCGTGGGCGGGAGGCGGCTGGCCAGGGTGCCTGTGGGCGCGATCGTGACAGACGCCGAATGGGTGCCCCTGTACGATCAGTTCATTCACTGCAGCTATGGCGGCCAGACAGGTTATATCCTGGGGCGGTATCTGGCGCCAGGCTGGGATGTATTCAGCGGCGTGGTGTTCAGCGAGCGGCGCGACGGGCTGACCGTGACCGCCGAGCGCGGCTGTTCCGGCAGCGGGGAATCGCTGAGGATCGTCTGCACGGACGACAGAGGCGGCACGCGCTGGACCTGGCGCGTCGACACCGACCGGGTGACAGAGCTGGAATCGGTGACAGCCTTCATGGGCGGCACCCGGCGCAGCCCCCGGGTGATGGCCTATGCCGCCGGCCGCGGCCTGACGGCGCTGGACTTTGCCACCGGCGAGGTGCAGTGGACGCTGCTTCCCACCGTCGCCGACCTGGGCGGCAGCATTTCCCATGTGCTGGCGGAGGACGGCACGCTGTTCGTGGGCGGTTACTACGGCCCCGATCCGGTGGCTGTCAGCATCCGCGGCGATGTGCTGTGGCGGGCTGAGTCCGGCAGCGCGGACATTTTCTGGCTGGACGCCATGGAACTGCGGGACGGGGACATCGCCGCGCATTACGCGGTGTTTCCCGGTTCCGAATCCGGCGGCTGGCTGCTCTATGGCCAGGACGGCAGCCTGCTGAGCAGCCTGGGCGGCGAATGACCGGGCCCGGCGGGCGGAGAGGAGGCGGCGGCATGGGGAATGTGCTGCGCGCGCATGCGGATCAGATCGTGAAGGAAGCCATAGCGGCCGTGCAGCCCGACGCCGCCGTGCGCCGCGCGCTGGCGGGCGAAGCGTATCCCGGGCGGGTGCTGCTGGTGGCCGCTGGAAAAGCCGCCTGGCGGATGGCGAAGGCCGCGTCGGACTGTCTGGGCGATCGGATCGAGCGGGGTGTGGTGATCACCAAATACGGGCACGTAATGGGACCGATCGCCCGCTGCGAGTGCTTCGAGGCGGGGCATCCCGTGCCGGATGAGAATTCCTTCCGCGGCACGCAGGCGGCGCTCGATCTCATGGCCGGACTGACGGCGCGGGACACCGTGCTGTTCCTGCTCTCCGGCGGGGGCAGCGCGCTGTTCGAAAAACCGCTGGTGTCAGCGGAGGAGCTGCGGGACATCACCGGCCAGCTGCTTGCCTGCGGGGCGGACATCGTGGAGATCAACACCATCCGCAAGCGGCTGTCTCAGGTCAAGGGCGGGCGGTTCGCGCAGCTGTGCGAGCCGGCGCAGGTGCAGGCCGTCGTGCTGTCCGACGTGCTTGGCGACCCGCTGGATATGATCGCCTCTGGCCCGGCCTGTCCGGATTCCTCCACGGCGGAGGATGCCCGGCGCGTGGCGGCAAAGTATGCCCTGACGCTGTCGGACGCAGCCCGCCGCCTGCTGGACATCGAGACGCCAAAATCGCTGGACAACGTGCGCACCCAGGTCAACGGAAGCGTGCGTGAGCTGTGCCGCGCTGCCGAAGCGGCCTGCCGGCGGCTGGGCTACGAGCCCGTGGTGCTGACGGACCGGCTGTGCTGCCAGGCGCGGGAAGCGGGCAGCTTCCTGGCTTCCATCCTGAAAACACACGCGACGGACGGCAAAAACCTGGCGTTCATCGCGGGCGGCGAGACGGTGGTGAAGCTCACGGGCCATGGCCTGGGCGGGCGGAACCAGGAGCTGGCGCTGGCCGCGGCGCCGGGCATAGAGGGACTGAACGGCGCTGTGTTCTCAGTGGGCAGCGACGGGACGGACGGCCCCACGGACGCGGCGGGCGGCTATGCCGACGGCAGCACCTGCGCGCGGCTCCGCGCGAAGGGCGTCTCTGTCGAGGAGGCGCTGCGGGAGAACGATTCCTATCACGCGCTGCGGGAAGCGGGCGGGCTCATCGTCACCGGGCCCACGGGAACGAATGTGAACGACGTGGCGGTTGCGCTGATCCGCGCGGACGCCCAGAGAGAAACGGAGAGATGATGCGATGCATGCTGTGCTGGCGGGCCCGGATGGGAAACTGCGCTGGACGGAGGTTGCCGACTCGACGCTGAAGGAAGGCGACGTGCTGCTGGAGATCCACGCCGCGGGCCTGAACCGGGCGGACCTGCTGCAGCGCGCCGGCCAGTATCCGCCGCCGCCCGGCTGGCCGGAATGGTTCGGGCTGGAGGCGGCAGGCGTCATCCGCGCACTGAGCCCCGCCGCGGCGGCCGAGGGGCGCTGGCGGGTGGGCGACAGGGCGTGCGCGCTGCTGGGCGGCGGCGGATACGCCGAGTACGTCGCCGTGCCGGCCGGCATGCTCATGCCCATTCCCCGGGGCCTTTCCATGGCCGAGGCTGCGGCGCTGCCGGAGGCCTTCGGGGCGGCATACCTGTTCCTGTTCCTCGAAGGCGGCTTGCAGGCGGGGGATACCGTGCTCATGCAGGCCGGCGCCAGCGGGCTGGCGAGCGTGGTGATTCCCATGGCGAAGGCGTTTGGCGCGCGCGTGATCACCACGGTGCTGACGGACGGCGTTGCCGCCTCCATCGCGCACCTGAACGCGGACCGGGTCGTCGTGACCGCGCGGGAGAGCCTCAGCGCCGTGATGCTGGAGGAAAAGGCGGCCGGCCGCGGCGTGGACATCGCCGTGGACTGCCTGGGTGGGGAGACCGTCGCGGAATGCCTGCCCTGCATGAACCGCGGCGGGCGATGGATCATGATCGCCACGCTGGCGGGCGACTGCGCGCCGGTGGATCTGAAGAAAATGTATGTGAACGGCACGCGGCTGATAGGCACCACGCTGCGCAGCCGCTCGCCTCAGGCCAAGGCGAAGCTGCTTGCCGACATGGTGCGCCTCGTCTGGCCGAAGGTGGAAAGCGGCGAGGTGCGCCCGACAATTTATAAGACGCTGCCCATCCGGCAGGCCGAGGAGGCGCAGCGCCTCATGGCCGAGGGCAGGAACGTGGGCAAAATCGTATTGACTGTGAGACAGGAGTGATCGCCATGCTGCGCCGCCGCATCATATTTCCCGCGGTCAACCGGGCCGAGCTGGTTGAAGAGACGATTCCGGACGAACCCGCGCCGGACCAGGTGCTGGTGAAGACCGCATACACCACCGTCAGCCCCGGCACGGAGCGGGCGAACATCACCGGGAACCCGAACGTGGCGGGCCCCGCCGCGCCGAGCGTAGCCTTTCCCCGCGGCTGCGGCTACAGCGCCTCCGGCGAGGTGGTGCGGGTCGGCGCCGCTGTGAAGCGCGTGAAGCCGGGCGACAGGGTGATCCCCTATTGGACCAGCCACGCGGATTACAACCTGGTGCCGGAAAGCCGCGTCGTCAGGATTCCGGACGAGCGCGTGGGCCTGCGCGAGGCAGCCGCCGTGTTCATCAGCACCTTCCCGATGGCTGCCCTGCGCAAGACACGGCTGGAGGCCGGCGAATCCTGCCTGGTGATGGGCCTGGGGCTGCTGGGCCAGTTCGCCGTGCGCATTGCCCGGGCGGCGGGCGCCGTGCCCGTCATCGCGGCGGACCCCGTGGCGTCGCGCCGGGCGGACGCGCTGGCGGGCGGCGCGGACTGCGCGCTCGATCCGTTTGAAGAGGGCTTCGCGCAGCGCGTGAAGGCGCTGACCGAAGGCGGTGTGAACGCGGCGATCGAGGTGACGGGGCAGGGCGCGGGGCTGGACGAGACGCTGGACTGCATGGCGCGCTTTGGCCGCGTGGCGCTGCTGGGCTGCACGCGCGACAAGGAGTTCACCATCGACTACTACCGGAAGGTGCACAGCCCGGGCATCACGCTGATCGGCGCGCACACCAACGCCCGGCCGACGGGCGAATCGCACCCCGGCTGGTTTACCCACGACGACGACATTAAGGCCATCCTGCGGCTGTGCGCGGGCGGCCGGCTGGACATCGCCTCCATGCTGGGCGAGCTCCATGCGCCGGAAACCTGCCAGGCGGTCTACGACCGGCTGATCCGCGACCGGGATTTTCCCATGCTCGTGCAGTTTGACTGGAGCGCGGAATAGACGGCACAGACTTCCACTTAAATCAATGAGATCTTTGCAATTCCGGTGTATAATAGGGGAGAGGGTGCAAAAACCCCCCGCTGATGAACAACGGGAAGGAGCAGCAATATGCTGGAACTGAAGAACATATCGTTTAACGTGGCGGACGAGGGCCGTGAAAAGGAAATCATCCGGGACCTCAGCCTGACCATTCCGGATGGACGGCTGATGGTCGTCACCGGGCCGAACGGCGGCGGAAAATCCACGCTGGCGCGGCTGATTGCCGGCATTGAACGGCCGTCTTCGGGCACGATCCTGATGAACGGCGAGGATATAACGAACGAGGGCATCACGGAGCGCGCGCGGCGGGGCATCAGCTTTGCCTTCCAGCAGCCGGTGCGTTTCAAGGGCATTCAGGTGCTGGACCTGATCCGGCTGGCCGCGGGCAAGCCGCTCTCCCTTGCGGAGGCCTGCAAATACCTCTCCTCGGTGGGCCTGTGCGCGAGGGATTACATCCAGCGCGAGGTGAACGCCAGCCTGTCGGGCGGCGAGCTGAAGCGCATCGAGATCGCCACGGTGCTGGCGCGGGGCTCTTCGCTGTCCGTGTTCGACGAGCCGGAAGCCGGCATCGACCTGTGGAGCTTCCAGAACCTCATCGAGGTGTTCCAGGGCATGCGGGCGCATATCCGCGACAGCGCCATCCTGATCATTTCCCACCAGGAACGCATCCTCAACATCGCGGACGAAATCATCGTCATCAAGGACGGCCGGCTCACGCGCCAGGGCGCGCGTGAGGAGGTGCTGCCCGAGCTGATCGGCACCGCCGAAGCAGTATCGGGCTGCGTCGTATCGCAGGAGGTGATTTGACATGGCGGAACTGGACAGCATTCAGAAGCGGCTTCTGGCGGAAATCGCCGATCTGCACACCGTGCCCGAAGGCGCGTACAACATCCGCTCCAACAGCGCTTCCGCCGGCCGGCGCTCCACCGCGAACATCGAAATCTCCTCCAAGGAGGATGTCAGCGGGCTGGATATCCGCATCAGGCCCGGCACGAAAAACGAGAGCGTGCACATCCCCGTCGTGCTCACCGAGAGCGGCCTGACGGAGTGCGTGTACAACGATTTCTTTATCGGCGAAGACGCGGACGTGGTGATCGTGGCCGGCTGCGGCATCGATAACTGCGGCAACCAGGACTCCGAGCACGACGGAATCCACCGCTTTTACGTGGGCCGGAACGCCCATGTGCGCTATGTGGAGAAGCACTATGGCTCCGGGGAAGGCCGTGGCAAGCGCATCCTGAACCCCGTCACCGAGGTATACATGGAGGAAGGCAGCAGCGCGGAGATGGAGATGGTCCAGATCAAGGGCGTGGATGACACGAACCGGATGACCACCGCCGAACTGGCCGCGGGCGCGACGCTGGTGGTGCGCGAGCGCCTGATGACCCACGGCAGCCAGCGCGCGGTGAGCGGATACGTGATCAGCCTGAACGGCGGGGGAGCCAGCGCGGATGTCGTGTCGCGCTCCGTGGCCAAGGACGATTCCTTCCAGCGCTTCGACGCGAAAATCGTGGGCAACGCTCCCTGCAAGGGCCACACGGAATGCGATTCCATCATCATGGACCGGGGCCGGATTTTGGCCGTACCCGCGCTGGAGGCCAACGACGTGGACGCCGCGCTGGTGCACGAGGCTGCCATCGGCAAGATCGCGGGCGACCAGCTCATCAAGCTGATGACGCTGGGCCTGACCGAGCATGAGGCCGAGGAGCAGATCATCAACGGCTTCCTGAAATGAGCTTCAAAGGAACCCGGGAGAGGCGCGGAGGGAAACACCCTCCGCGCCCCCTCTTTGTCAAAAAGAAAAGCTGGCAATTCGCCGGGACGTATGTTATACTGAAATAGATTTATTCCCCCGCTGTTGAATACGGAGGCGGTTTTTTGCCAGAATTGGAACACAAGCGGCCGAAGCATCAGATTGACATCGAGACGGAACACCTGGGAGAACGCAGCAAACTGATCCTGCAGCTCATGTGGCCGGCGCTGTGCGAAAACGTGCTGGCGACGCTGGTCTCCATGGCGGATACCATCATGGTTTCCGCGCTGGGCAAGAGCGCCATCAACGCGGTGGGGCTGTGCACGCAGCCGCGCTTCATCGTGTTTTCCGCCTTCATGGCGCTGGGAACGGGCACCACGGCGCTGGTGGCGCGCGCGAAGGGCGCGGGCAACCGCGAGGAGGCGAACCACGCGCTGGTGCAGTCGCTGCTGCTGGCGCTGGGCATCATCCTGGCCGCCTGCGCCGCCATGCTCGTCTGGTATCAGCCGCTCATCCGCTTCATCGCCGGCAAGAACATCTCCGAGGAGACTGTGCTGGACGCCTTTGCCTATTTCCGCGTGCAGATATACGGCTTCCCGCTGCTGGGCATGACGTTCATCATGAACGCCGCGCTGCGCGGCGCGGGCAACACCCGCGCGGCTTTCTATTCGAACAGCGCGTCAAACATCGTCAACGTCATCATGAACTACCTGCTCATTCAGGGGCATTTCGGATTCCCGGCGCTCGGCGTCGAAGGCGCGTCCATCGCGACGGTCATCGGCCAGGGCGTGGCCTTCTGCTTCTGCCTGTATCTGCTGCTGAACGGCAAGCAGTTTGTGTCGCTGCGGGATCGGCCGAGGCTCCGGCCGGACCCGCACATGATCCGGCGCGTCTCCCGCATCGGCATGCCGGCGCTGCTGGAGCAGGTGATCATGCGCGTGGGCATGATGGTGTTCACGCTGATCGTGACCTCGCTGGGCGACGTTTCCTACGCCACGCACAACATCGCGATGAACATCCAGTCCATGTCGTTCACCACGGGCATGTCCTTCGGCATCGCGGCCACCACGCTGACCGGGCAGACGCTCGGCCGGAAACGGCCGGACCTCTCGCGCTGGTATGTGCGGCAAACCATCCGCATGAGCTATGTCGCCTCCTTCGTCGTGGCCATCGTCATGTTTTTCTTCGGCAGGAACATCGCCTCAGTATACAGCAAGGAGCTCGAGGTGCTGACCCTGGCGGCCATGGTGCTGCGCATCATCGCGGTGGCGAATCCGCTGTCCAACACGCGCTTTGTGTATAACTCCGCGCTGCGCGGCGCGGGCGACGCCCGCTTTACGGCGGTCAGTACCTTCCTCGGCATCGTTGTGGTACGGCCGCTGGTTGCCGTGACGCTGGTTTTCGGCCTGAAGATGGACCTGATCGGCGTGTGGATCGCGCTGGTTTCGGACGCCATGCTCTGCTACGCGCTGGCCAAATGGCGCTGGAAGACGGGACGCTGGGCGGAAATCAGGGTTTGACGCCGCCCTGGCGAAAGAGAAGAGGAAAACAAGCGCCGCCCCGGCCCTGGGGCGGCGCTTCAATCTGTCCTGCGGTGCGCGTTTTTCAGCGATAAGGCTACATGGTAAGCAGCAGCGCGCATACCGGCAGCGTCACGATGCTCAGCAGCGTGGAGATGATCACCAGCCCGCCGGCGAAGTCCTCCTCGTGGTGATACTGCACGGCGAACACGGAAGTGATGGCCGCGCAGGGGCAGGCCTCCAGCAGCAGCACGACCTGCGCCACCGGCCCCCGGATGCCCAGCGCCATGAAAACGGCGATGCAGACGGCGGGCACCAGCAGCAGCCGGAGGGCGATGGTCTTCCACAGGCTGGCGTTTTTCAGGATGGCGCCCAGGTTGCTGCCGGCGATCAGGATGCCAGTCATCATCATCGACACGGGGGTGTTCATGCTGCCCAGGTAACCCACGGCGGAGGCCAGCACCGAGGGAACGGGGATCCGGAGATAGTAGATCAGCAGGCCGATGATCACGGCGTGGATCACCGGCGTCTTCACGATGTTTTTCAGGATGCCGCGCAGGGAATTCCCGCTGCTCACCAGCCCTATGCCGGCGGTGAACAGCAGCACGTTGAACACCGTCACGTAGGCGCTGGCGTACACCAGCCCTTCCTGGCCGAACAGCGCCTGGATCAGCGGGAAGCCCATGTAGGCCGCGTTGGCGAATGTGCCGCCGAACCGGCAGATGGCCCGGTTGCGGTTCGCGCTGCTGCGGAAGGCCGCCAGCGAGATCAGCAGGCCGATGCCCATGGCGAACACGCTGTAGAGGAAGGCCCGGCCGATGCTGCGGCTCATTTCCTCGCTGTATTCCACGAGATAGGAATTGATGGTCATTGCCGGAATGATTACATACAGCAGCAGGCTTGCGAAATTCGATTTGGTCTCCCTGGGTATGATGCGGGCCTTGACGCAGACCGCGCCGGTGAAGATCAGCAGGAACAGCGTGATAACCTGCCAGAAGGTGATGATCGCCAGATCCATGATTCCATTTCCTTTCGCGTGAGGGGACGATGGGTTAACCGCGCCGTGGACTCGCCGCGCTGCCGCCCGGCCGGCGTTTAGTCATTACAGGTTCAGCTTTTTCAGGAAGGCCTCCACATACGTCCGGTAGGCGTCCGGCGCGGTGAGCACGGAGGCCGCGTGTCCGGCCCCGGGGATCAGGCGGCATTCGCTGCAGCCCCCGGCGGCCGCGTGCATGGCCTGGCTGTGCGAGGGCGGGATGAAGTCGTCGTTCTCGCCATGGATGAAGAGAATGGGGACGTCGCTGTTTTTCAGGCTGTCGATGGGGCGCATGTCGTCGTAGGAACAGCCGTAACGGAGCTTTGCGCACAGCGAGGCGACGCGCGTCATCCACGCGGGCACGTGCATGCGCTTCAGGCCGCCCGCCAGCACGCTTTCGATCTCGCTGAAGCCGCAGTCCGCCACCGCGAAGTCCACCGGCGGCGCGTATTTCAGCACGGCGACGGACGTGGCCGCGCCCAGTGATTCGCCGTGCAGGCCGAGCACCCGCGCCTGCGGCCATCGCGCGCGGCTGTCGGCGATGATCGCGTTCAGGTCGCCGCTTTCCCGGAGGGAATAGGTGCAGAAGGTCGGCTCGTTTTCCCCGTGGCCGCGCAGGTCGTACACGATCACATCAAAGCCCAGGTCGAGGTAGATCCGGGCGTATTTGAGCGCGCCGTAGCGGTTGTCGGTGTAGCCGTGGGAGATGATGACCAGTTTTCCGGCAGGGGAGGGGCAGGCGAGGCGCTGGGCGTGCAGCACATAGCCGTCGCCGGCCGTCACCGTGTAGTCGGTCTTTTCCAGCGCGTCATACCAGCTGAGGTCGTAGTGGTCGGCCTGCCAGGCGCGGGCTTCCTCCAGCGTCTGAGGCCGGATGCCCATGGAGAACGAGGCGAAGGCGAAACCCAGCGCCGCCAGCAGCGCGGCGCAGGCCAGCAGGAGGATCAGAAAGATCGTCATAAGCCGTTTCAGTCCTTTTTCAGGTGTTTTGCGGAGAGGCGGTTTCACCGCGCCGGCGCTCACTTCGCGGACTCCAGCGGCGCATAGCGTCCGTCCGCCTCCAGCGCGTATCCGGCGCCGCAGGGCACCTGGAAATCGAAGTAGCCGCCCTTCGGCCGGGCGTAAGCTTCCATGATCGCCATGACGGTGCCGCCATGCGCCACCACCGCGCAGTCTTCGCCGGGCGAGGGGAGGCGCAGCGCGTCGAAGGCCTTCACGCACCGCGCGCTGAACTGCGCCCGGCTTTCCCCGTCCGGGAAGGGCAGCTCGCCGCCGGAATCGATCCAGGCCTGGTAATCGGCCCGGCCGTTCAGCTCCGCGTAGTTGAGTCCCTCAAAATCGCCGAAATCGCACTCCCGGAAATCCTCCACGATTTCCGGCCGGACGCCGGGGAAGAGGATCGCCGCCGTTTCGAGGCAACGCCGCATCGGGCTGACGAACACGCGCCTCACCGGCGGATATTCCCTCTCCCTGAGCGCGGCGGCGCCCGCGGCGCACAGCGGTTCGTCCGTGCGGCAGCCGATGTAGCGGCGCTCGAGGTTGCCCTGGGTCTGCCCGTGGCGGATCAGATAAATCGTCATTTGATGCGCACCCCGATTCCGCACACCGCCCGCGTCACCTGTTCCGACGCCTGCGCGATCACGCACAGCGCGCGGCCCACCGCCTCGCGGAAGGCGCGCTCGCCCGCGTCGATGGGCACCACGCCGGCGCCCACCTCGTTGGCCACGATCACGGCGTCCGGCTGCGTCCGGCAGACCTCCCGCGCGAACGCGCGGGGATCCTCGCCGCGCCGCAGCGCCGCGCGGACGGTCTCATGAAAATCGGCCAGGATGACCGCGCCCGGGTTTTCCGCGCGGGCCAGTTCTTCCTGACCCTGGTATGCCCCGCCAATATATAATTTCACAAAAGTTTCCCTCCGATCACCACGGCTGCGGTCAGGCACAGCTCCGTCGCCTGCGAGAACCATCCGGCCAGGTCGCCCGTCACGCCGCCGAACTGCTCATAGGCCATGTGCCGGTAGCAGAGCGTCATCGCCGCGGCCGCGGCCGCGCACAGCAGCGCGATCCACCCGCCGCACAGCGCCCACACGGCCAGGCATGCCGCCGCGTAAACGCCGCTGCTCGCGCTCACCAGCCGGCGCCGGGCCGCGCGGGCAAAACCGTCCAGCATGCCGTCGGGCCGCGCGCCGCGCAGCGCCGTCAGCGCCCACGCGCTCAGCGCGCGGGAGAGGATGAACCCCATGCCGAGCAGCGGCGCGTCCGCCGGGCGGGCTTCGGCCAGCAGCGCCGCCATGAGCAGCATATAGCCGCAGCAGCCCATCGCCGCAAACGCGCCGACACGGCTGTCTTTAAGGATTTCCAGCTTTTTTTCCTTCGGCTGCCAGGAGGCAAGCGCGTCCAGGGTGTCCATGAAGCCGTCCATATGGATGCCGCCGGTCACCAGCAGCGGGATCAGCGCCCCCACGGCTCCCTTCATGAACGGGCCGAACTCCAGCCGGGCGCTCAGCCACAGCCACAGCCACAGGGCCGCGCCGATCACGGCGCCGATGAGCGGAAAGAAGCACATGACATACTTGCGGTTTTCCTCCGACCAGGGGGCCTGCGGCACGGGAATGCGGGAATAAGTCGAGAAGGCGATGAGGAACGAGTAAATCACGCGCATGGCGCTTCCCCCTTCAGCGGCACGGGAATGGAGTAGACGACCTCGGCCGCGTAATCGGCCAGGCCGGCCGCGGCGGCGTTGATTTGGGCCAGGCGGCGCAGGTATTCCTGCGTTTCGTCGGGATACGTCACGCCGTCCGAGAACACGTCGTTGGACACGATGACCAGGTTTTCGCACTGCGAGGCCAGCGCGCGCAGGGCAGGAATGACGCGCGTCCAGTCGCCGCCGTCGAACATTTCGCCGGCCAGCAGGTTGGGCAGGTCCTCCAGCAGCACGGTGCTGCCCGGCGCGATGGGGGCGCCGGCCAGATCCTTCCAGCGTTCGACGGTTTCGAAGCCCTTGCCGGCCCGCTGCGCCCGGTGGCGCGCCACGCGCCGCTCGGATTCCTCGTCGTACACCTGCATCGTGGCGAGGTAGACGCGCCGGCCCGCCGGCATCGAGGCGACGAGCTTCTCCGCGTAGGTGGATTTGCCGCAGCCACTTCCGCCTGTGAGAAAGACGATCATTTCGCGCCTCCCTGCGGCACGTAGGCCGCCATGCCGAGTCCGTCGAAGGTGTGCGTTCCGCCGTACACGCTCAGCGCCGCGTCCAGCAGCGGCATCAGCGCCACGGCGCCCGTGCCTTCGCCCAGCGCCATGTCCGCGTGGATGACGGGCGCAAGACGCAGCTCCGCCATGATGCGCGCTGCCGCAGGCTCCCGGCTCATGTGAGAGGCCAGCATGAAGCCCCGCGCCTCGGGGCACATCCGCGCGGCGATGAGCGCCGCCGCGGCGGAGATCACGCCGTCGATCACCACGGGCACGCGATATGCCATGCCGCCCAGGAACGCGCCCGCCATGGCCGCGATTTCAAACCCGCCCAGCCCGGCGAGCACGCCGGTGAGGTCGGCGGGGTCCGGCCGGTTGGCCTCGAGCGCGCGGCGCACGGCCCCGCGCTTGCGCAGCAGCCCGTCGTCCGACAGCCCCGCGCCCCGTCCCACGGCCTCGTCCGGCGTCATGCCCAGCAGCGCGCAGCACAGCGCGGCGCTGGCCGTGGTGTTGCCGATGCCCATTTCGCCCGTGGCGATCAGCCGGTAGCCCCGCGCCGACATCGCGCCGACGAGGTCGATGCCCGCCTGCAGGGCCTGTTCGGCCTGCGCGGGCGTCATGGCCGGGCCGAGGGCCATGTTCCGGGTGCCGGGGGCGATCCTGCGCCGGATGACCGCGGGATGGCCGGCCTCTTCCGCCATGCCCATGTCCACGGCGAACACGTCCGCGCGGGCGGTGCGCGCCATCAGGTTGACGTTGGCGCTGCCCGCCGCGATGGAGCGCGCCACAAGGGCGGTCACTTCCTGACCGGTCTGCGTCACGCCCTCGGCCACCACGCCGTGATCGGCGCAGAACACCAGCGCGCAGCGGGGCGCCAGCACGACGTTTGCCGTGCCGCGGATCCCGGCGATCTGCGCGATCATGTCCTCAAGGCGGCCCAGCGAATGCAGCGGCTTGGCCACGGCGTCCCAGCGGGCGCGCGCTTCGGCGGCGGCCGCTTCGTTCAGGCGATTGATTTCATAGCTTGGCATGGTGCTTCCTCATCTCATCCTATCAGCAAGCCGGCCGCGGCGATGACGCACAGCGCCAGCAGGCTCGCCGCGTACATCAGCCGGCAGGTTTTTCCGATGTCGCTCCGGGCGGCGGGGCGGCGGTCGTCGCCGATCGTAGGCTTTTCCACGGGCTTCCCGAAGTAGGTGTGGGTGCCGCCCAGCTGGATGTGCAGCGCGCCGGCGGCGGCGGCTTCGCTCCAGGCGCAGTTGGGGCTCTTGTGGTTGGCGTGGTCGCGCTTCACGATGCGCCAGGCGCCGCGGGCATCCTGGCCCGTGAGCCAGGCCGCCGCGCACATCAGCAGCGCCGTCGCCCGGGCGGGCAGCCAGTTCAGCACGTCGTCCAGCCGCGCGCTGGACCAGCCGATGTCGCGGTATTTTTCATCCATGTAGCCCACCATGGAGTCCAGCGTGCTGGCCGCCTTGAAGGCCCACAGCAGCACCGGCCCGCCGATGGCGGCGTAAAAGAGCGGCGAGATCACGCCGTCCGTGGTGTTCTCCGCCACGGTTTCCACCGTGGCCTTCACGACTTCCTCTTCGCTGAGCGAGCCGGTGTCGCGGCCTACGATGCGGGCCACCTGCCGGCGGCCGGCCTCGATGCCGGTGGACAGCGCCTTTTCCACGCCGCGGGCTTCCTTCGCCATGCTGGTCACGGCGATGCCCATCCAGTCAAAGAGCGCCATGCCGGCCAGCCGCGGCCAGCGGCCGGCGAGTCCCAGCAGCGCCAGCGCCGCGGCGACGGCCGCCGCCGTGAGCAGCACTGTGGAAGCCGTGAGCAGCACCGCGCCGGCGCGCAGGTTGCCGCCGCGCCGGCGCAGCCGCGCCTCCATGAACGATATGTATTTCCCGATGATGCGCACCGGATGATACAGCCACTCCGGATCGCCCAGAAGCAGGTCGACGCCAAAGCCGATCAGCAGCGCGAGGACGACGTCGGGCACGATGACCATCTCCCGCAAATGAATTGAGGGCAGGCAAAAAAGAAACCAGGCCGCGCCTGCCGCAGACTGATTATACTATATTACTCCGGCAAATGCAACGGCAACCGGAAACGCCTTGCGCGGGCCGGGAGCGGGCGTTTTCGCATTTTTGCGCTTTCTCCGCCGCGCAATCTGTGATATAATCCGATCATGGGCCGCGCAGGCACGCGCGCGGACGGAGGAGGGTTATTATGCTCAGGGAAGACATCAACATCCGCGATCCCTTTGTGCTCGTGCACGACGGGCGCTACTATCTCTATGGCACCCGCGGCGAAACCTGCTGGGGCAGGGCGAACGGCTTTGACGTTTACGTCGGACGCGACCTGGAAAACTGGGACGGCCCCATCGTCTGTTTCAGCAATGACGGCACATTCTGGGCCGACCGCAATTACTGGGCGCCCGAGGTGCACGAATACGGCGGCGCGTTCTACATGTTCGCCTCGTTCAAGAGTGAGACCCGGCGCCGCGGCACGGCGATCCTGCGCGCCGAAACGCCGGAAGGCCCCTTTGTGCCCTGGTCCGACGGGCCGGTCACGCCGGCCGGGTGGGAATGCCTGGACGGCACCTTCCACCTGGACGAAGCCGGCCGGCCGTGGATGGTGTTCTGCCACGAGTGGGTGCAGGCGGTCGACGGCACCATTTGCGCGCTGCCGCTGACGAGGGACCTGCGCGCGTCGGACGGAGCGCCGCAGGTGCTCTTCCGGGCCTCGGATGTCGCCTGGGGCCGCCCGCAGCGCGATTCGCAGGGACGGGAAGGCTTTGTCACCGACGGCCCCTTCGTCTGGCGGCTGGGGGACGGCCGCCTCGCGTGCCTGTGGGCCAGCTTCTCCGAGAGCGGATACACCCAGGCGCAGGCCGTTTCGGAGAACGGTATCCTGGGCCCCTGGCGCCAGGCGGAGCCGCTGTTCTGGAAGGACGGCGGGCACGGCATGGTATTCCGCGACCTGCAGGGCCGCCTGCTGCTCACCCTGCACAGCCCCAACGAGCACCTGCTGGAGAGGCCGTTCTTCTATCCGCTTGAGGAGAAGGACGGCGTGCTCCGTGTGCGCTGAACCGGATGAAAGGAGGCGTTGACGGCATGCTTCCCAATACGCGCTACGCTTTTTCATGCGCCGACGCGGCGCTGCAGCGGGCCTGCGACGAGGCCGAACGCAAATGCCGCCTGAACCTGAGGGATTTCGCCGGGCACCGTGTGCTGGTGGAAGGCGGCGGCTATGAAAAGATCTGGCTGGAGACCCAGCCCATGGGGGGTGAGATGTACGCCCTGCGGGACCTGCAGGCCGCCGTGAACAACAGCCTGCTGTTCATGCGCTGCCAGCGGGCGGACGGCCGCCTGCCCGGGGCCATCCAGTGCGTCGACGGCGCGCTGAATCCGCAGTTCAGGCAGTTTCAGGGCTTTTGCTTTCCCGAACATGCGCTGAACCTCTATTACTTACTGGGCCGCGACGAGGCCTGGCTGGACCAGCTGGCTGACAGCCTGCGCCGGTTCGACGAATACCTCTGGCGCACCCGCGATCTCAGCGGGGACGGCATTCTTTCCGCCTTCTGCGCGTTCGATACCGGCGAAGACAATGCCGCGCGCTATGGCGACGCCCCCGGCCCGTGGGAGATCGAGACGCCGCCGGAGGATCGGCAGGTGGTTCCCATGGAGTCCATGGACGTCACCTCCTTTTCCTTCGCCTGCCGGAGCACCCTGGCGCGGATCAGCCGCATGCGCGGCGCGGCGGAGGAGGCGGCAAACTGGGCGGCGAAGGCGGATGACGTTTCGCGCGGCCTGCGGGGCCGGCTCTGGGACGAACAGCGCGGCGCGCTCTACGATCGCGACAAGCATGGCCGCACGGTGGACGTGCTGTGCCACAACACGCTGCGCTGCATGTACTGGCGCAGCGTCTCGCAGGATATGGCCGACCGCTTCGTGCGGGAGCACCTGCTCAATCCCGAAGAATTCTGGACGCCCCTGCCGCTGCCCAGCGTGGCCGTAAACGACCCGGCCTTCCGCAACGCGGTGGAGAACAACTGGAGCGGCCAATGCGAGGGACTCACCTACCAGCGCGCCATGATCGCGCTGGAGAATTACGGCTGCGAGACCCTCGTCACTCGCATCGGTCGGCGCTTTATCAAAAACCTCATCGACAACGACTGCATGTTCGCCCAGCAGTTTGATCCGTTCACCGGCGTGCCCTCCAAAGTGGGTTTCTACACGCACCGGCCCGTTCCGCCCGGATCGGACGAGCCCTTCCAGGACGCCTACGGCCCCACCATGCTCGCCCTGCTCGGCTATGTCGAGCGCATCTGGGGCATCGGCCTGCGCATGGGGGAGGTGCGTTTCAGCCTGGGAAGCGGCCTGCCCTGCGTCTGCGAGGCTGAATGGAACGGCCACAGCTACCGGATCGAGAGCGACGGCAGGACCGCCTCGGCCA
>LVAP01000144.1 GCA_001603025.1 Clostridiales bacterium Firm_10 | reverse complement strand
CCACCAGCCAGATGCGCGCCGAGAACAGCCACACAAGCGCGGCGCACAGCGCCAGGCCGGCGATCAGCGTGCGCCGCTCCAGCGCCGCCGCCAGGGCGGCGCGCCAGCCCCGGCGCGATTCCACCGCCGCGGGCAGGCCGAGCTCCCGCGCCAACGCCATGACGAGGCGCGCGTCCGGCGTGCGGGCGGTAACCAGCAGCTCCCGTGGGCCGGGCCGTTCGACGGCCTCAAACCGGACGCCCCGCGCCAGCGCCCGCTCGATGAAGCGCTCGGGAAAACGCCCCTCCACGCGCAGGCGCACGCGGTCAGTCACGGCGCGCCTCCCGGGCGGGCAGGCCGATTTCCCGGATGAAGCCCGTAATGCACAGCGCCCCGGGCCGCACGTCGGCCAGCTTCAGTCCCTCGCCCGATACGACCAGCAGACCGTCGGGCGTGGCCAGCCGCACGCGCCCGGCCGTCACCTCGGCCAGTCCCCTGTGATTTTCCACCAGCAGGCGCGTCGAGCCCAGCGCGATCAGCCGCACCGCGCCGCCCGCCGCATCTTCCGGCAGGGCCAGCGCCGCCAGCACGGGCCGCCGGCTGCGACACGCCTTTTCCGGGCGGCGCGCGGGTTTTCCGGCCCGCCGCCGCGCTGCCATGGCGCTCATAATCTTCACCCCCATGGCAAGATTATGAGCCGCTGCGCCTCCGATATGCGCGCAAAGCGGCCATCGTCCCCGTGCGCGTATATTTTCCCAGTTTTATCGCTATTATACTATATAATGGCCCGGTCCGCAAGCAGACCGGGCCCAGTTTCATCAAATTCAAAGAAACGCCGCGCGTCAGTCCTTTTCGCCCAGCGCCTCCTTCAATGTCGCGACGTTTTCCCACATGAAGTCGAGATACGTCTTCCCGCCCTCGAAATCGTCCTGCGTGAGGTTGTGGCAGGCGTAAAACACGCGGGGTTCCGCGCCGATCTGCTCGGCCACGGCGCGGGCGATGCTGCCGTTCGACAGCTCGAGATACAGCACCAGCGGGGCCTTGATGTCCATCGCCCCGCGGATCAGCCCGGCCATGGTGGCCGCGCTGGGCTCGGTCTCGGTGGAGCAGCCGGGAAACGCCGCGATATAGCGCAGGCCGTAGGCGCGGACGAAATAGAGCAGCGGGAACCGGTCTCCGAAGATGATCGTGTCGCGCTCTCCCGAGGCGACCGCTTCCCCAAAGGCCGCGTCCAGCCGACGGAGCTCGTCCGCATAGGCCTCCGTGTTCGCGGCATAAACCGCCGCGCCGTCCGGGTCGATCGCGCTCAGGGCGTCCCGCACGGCTTCCGCGATGAGGATGACGTTTTCCGGCGAGGTCCACACGTGCTCGTCGTATTCGGCTTCCCCGTCTTCCTCCCCTTCTTCCTCCAGCAGCGGCACGCAGTCCATCATGGCCAGCGTGAGCCGGCTGCCGCCGCCGGTGGATTCGAGCAGGCCCTCTACCCATTCGTCCGACTCGCCGCCGCCGTAGAAGAACAAATCGCACCCACCGATGGCGATGATGTCCTGCGGCGCGGGCTCGTAGGTGTGCACCTCAGCGCCCGGCTTCAGCAGCATTTTCAGGTCGACGCGGTCGCCGGCCACGGCGCGCACGATATCGTACTGCGGGAAGATCACCGTCACCACGGAGGGCTTTTCCGCCTCCGCGCCGGCGCAGCCGGAAAGCAGCGCCAGCAGCAGCGCCAGCGTCGCGGCGAATGTTTTTCTTTTCATTTTTCCCATTTTCACTTTTTTCCTCACTCTCATGAAACGGTGCACCCATTATAGCCGCAAACACCGGTCCCGTCAACGCATTCGCAGAAAAAACGGTCCTGCGCGGGAAAGCCAAAACCGGCGGACAGTTATATGTCCGCCGGTTTTTCCGCTGTTTGCTTCTGTTCCTGCCCGGCCTTCTGCCGGCGGATGATGCGCTGGACGCTCTTCACCGAGAGGTAGTAGCGCCCGGCCAGCGCCTTCGGCTTTTCGCCGCCCGCGTATTCAGCAAAAATGCGCTCGTTCCGCGCCGTCAGCTCGCGCCGGGTGGCCGTTGTTTCGCCCCAGCCGCGCCGCTTTCCTTCGAGGCGGGGTATATAGATGGATTCACCGTTGATATACGCCTGCACCTCCCGCAGCAGTTCGGGAGGCAGTATGCGCGCTGCCTTTTTATAGCTCATTGCATTCTCCTGTCAGAAATAATCTCTCATCTCCGGCAGCAATGGCTATACGCAGCCGTCTATTCGCTTGTCATGCCCGCTGCGACAGCCATGCTACGCCGCATCATTGCGATGCGCTCTGTCCAATCGATTCTTCGTCACCGTGGGCACCACCTTTCCCGTCGTTTCGTTCACTGTTGTCTTATTGTATCATACGCCGCAGGCCGCCGCAAGCGCACGCTTTTTTCACAAGAAAACGAGCGCCTGCCCCGGAGCGCCGGCCTCATTCCTCCGGCGCCTCGCGGATGATCCTTCCCTTCGCCATAACCAGGTTCACCCGCAGGCCGTCGTCCAGCAGCACGAGGTCGGCGTCGTATCCCGCGGCCACACGCCCCTTTGTCGCCGCGCCGACGCGCCGGGCCGGAGTGTCCGTGGCCATGCGCAGGGCGTCGCACAGGGGAATGCCGGCCTTCTTCAGCGTGCGCACCAGCCTGCTCATGGTGGCCACGCTGCCCGCGAACGCCTCGCGGCTGGGCAGCTTCATCACGCCATCCTCGTAGACGCACGCCTGCCCGTTGCGCTGCATGTAGACGACGCCCTCCTCCTGGCGGGCGGCGGCAAATTCCAGCCCGTCCGTGACGGCATACATCTTTTCCGGGCCTTTGCAGCGGTAGATGAGCCGCAGGAGCGGCAGCGGCAGATGGCAGCCGTCCGCGATGACCTGCGCGGTGAGGCATTCCATCTCCAGCCCCGCCTCCACCACGCCCGCCACGCGGAAGGCGTTTCTGCGCACCACGCTCGAGCAGCCGGAATACAGGTGCGTCACATCCGAGAAGCCAAAAAGCGCCGCCCGGGACACGGTGTCATAATCCGCGTCCGAATGGGCCACGCTGGCCACCACGCCCCGCTCGAACAGCCGGCGGCCCAGCGCCAAGGCGCCCTCCAGCTCCGGCGCGACGCCCATCATTTTCAAGTGCGGGCAGTCCTCGATGAGCGCGGTAAGATCCGCCTGCGAGGGAACCAGCAGCGCATCCGGCGCCTGCGCCCCGCCCTGCGCGGGCGAGAGACACGGCCCCTCCTGGTGTACGCCCAGGATGGTGGACAGGCAGGTTCCGTCCTCCATGGCGCGGCCCACGGCCTCGCCCGCCCTCGCCATGTCGGCCAGGGGCATGCTGAGCGTCGTGGGAAGGATGGCTGTGGTGCCGTGCATCGCGTGGGCGTTCGCCATGGCGACGACGGCCTCCGGCGTGCCCTCCATGACGCTGCGGCCGCCGCCGCCGTGCACATGCAGGTCGATGAAGCCCGGCGCCAGCAGCTTGCCCGCCGCGTCGATCACCCGCGCGCCCTCCGGCGGCTCGATGTGGTCGAACACGCCCTCGATGACGCCATCCCTCACCAGCACGGCCGCGTCCCGCAGCTCGAACGGCGTGCAGACGCGTGCGTTGACGAACAGAACATCCATGAGATGCATCCTCCTTCGGTTTCCATCTTCGTTTTTTATTATAACATATACCCGCCCCGCGGCACAATTCTGAAACAAATTCTTCATGGCCTTTATTTTCCGCGGCGCTTGACAATCCGTCCCGGGAATTGTATTCTATATGTGTTCCTTTTTTCATCCTATTTGATCGGGAGGTGGAGCCGGATGGACGCTGGCGGTCAGTGTCTGACGATCGAAGGCGTGCCGCGAAGTAGCAGCGCGCGCGCATCCGGCCTCTGCCGGGCGCACCGCTGATCTTTTCAACGCACCCTCGCTTTCATCAGAACGCATTACGCCACGGCACCAGCGCGGTTTGCTCGCATGGTGTCTTGTTTTGCTGATGTGAAAGGAGGTTTTCCCATTGGACCGAGAGATTATGCACAGCCGGCTGATGCAGCTGGTTGACGGCAACAAGAAAAACGAGCTGCGCGGCGCGCTGCTCATGCTCAACGTGGTCGATATCGCGGAGTTCATGGAGGAACTCGAGGCCGACAAGCTGCTGATGGTGTTCCGCATCCTGCCCAAGGACATCGCCGCGGACGTGTTCGCCTACATCGACAGCGACCAGCAGCAGCAGCTCATCCAGCTCATCGGCGACAGCGAAATCCACTCGCTGATGGAAGAGATGTTCCTCGACGACACGGTGGACTTCCTGGAGGAGCTGCCCGCCACGGTGGTCAAGCGGGTGCTGCAGAACACCGAGCCGCAGACGCGCGCGCTCATCAACCAGTTCCTCAAGTATCCGGAGAATTCGGCCGGCTCGATCATGACCATCGAGTTCGCCGAGTTCCACAGCCAGCTCACCGTGAAGGAAGCGATGGACTCGCTGCGCAAAACCGGGCTGGACAAGGAAACCATCAACACCTGCTATGTCATCGACCCCGGCCGGCACCTGATCGGCACCATCACGCTGCGCCACCTGATCCTGTCCGCCGAGGACAAGCTGGTCACCGACATCATGGACACCAACTTCGTGTCTGTGAAGACACTGGACGACCAGGAAGCCGTTGCGGACAAGGTGCGCAAATACGACGTGCTGAGCATTCCCGTGGTGGACAATGAGGGCCGCCTGGTGGGCATCATCACCGCGGACGACATCATGGACGTCATCGAAGAAGAGAACACCGAAGACATCGAAAAGATGGGCGGCTTGCTCCCTTCCGACGACGAATACCTGAAGACCCCAATCCTCACCCTGTTCAAAAACCGCATCCCCTGGCTGCTCATCCTGATGATCTCCGCCACGTTCACCGGCATGATCATCACCCACTTTGAAGGCGTGCTGAGCACGGCGGGCAAGCTGGGCGTGTTGCTCACGGCCTGCCTGCCCATGCTGATGGACACCGGCGGCAACTGCGGCGCGCAGGCCTCCACGCTGGTCATCCGCGGCCTGGCCCTGGGCCAGGTGGAATTCAAGGACATCCTGCGCGTGTGGTGGCGCGAAGTGCGCGTGGCGCTGCTGGTCGGCGCGGTGCTGTGCGTCGTCAACATCGCACGGCAGCTGATCCTGTATTACATTTCGCCGGGCATTTCGCCGGACACCGTGCGCGTGACGATCATCGTCTCCGCCGCCATGTTCTTCACCGTGCTGATCGCCAAATCCATCGGCTGTACGCTGCCGCTGCTGGCCAAGAAGGTCGGCCTGGACCCCGCGCTGATGGCCAGCCCGATCATCACCACACTGGTGGACGCCTGTTCGCTGAGCATCCTGTTCTCCATCGCCGCCGTGGCGCTGTGACGCGTCCGGCGCAGGACATCCACAAACAGGGAGAGGGCCGCATGGCCCTCTCCCCAGGCATTGACAAACCGTATTTGTCAATGCCGGAATGCAGGATCTGTGCATCTGCGATGCACGGGCAATCCTGCATGCGACAAGGAAAAGGCAGCCTGCGGCCGTACACGCCGCCCTCCGGCTGCCTTTATCATATCGGGGCTGCGGCCCCGAACCCCATGGCCTCATATCCAAAATCTGTGTTACCTTGTCATGAGGTTTGCAGGCGATCTGGGAGCGGGCCGCATGGCCCTCTCCGTTTCTTTTTGCCTTTTTACCGGAAGCGGGGATGAAGGAATGCGCTGGGCGGCACAGGGCGCGGGACGGCAGCCCGCACCTTAAAACCCCCGTCCCCGGTCACACGGGGACGGGGGTTGGGGAAAATGGCCGGCACAACATATCTTCTCCAGACTGGCCGCTGGTTTATCTGCCCTTCTTCCTCTTTCCGCGAAGGGCTTTCCCCT
The DNA here is from genome assembly GCA_001603025.1 of Clostridiales bacterium Firm_10. GTDB lineage: Bacteria > Bacillota > Clostridia > Christensenellales > Aristaeellaceae > Firm-10. The sequence goes on along the minus strand of LVAP01000144.1, from coordinate 3,944 downwards.
TTCTCCTCCGCGCGGCGCGGCGGCGCCTGCTCCGTATGTCGGCAATGGCCAGCCAGGCGATCAGCAGGGGGAGCGCAATCGCCGAGGCATACAGCGCGATGAACGCGGGTTCCGCGGAAGGCGCGGATCCGCGGAGGGCCTGCGCCCCTTCCACGCGGCGGCCGCGCACCAGCAGGCGCTGCGCGTTTGACCCGAGGGGCGTGCAGGTCACCAGCGTGCACAGGTCCGCGCCCGGCTCGATCACGAGCCCGGCCGTGTCGGACGGCTCCGACACCCAAATCCGATCCACCTCGTACACCAGCGTGCGGTCCAGCACGGTGATGGAGAACCGGTCTCCTCCGGCCAGTTTGTCCAAGTCCCTGAACAGCCGGGCGCCGGGAAGGCTCCGGTGGCCGGACAGCACACAGTGGGTATTCGCCCCGCCGACGGGCAGCGACGATCCTGCGACGTGGCCCGCCGCCTCCCGCAACACGGCTTCGTCCGCGCCGTGCCGGATGGGCAGGCTGACATGGATCGACGGGATTTCCAGGCATCCCATGACGTCGCCGTCGACGGCCAGCAGGCGGCTGTATTCCGTCCGCTCGCCCTCTGTCAGGTCCCCGTGGAGGCCGATTCCCGCAAGGCGGGCGTTGTACGCCGCGGCCTCGGCGGCCATGCGGGCGCGTTCGCCGTCCGGCAGGGCGGAGACGGCGTCCCCGTAGGCGCGCGCCGCGCGATCCTGACGATACGAATTCCACCAGCCGGCCACGGTGGGATAGGCCAGCAGCGCCAGGCCCGCCGCGAGCAGCAGCACCAGGAAGCAGGTCGTTCCCGTTCTTCTTCCGTTCATTTCACATTGCGGGTCGCCGTCATCGGAAGCAGCACGTCCGCGCTGTCAAAGCGGCTGTACAGCGTCTGTGAGATGGCGTCCATGTAGTCGTTCAGGGTGGTCTTGACGGTTGCCGTGCTCTGGCCGTTCGCCAGCAGCCGCTCATATTCGCCCACAAGCGTCTGGAAATTGTTGTAGGTCGCCGTGTCAATGATGGAATAGCGCTCGCCGCAGGCCGCCACCAGGATCAGGTTTGTCCGATAGGCCGCATACATATAGCGCTTCATGTTGGTCAGCGTCTCGCCTGCCATGTCCGAGCTGCGCCGGTCGAGCGAATCGCACGCCTGAACCGCCTGGTTGAGGTCCGTGCGCACGGACTTAGCCATGTAGTCGGTCAGATCGTCCAGCCGGTTCGCGTAGCGGAAGCGCCCGGCCAGGCCCCACGCGCACAGCGCGATCAGCGCGATGGCCAGCGCCGCCAGCGCCGCCGCCGCCCAGCGCCCGGCGGGGCTGTTCAGGCTCCTCTTCTTTTTTCTCTTAACCGTAACCATTTCGATCCCTCCGAGCACCCAGTCGGTACACATCCCGACCCACAGACGACAGATCGCCCATACCCTTCTTGCCAGCCGCAGAAGCGGTCTCAGAAGCATCCTCCTGGCGGCGCGCTTCAGCTGCCATGCAAATTCAAAATGAATATACGACATTCTGTCAAGAAAATCCTTTTTTATAAGCGTTCCCTCCAATTTTATGGGCTGTTTCTCCAAAAATCCTCCATTCATCACTGTATATATATGACGTCATGCGGAACAATATGACAATGTCCGCCAAATTTCATACTTTTTTCCATCGCACCCTTCCCTGCGCTTTCTTTTAGGGACAGTCCCACATGATTGCCTGAAAATGGCCGGTTTTACCCCGCTTTCATCCCACTTTTCCATGGCTGTTTTCCGCTCTCCGGCGCGTTCCGGATGAATATCGTTATTGCATGATATGAAACAAATTCAGCGCTGTATATGCAGCGCTGTATGAAGCCGACACAGCCGGCCTTCCTGCCGGCTTCCCTTTCGCACCAAAAGAAAAAACGCCCCATGCGGGACGGAAAACGGCGCGGCTTTCATCAGCCGCGCCGTTTTGGCATTGACAGACCGGTTCTGTCATTCGACGCGCAGTTCGTCGCCCGCGCCGATGGTGATTCCGCTTTCAAACACGATGTCGCCGTCTTCCGCGGCGAAGGACACCGCCCGGCCGTTCAGCGCCGCGCGGCGCGCTTTTTCCGCGCCGTTCAGCGCCAGCCGCCTGAGCGCCAGCCGGCCTTCGGTCACGCGCAGCGCAAGGCCGTTTTCCTTCACCTCCGCCTCGCCCCACGCGCCTTCGACACACCAGAAGAAGCGCCCCTCGCCCTTCAGCGGCCTGAAGCCCAGCCTGCCGCGCGGCAGGTCGAACACGAAGCCGGAATAGACGAGCAGCAGCGCCCAGCTGGCCATGCTGCGGGCGTAGTTTGAGCCGCATTCCATCTCGTTCCAGGGGTTGCGGCGGCGGCCGTCATAGCGGTCGCGCACGGCTTTCACCATGCGCAGGCCCTCCTCCTCAAAGCCGTGCGCGATGAGGTGGGATGCCGCCTGATATTCGAAGCCATGCATGGTCTCCTCGGCGTAGGGCACCGGCACGACCGGCTTTTTCACGCCCGCCGGCCAGTCGAACATGACTGTGCCCGCCTCGTCGTTCAGGCCGTACACCCGGCAGGGGTTGGCGTGCGCGCGCAGCTCAGGCTTGAAGTTGTGCCGGTAAATGGCCGCCAGCGCGCTGTCCACCTCGCCGCGGTCAATGACCTCCCCCAGGCCGCTCATTTCACTCATCCACTGGGCCAGCACCTGATCGATGCCGCAGCCGTCCTGGATCTGGTATTTGATCTCCCCCGCCTCGGCGTTCCAATAGGTATCCGCCGTGTTCCCGCCGGTCAGCGCCTTGCCGCTGAAGGGTTCCAGCAGGCCGCGGTCCGTGAGGTCGATCTTCTGGATGAAGTATTCGCCGTTGAACAGCTCGCGCTCGGTGAAGGCGCGGCCCTGTTCATACAGCCGGGCATACAGCGCGGCGTCCTCCGCCTCGCCCAGGTGCGCGGCGATCTCCCCCGCGGCCTTGAGGGCGGCCAGGTAGAAGTTGTTCAGCCAGGCGTTCGGCCCGAACAGCTCCATATCCAGCGTGTGGTGCTGGCGGCCGGTGATGACGCCGCTCCTGTCCGGATCCCACCTGTCCGGGTTTTCCGGCGACCAGGCAAAGGCAAGCGACTTCTTCACCTTCGGCCACCAGGTCTTCAGCCATTCGTCGTCGCCGCAGATCTTCCACTCCCGGTAGAACTTGATCACGCCGCCCATGAGGCCGTCCACGCAGGGCCGGAAACTCCAGCGGGCCCGGCCAAGCGGCAGCTGCAGCCGGAAGGCCATGCCGCCGTCCTCCCGCTGGTTATAGGTGTAGTCCAGCTCGCGCATGCTGCGTTCCAGCTTCGGGAACAGGAATGGCAGCGCGAAGGCATAGTTCCACACGTGCGTGCAGCTGCCCTCGCAGGAGCCCGCGTTCATGCCGCATCCCTCGAAGGCATAGAACTCGCCGTTCTCCAGCCTCAGGCAGGTGGGCGATTTCAGCACGGCGATATCCGCGCCGACGGCCTCCAGCGCGGCGTCCGGCAAATCCGAAGTGTACAGCGCCTCCGCGAACCGGCGGGTGCGGGCCTCCAGGCTGTCCCAGTTTTCCAGCGCGCGCGCCGCGGTCTCCCGGGCTGAGCCGAACAGGCCGGCGTAGTAATTGCGCCACGTTCTGGCGCAGCGCTCGCCTTCTTTCACCGGGTTCCAGTAGTTCTCGCAGGTGGGATAGTGCCAGGCGACGACGAAACGGAGGACGCGCGTTTCGCCCGGCTGCAGGCGCGCGCGCACCGTGAGCGTGGCGGTGTCGCGACGGCCGCGCCAGCCTCCGTCAGGGTCGTATTCCCGCGGCCGGATGGGACCGGGCGCGGTGAAATCCTGCCAGAACAGGCTCAGATCGTCAAACCAGCTCCCGCGGAACCACCAGGCCTGGCAGGCGGACTCGTATTCCCGCGGCACGGCCATCACCAGTTCGCCCGCCAGCGGATCGCCCGGGGCGG
>LVAP01000143.1 GCA_001603025.1 Clostridiales bacterium Firm_10 | reverse complement strand
GCGAAGAAAACCACCCGGAAGAAAGCAGGGCCCGTCGCTGCCGGGCCGGCCGCCATCGAGCCTGCCGCCGAACCCGCGGCGGAGAGCCGGCTGCCCCAGCCGAGGCGCAGCGTGGCGTTCATCGGATCCGAGTGCTACCCCTTCGTGAAGACGGGCGGCCTGGGCGACGTGATGTATGCGCTGCCCCGGGCGCTGGTCGGCCAGAACTGCGACGTGAAGGTCATCCTGCCGCGATACAGGTGCATTCCGTGGCAGTATCAGGAGAAGATGGTCTATCGGGGCGAGTTCCAAATGGACCTGTGCGCCGACGGCCGCACTTTTTACGTCGGCATCATGGAATATGTGTGGGACGGCGTGGTCTATGACTTCATCGACAACGAGGAGTTCTTCAGCCACGGCAATCCCTACACCAACCTGGTGGACGACATTCCGAAATTCTGCTTCTTCTCCAAGGCGGCGCTGGCGGCCCTGAACTACATGAACTGGATTCCGGACGTGATCCACTGCCACGACTGGCAGGCGGGCTTGGTGCCGGTCTTCCTGCGCACGCTGTTCGCGGGAACGCCGGTGGCGAGCGCGAAGACCGTGCTGACGATCCACAACCTGCGTTTCCAGGGCGTTTACAACACGCAGACGATCAAATACTGGACCAACCTGCCGGACGGCGTGTTCAACGACGAGACGCTGACCCAGAACTGGGCGGACGCCAACATGCTCAAGGGCGGCCTGACCTGCTGCGATATGATCACCACGGTCAGCGGCACCTACGCCTGGGAGATTCAGACGCCGTTCTTCGGCGAAGGGCTGGACGCGCACCTGCGCTATCATTCGGGCAAGCTGCGCGGCATCGTCAACGGCATCGACTGCGGCATGTGGAACAGCGCGGAAGACGGCAGGCTCGCGGCGCCCTACGCCGCTCCGGACGGGAAAAAGGAGAACAAGAGGGCGCTGCAGGAAGAACTGGGCCTGGCGCAGGATGGCCACATGTTCGTCATCGGCCTCATCTCCCGCCTGACGGACCAGAAGGGGCTGGATCTCGTGGACGCGATTCTTCCCGCGCTGATGGACGGGCATACCCAAATCGTCGTTCTGGGAACCGGCGACAGCCGCTATGAGGACGCCTTCCGCCGTTACGAAGAGGCGTACAGGGGGAGCGTGTGCGCCAGCATCATGTATGACGAAGGGCGCGCGCACAGGATCTATGCCGGCGCGGACGCGCTGCTCGTGCCCTCGCTGTTCGAGCCCTGCGGCCTGACCCAGATGATCGCCATGCACTACGGCACGGTTCCGATCGTGCGGGAGACGGGCGGCCTGAAGGACACCGTTCAGCCCTATAACGAGTATGAGAACCAGGGCTTTGGCTTCACCTTTGACCGCTACGAGGCGGGCCTTCTGCTGGACGCCGTCAACCGGGCGAAGACGCTGTATTTCACCAACCGTTCCCGCTGGGACGAAATGGTCCGGCGGGATATGGATGTGGACGTTTCCTGGAACAATTCCGCGCAACAGTACCGCGCGCTCTACCTGGCGCTGAAGCCGTAACGTTCAAACCGCGAAAGAACAGGCTGCCGAAAGAGGGAAAACCTTTCGGCAGCCTGTTCTCTGCATTTTGATGCGGCGCCGCTCAGTAAATCTGCGCGTAGCGCTCCATGGCGTCCATGACCGCCGCGGCGTTTTCCATGGGCGTGCCGGGGTACAACCCGAAGATGAGGCACAGGCCGCCATCCGGGCAGGCCAGCGCCTCGACTTCGCTGCGGATCAGCCGGTCGATGTCCGCGGGCGTGCCGAACACCGTGGTGCTCTGCCGGTCGATGTCCAGCTCGACGCATACCCGGCCCCTGAGCTTTTCGCGGATCCAGTCCACGCCGTTCACCAGGTCCTGCAGGTTCACGACGGCCACGCCCGCGTCCACGATGTCGTCCACCAGCAGGCGGATGTCGCCGTCGGAATGCATGTGGATGGGCACGCCGCGATCTCGGGCGCTCTGCATCATGCGGGCGTAGCTGGGCTTGATGTATTTGCGGAAGTCCGCCGGCGACAGCATCGGCCCGGACTGCATGCCCAGATCCTCGGGGAAGGTGACCAGGTCGACGCCGATGTCCAGGTAGCGGCGGATGATCTCGTGGTTGAAGGCTTCCAGCCGCTCGATCAGGTCCCACAGGCGCGGCTCCTCGTCGGCCATGTCGAAGAGCAGGTTCGTGTAGCCGCGCAGGTCGGACAGCTGCAGGAAGGTGTGCCCGTGGCGCAGGCCGGCGGCGACGCATTCGCCCCGCGCGCGGCGGGCGCGGATGCTGCCGCGCTGCTCATCCCAGTCGACGGGGCCGATGCCCATCCGACGGGCGGGATCCGGGAAGACATAATTGTCGTAGGCGGCCCAGTCGGCCAGCGGATGCAGGGTGACGGTGCCGGTGATGCCGTCGTCCGCCGTGCTCCAGCCGCAGCCGAAATCGTCGATATACAGCGTGTCCTTCCGGGCGCAGAGCCGGTAGGCGGGAGTGTAGGGCAGACTGGGCGGGTTGAAGCCCGGGAACAGCAGCGGATGCTTCAGCATCTGCTCCACCAGCCATTCCTGCGGATAGTGGTGCCAGCAGGCGTCGTTGATGGCGTAGGTCACGGGAATGAAATCGGGCTTCTCAAAGAAAATGGCGCGGTGAAGATTTGATTTCATGGAGCCTCCGTGCGGCATTTATCTGTGCCGCATAATATCTTCAATATCGGCGACGGTGCGCGGCGTGACGGCGGAGAGGTTTTCACACCCGCTTTCGGTGACGAGCAGGTTGTCCTCCAGCCGGAAGCCGATGCCCCATTCTTCGTGATAGATGCCCACGTCGATGCAGAAGACCATGCCGGGAGCGATGAACTCCGGCGTTTCGACCACGTCGTGCACGTCGTAGCCTATGTGGTGCGCGCCGCCATGCCACATGTAGGTGCCCACATCCTTCACGTCGTCCAGCACGCCCGCGTCCTTCAGGCGTTCGGCGTTGAAGGCGCGGATGGTGCGGTCAATGTCAGCCATGCGCATGCCGGGCTGCACTGTGGTGAACATGTGGTTCGAGGTGGCCAGCGCGCATTCATACAGCAGCCGCTGTTTCTCGCTGTAGCGACCGTTGCAGGGCCAGCCGCGCGAGACGTCGCAGATGTGATTGTCGAACTGCGCGCCGACGTCGTTGAGGATCATGTCGCCATCCTGGGCCTGGCCGGTGTAGGCGTAGTAGTGTATGCAGAAGTTATTCCGGCCGGCCGAAATGATGGGCGGGAATCCGTGCGGGCAGGGGCCGTGCTGCCCGAGCGCCCGGTCGAATTCCGCCTTGTACTGGTATTCATACAGCCCGGGTCGGGAGATCTTCATCATCGCCAGGATGCCCTCGCAGGTGATCTTCTCGGCCTCGCGCAGCGCTTCGATTTCGCAGGGCTGCTTGATCAGCCGCAGCCGGCGCACGAGCACGTTGGCGTTCTCCAGCCGCAGGAAGGGGTAGTTCTTCTGGATGAGCGCGTTCAGCCGGTGCGCGGGTCGGTCGATGTCGCCGGTGGAGGCGCGGTAGAGGTCCAGGCAGACGCGGCCGCAGCGGCCGCTTGTCGCCAGGCGGTGCAGTTCGGCGGGAAACTCGGAAACGGGCCGGATGTCGGCGATGCCGGAGAGCGATTCAGCCTGCGCCGGTTTGAGGCGGCGCCCGGTCCAGCGCTCGGCGTGGGCGTCAGGCGGCAGCAGGTAGAGCCGCTCGTCAACCGCGCCGGAGGCGTCCTTCACGGCCAGCAGGATGGATTCCTTCTGTTCGATGCCGGTGAGGTAGACGAAACTCCGGTCGGCAAAGAAGGGGTAGTATTCGTCGTTGGTCCTGCGGATCTCCTCGCCGGAAAAGAAGACGGCGAAAGAAGCGGGCTTCATGGCCTCGTAGAGGCGCCGGCGGTTTTCTGCGTGAAAGGCGCTGTTCATGGATAGACCTCCTGTCGACGGTGTTTTCTGCTTTGCAGCGCGTCAGTAGTTCCGCGAGGCGGATTTCTTCCGCTTGTTCGCGCCGTACCCGATGACCGTGCCGATGACGCCGCCCGCGATGTGGGCGCCATAGGCCACGTTCCCGCCGACGGCGACCGCGCTGTAGACCTGCTGGCCGATATACAGCGCGGCCACCAGGATGACGGTGAGGGGAATGGTGTATTCCTGGAACTCCGTGAAGGAGGAAAGCAGGATCATGGCGAAGACGATGCCGCTGGCGCCACACATGGACACGCCCGGCGCGAACAGGAAGGTGATGAGGCCTGTCGTGAAGGCGGTGACGAGCATCAGGAAAACTATGGAAGACGTGCCGTATTTTTCCTCCAGCATCGGCCCCAGGATGAGGATGTACATGATGTTGCCGAAGAAGTGGTCCCAGCCCTGGTGGCCCAGCGCGTGTCCGAACAGGCGCAGGTAGGTGAGGGGACTGGTGAGCGGGGAACGGTACACGCTGAAGAGCAGGCGGCCGCTGCGGCCGTGCGTCAGCGCATTCAGCAGCAGCGCGCCCAGGCACAGCAGCGAAAAAGAGAGCACAGCCGGCGCGTTGAACACGATCCTGAATCCCCGGTTTTTTTTCTGCATTGGAAGAACCTCCTTCCCTGTACGTTCATTATAGCGCTTTTCTGCGGAATGTTCCAGACCTGGCCGGCAAAACTTTTCGGCGTCCCATGCGAGGCCGGAATTCCCAATTTGAGATTGCCAGCGCGGGAAAAACTTGGTATAATGAAATCAAAAGTATGATGAAATTAACATGAGAACAGCGTGAAGGGGCGGCGGGAGGCAATATGGTACCGCTGAGAAAGAACGACAGGCCCGGAAGCGCCTGGTTTCCGAAGGCAGGGCTGGGCCTGTTCATCCATTGGGGGATCAGCGCCGTCGACGGCTATCTCGACCTGTCATGGGGCATGATCCGGAATTTCAGATACTCGCCGCGGGTGTGCCGGCCGGAGGAGTACTTTGCGCTGGCAAAGAAATTCAACCCGGGCCGGTATGATCCGGAGAAGTGGATTCGCGCGGCGAAGGACGCGGGCTGCCGCTACTGCGTGCTGACGGCCCGCCATCATGACAGCTTTGCTCTGTGGCCCAGCGCCTATGGCGACTTCAACACCCGCACGTACATGGACGGGCGGGACCTGATAGCTCCCTACGTGGAAGCCTGCCGGAAGCACGGCCTGAAGGTGGGGCTGTACTACTCCCCGCCGGATTTCCGCACGGCGGGCGCCTATCTGCCCTACGGCGGCTGGCAGCCGGACAGGACGGATGAAATCCCCCCGGTGCTCAGGGAGTATGAGCACGCCATTGTGCGGGGCCAGGTGCACGAGCTGCTCACCCGGTACGGCCGGATCGACCTCATCTGGTTTGACGGGAAGTGGCAGCATATCCTCGCCGAGGAGGACATCCGCGCGCTGCAGCCGGACATCGTGATCGGCCGGGGCGAGGACACCAACTTCGCGACCACCGAGTGCCGCATTCCCACTGAAGAGGAGTACAGGGAAAACTTTTCGGACTGCTGGTGGGAGTACTGCGGCGAGCTCAATTGCTGCTGGGGCTACACCCGGCGCGATGAATACCAGGTCAAATCGCTGGAAACGCTGGTCGAATGGTTCCGCAGCGTGCGGACGCACGGCGGCAATTTCCTGATCAACATCGGCCCGGATTCGGAGGGGGATTTCACCGAGCTCGAATACCGGCGCCTGAAGGAATTCGGCGACTATGTGCGCGCCCATCCGGAACTCATGCCCCCGCCGTGGGGCTGATGAGCGCGGATGCGCGGACCGCAGCTTTTAATGAGGAGGAACAGACATGAACAGCATCTATCACCGCATCAGCGTCAGAAAATTTGAGAACAGGCCGGTGGAGCCGGAAAAGACACAGGCCATCCTGCGGGCGGCCATGCAGGCGCCGTCCGCGGCCAATCAGCAGCCGTGGGAGTTTTATGTGGTGACCAGCCGCGAAAAGCTGGAAGCCCTGGCCGGCGTCACCCGCTATTCGGGCTGCGCAAAGGACGCGCCCGCCGCGATCGTGACCGCTTACCGCACGGCCTGCCGGATCCCGGCATACGCGCAGATAGACCTGTCGATCGCGATGGAGAACATGTGGCTGGAGACGGACGCTCAGGGGCTGGGCGGCGTATGGCTCGGCATCGCCCCGATCGACGACCGGATGAAGGCCGTGGAGGACATCCTCGGCATGCCGGAAGGGCTGCGCGCCTTCGCGATCTTCCCGTATGGATACCCCGCGGAATCGCGGCCCCAGCAGGATCGCTTCGAACCGGAGCGCATCCACTACGTGGAATGACGGCCTGACGGGGGAATTACGCCTTCCCGCCGCCTCTCAGCAGGGGCTGGGCCACGTGCACGTTGAAGAACGTGATCAGCGGGCCCATGAAGAAGGCGGTGATGATCGTGCCAACGCCGGGCACGAAGCCCAGCGCGAAGCCGATGGCCACGCAGACCAGATCCGTGCCGATGCGGATCAGCTTGAAGGGGACGCGGGACTGCCTCTTGGCCAGGTGCAGCGCGATGAAATCATAGGTGGAAACGCCCAGGTCAGCGGTGAAGTACAGGGCGGAGGCCAGACACATCACCACGATGCCGATGGCGAGATAAGCGATTCGCATGGCCATCGTCGGGTCTCCGAAGATGCGGTGGATCGTCGCCTCGCTGAACTCCACGATGTAACCTGTGAGGAACAGGTTGATGAACGTCGCGATGCCTATGTAGTGCCTGTCGATCAGCAGCATGGCCGCCAGCAGCACCAGGCAGATGACGACGTACAGCGTGCCGAAGCTCAGCGGGATCACGTTGTCCAGCCCGTTGCACATGCACTGGAAGGGATCCGTGCCGAATGCCGCCTGCTTGAAAAAGCCCACGCTCAGGGCGCAGATCACCACGCCGGCCGCGGCCATGCACAGCCTGCGCCGTTTTTCACCCGGCCTGACGAACGCCAGCGCCGCCTCGCGCCAGCGGGAAATGCTCGTATTCATCCGTGTGTGCCTCTGATTCGCTCTGTTATTTGGCGCGCCGCCCGGCGCCCGGGGAATATTATATCAGCTGGAACGGCGCGTGTCACCAGCGATCGTGTTATTTTCTCTTCACCTGAGGGGGAGAAGGGAGGGAACTGCCTTGAAATGGCCTTTGTTCAGGAAAAAAGAGCCGGCTTCCGGCTATGACCCGGCCCGCCTCGAACCCGTCATCCGCAGCAGCATCTGCAACGGCGAGCAGGTGGCGGGCTTCCGGGACAGGGCTACCGGCCGCGTGGAGGAGATCATGCTCATCCGTACGGAGAAGGATCTGCAGGATTTCCGCGAAAAATACGGCATAACGGGGCCGATTGAAAAAGTGTATTGATCCGCCCGCGGCGGCCTGAACCATCGGAAAGGAAGAATGTTATGGAAAAGGAACTCTTTATTACCCAATTGCGGCCGGATCTGTATCTGCTGGACGAGGCGCATGAAGCGACCGGATACCTCGTCATCGGCAGGGACAGGGCCTGCGTGATCGACACGATGAACGGCTATAACGACCTGAACAGGGCCGTTCGCAGCCTGACGGATAAGCCCCTGATCGTGGTGAACACGCATGGGCACCCGGATCACATCTTCGGCAACGTGTATTTCGACGAGGCATACATGAATCCCGCGGACGCGGAGCTGGCCCGGGAGTTCGCGGGGAATCCCGAATTCCTGGAGGCGTGCCGGAAGCAAGGGCTCGCCATGCCGCCGTTCAGGGACATACGCGAGGGCGATATCCTCGACCTGGGCGGAAAAACGCTGGCGGTTTACGCCCTGCCCGGGCACACGCCGGGCGGGATTCTGCTGCTGCTCCGGGAGGACAGGATCCTCTTTACGGGCGACAGCGTCAATCACCACCTCTGGATGCAGCTGGACGGATGCCTCTGCCTGGAGGATTATGTGAAGGAGCTGGACAGGGTCATGTTCCTGGAGAAGGAGGCGGACCTCATCCTCCACGGCCATGCCCGGGACTTCGACGACATTTCCCTGATGCGCTGCATGCGAAACGGCATTCAGGAGATCTGCGACGGCAAGACGGAAAACGACGGGCCGTATCAGTGGTTCGGCGGCACGGCCCGGCGGCATGCCTACGATTGCGAGGCGGGGAAGCGGTATCAGCAGGCGGATCACGTCATCTGCTACCAGGCGCAGAATGTGCAGCGCATCGACCGCACCGCCGGCCTTTTGTGACACAGAAAGGGGCATCCCAATGAAACAGGCAAAAATGACCATTCATCCGGATTACAGGATCGGGGACATTTCGCCGCGGCTGTTCGGCGCGTTTCTGGAGCCCATCGGCTCCATGGTGAACGGCAGCATGTACAATCCCAAGCATCCCTCGGCCGACGGGCAGGGCCTGCGCCGGGATTTCTACGAGGCGCTGCGGGAGACGGGACTGCCCTGCGTGCGCCTGCCCGGCGGCAACTTCGTCTCCGGCTGGCAGTGGAAGGATTCCATCGGTCCGATGGCCCAGCGCAAGGCGCATCTTGACCTGGCCTGGACGCAGTATATTCCCAACGACGTGGGGCACGACGAATATCTCCAGTGGGCGGAAAAGGCCGGGGCCGCGCCGATCTACACCGTGAACCTGGGCACCGGCTCCCTGCAGGACGCCGCGGACTGCGTCGAATACACCAACTTTGCGGGCGGGACCTGGTGGTCGGACCTGCGACGGAAAAACGGCCGCGAGCAGCCCTATGGCGTGAAGACCTGGTGCCTGGGCAACGAGATGGACGGGCCGTGGCAGGTCGCCTCATGGGAGAAGAATCCGCGCGGCTACGGCATCCTGGCCCACGAAACCTCGAAGGCCATGAAGTGGGTGGATCCGCACATCGAAACCATCGCCTGCGTTTCCTCCTCGCCCTTCCTGAATCACTATCCGGACTGGGACATGCAGGTGCTGGAGGAATGCTACGACACGGTAGACTACATCTCCCTGCATCATTATCACTCCGCGCCGCCGGAGATGCCCGAAGCCCTGCTGGCCGGTTATCAGGCCTTTGAGAGCTACATCCAAACGGAGATAGCCCTGTGCGACTTCCTGCGCACCAAGCTGCGCTCGAAGAAGACGATGATGCTCTCGCTGGATGAATACGGCAGCATGTTCAGGCCGCGGGGCGAGACCCATCTGGGGCTGGGCGGGCGGCAGAGCGCCACGATGTTCTACAACTTCGACCCGAACAAGAGCTACGTGCGCCATGATCCGGACGACTGGTCCACGCGCCGCAGGCGGCCCATGGCGAACGAGATGCTGTTCGCGCTGGGCACGGCCAGCACCATGCTGGTGATGCTGCGCCACGCGGATCGCCTGAAGATCGGCTGCGCCACCGGCGGGCTGGACAACCTGTGCCGCACGGACCGTGAGCACGCGTGGAAGGGCGCGGCCTATCATCCCTTCACGCAGATGATCCGCTGGGCCAGGGGCACGTCGCTGCGCTGCGAGGTGACCTGCGAACGCTATGACGTGCCCGGCTATGCCATCGACGACATGAACCAGTACGGCGGCTTCGAGGGCGTGGATACCATCCAGGCGGCCGCGGCGCTGGACGAGGCGGCGGGCGCGCTGAACGTGTTCGTCATCAACGCCGACCTGAACGAGGACCAGCAGTTCTCGCTGGACGCGCGCGGCTTCGGGGGCTGGCGCTTTGCCGGGCACGTTGAGATGTTCGCCGATTCGCCGGATGCGGCCAACACCTGGGAGCATCCCGATGCCATCCTGCCCCGCCTGAACACCGGCACCGCCTGTGAAGGCGGCCTGCTCACCGCGCGGCTGAAGAAGGCGTCCTGGAACGTGCTGCGCTTTGAAAAGGCCTGATAAGCGCATGCGCGGCCGTTTTATTTCAGGAAAAGGGGGAGAATGCCTGTGGGAAAAGCGATTCTGGCGGTTGCCGCGGCGCTGCTCGCGATGATTGGCGCCGCACGCTGCGCCGCACGCGCGGATGAACTGCCCGACGCGCAGTGGCATTTCGGCTTTGGCCGGCGGCAGATCGAGCCGCGGGCGGACGGCAAGCCGCTTTACATCGCGGGCTACCGCAACGGCGTGGAGATTTCGGATGTGCTGGACCTGTGCGAGGCGCGGGCCGTGTGGCTGGACGCCGGCGCTGAAGGCGTGCTTCTGGTGGGCGTCGACTGCGTGGCGCTGGACAGCGGCACCGTTGAAAGGATCCGCGCGGCGCTCGGCGAGGTGCCCGGCTGCACCTCCGTCAACGTGTATGCCACCCACACCCACGCCGGGCCGGATACCCTGGGCCTGTGGGGCCCGATCGGGACGGACGGCAAAAACAGCGCCTACATGGACGCACTGGCCGAGGCGGCGGTGGGCGCCGCGCGCGATGCGGCCGCGGACAGGCGCGCGGGAAGCCTGTGCTTCGGGCAGGTGGAAACGAAAAACATGTGCCGCGATTCGCGGTATCCGGCCGTCTCCGACGAGACCCTCTATCAGCTGCGGCTGGCCGCGCGGGACGGGGGGCCGGGCCTGCGCCTGCTGTTTTACGGCGCGCACGCGGAGTCGCTTCGCGGCGCCAACACCCTGCTCAGCCGCGATTATCCCGGCCGGCTGTGCGACCGGGTGAAGGAGGAGACCGGCGACGACGCGATGTTCTTCCCGGGCGCGGTCGGGGGGCTGATCATGACGCGGGAGTTTGTGGCCATGCCGGCCGGCGCGGTGCGGAACATGACGATCACCGGCGACAAACTCACGGAATATGCCCTGTCGATCGGATCGGAGGAGGAACGGCCGCTCGCGCCCCGGATGCGGCTGAACTGCCAGACATTCACGGTCCCGCTGGACAACACGGTGTTCATGCTTTACAAAACGCTGGGCGTCCTGCGCAATCGCGCGACTCCGGCGGAGAGCGCGACCGGGCAGGGCGTGGTGAGCGAGCTGAGCGTGCTGATGTTGGACGACGTCGCGCTGGCGCTGATTCCCGGCGAGATCTTTCCGGAGCTCGTGCTGGGCGGGCCGTATGGGGACGCCAATCCCTCCCTCGCCAACCCGCGCCCCCTGCGGGAGACGGCCCGGGCCTGCGGCGTGAACGACCTGCTGATCGTCGGCCTGGCCAACGACGAGCTGGGCTATATCATTCCGCCCTCGGATTTCCTGCTGAACGAATCCGCGCCTTACCTGAAGCGGACGATGGATTCCCGGGGTGAGGATCATTATGAAGAGACGAATTCCGTCGGACCGGCCTGTGCCGCCTGCATCGCGGATGCCTTCGAGGCGGCGATGAACCGGCTGTTCCCACGGGAGGAGTGAGAAGGGAAGGCGACTCCGTTTTTCATGAAAAAAGCAGCCTGCGGCGCGTGTATCCGCAGGCTGTCTTTTGATGGATGAAGACCGTTTTGTTCACGGCCGTCTGCGCTATAGGCCCAGCACCGCCCTGAAGGCGTCGATGCTTTCCTGCGCGCGCGCCTTCGTGCCGGCTTCGGCAAAGATGCGCAGCAGCGGCTCGGTGCCGGAGAATCGGCAGGTGACGAAGCCGCCGTCGCGGAAGTACACCTTGCAGCCGTCCTCGTAGCTCACGCGGTCGATTTCGCGCCCGAAATCCGGCAGGACCTTTTCCTCGAACACCAGCGCCCAGATGCGCTGCTTTTCCTCTGCCCGGAAGGAGAAGTTGCCTTCGGCCATGACGTATTTGCCGTATTTCTTTTCGAGCGTTTCGATGATTTCGGTCGGGCTCTGGTTCATGGCTGAAATCATCTCCACAAACAGCGCCGCCGCGTAGGTGGAGTCCTTGCCGTGGATGTGGCCGCGCACGGTCAGGCCGCCGGAGGATTCGCCGCCCAGCACGGCGTCCACCTCGTCGATTTTGGAGGAAATCCACTTGAAGCCCACAGGAACCTCATAGCAGGTTTCGCCCAGATCCTCCGCGACGCGGTCCAGCATGTGGGTGGTGGACATGTTGCGCACCACCGGGCCCTTCCAGCCGCGATACTCGTGCAGGTAGTAATACAGCATGACGAGGATTTCGTTGGCGTTGATGTATCGGCCGTTGCTGTCGACGATGCCCAGCCTGTCGCCGTCGCCGTCCAGCGCGATGCCCAGGTCGTAGCCGCCGCTCACCACGCGGGTGGTCAGCTCGTGCAGCGTCTCTTCGGTAGGGGCGGGCATATTGCCGCCGAAATAGGCGTCCCGACCCATGTGGATGGTGTCCACCGTGCAGCGCGCGGTGTAGAGGATGGTCATCAGGGCGTAGGTGCCGGAGCCGTACATCGGGTCGAACAGGATGCGCGGGCCGCGCTCGCGGATGGCCGCCATATCCATCTGCCCGATGATGTCGTCCAGGAAGGCGTTGAAGGGATTGCGCAGGAATTCGATGGAACCCTCCGCGCAGGCCCTGTCAAAGGGGGTGAAGGGAACGTCGTCATCCAGACCGGCGATGATTTCCTCGATGCGCCCGGTGACCTCCAGCGGCGCGTCGCGGCCTTCATCCACGATGATTTTGATGCCGTTGTAGCTGGCTGGATTATGGCTGGCCGTCACCTCCAGGCCGCAGTGCAGCCCGCGGGTTTTGACGGTGTGCATGATGAGCGGCGTGGGCGCGGAGCGCTTGAGAAAATACACGTGAAGCCCCGCGGCGCACAGCACCTCGGCCATCCAGCGCGCCGCCGTATCGGACAGGAAGCGATGGTCGTAGCCGATGACGACCGGCTTGCCGGTCTTGCCCTGCTCCGTGAGATAACGGGCCGTGCCTGCCGCGACCTTGCGTATGTTTTCACAGATGAAGTCTTCGCCGATCACGGCGCGCCAGCCGCCTGTGCCGAATCGAATCATTTGTATGCACCATCCTTCTTGTCAAAATCCAGCGATAAATTTATTATAACTCGCCCCAGGCGGCGTGTAAAGCGGAGGCGGAGACTTTTTTGTGAATCCGTGGGGCGGATGCCGGTGATGCGCATGCCATTTGGCAAAAAGCGCGCGGCGCCGGATCAGGCGGCGCCGCGCGGAAACGGATTCAGGCGTTTTTCATGAACGCCAGGTAAGCCTTTTTGGCT
>LVAP01000142.1 GCA_001603025.1 Clostridiales bacterium Firm_10 | reverse complement strand
ATCGGGATTTGAGGAGAAAGGAGACCGCAGATGGAAAAAGGCCGCGTCATCTTCCTGAACGGCGTCACCAGTTCGGGAAAGACCTCCATCGTCGAGGCGCTGCAGGCGCGCCGGGACGTCTTCTTCTACGTGGTGGCCAACGACCTGTTCCAGGAGATGGTCGGGGAGGATTACCTGCGGGAGGACTACTGGAAATACCTGGGCGAGGCCATCATCATGATGTACCACACCGCGAAGCTGTTTTCCGACATGGGCAAAAACGTACTCATCGACGGCATCCTGGTCGAGCGGGAAGGCGTTTCGCCGCACTATGAGCGGCTGCGCTCCATCCTGCGCGGCAATCCCCTCGACGTGGTGGAGGTTTACTGCCCGCTGGATATCTGCCGCCGGCGCAACATCGCCCGGGGCGACCGGTATGAAACGCAGTCCGATGAGCAGGCCGCGCTGATGGCCAAAGACATCAGCTACAGCCTGCGCGTGGACACCAGCGAGCTGTCCCCCGAAGAATGCGCGGAGGCGATCCTCCGCGGCCTGTTCTGAAAAGACGCGAAAGCACGAAGGAGTTTTTATCGCCATGTACCGACTGATCCAGCGCGGCGAGGCGGGCAAAGCCTGGCCGCGGCCCGCGGATATGCCCCCGCTCATCCACCAGCTGCTCGCGCGCCGGGGCGTGGCCTCCGAAGCCGAGGCCCGCGCGTTCCTGAACCCGGACGAGGACCAGCTGCACGACCCCATGCTGCTGCCCGGCATGGCGGACGCCGTGGCCCGCATCCGCCTGGCGCGGGAGCGGGGCGAAACAGTGTGCGTCTGGGGCGACTACGACGTGGACGGCGTGAGCGCCACCGCCATCCTCCTGCTGCACTTCCAGAGCATGGGGCTTTCGTGCTTTCACTACATCCCCGATCGCCACGCCGAGGGCTACGGCCTCAACGACGGCGGCATCCGCGAAATCGCGGAGCGCGCCGCGCTGCTCGTGACCGTGGACTGCGGCATCAGCTGCGCCCGCGAGGTCGAGACGGCCAAATCGCTCGGGCTGGACGTCATCGTCACCGATCACCACCGTCCCGGCGACCTGCTGCCCGCCTGCACCGTGCTCAACCCGCTGCTGGGCGGCTATCCCTTCGACCGGCTGTGCGGCGCGGGCATGGCCTTCAAGCTGGTGCACGCGCTGGACGGGCCGGCCGCCGCCTTGGAATATGTCGATCTCGCCGCGCTGGCCACCGTGGCCGACCTGGTGCCGCTCACGGGCGAAAACCGCGTAATCGTGGCGCTGGGCCTGAAGCGCATCAACAGCGCGCCGCGGCTGGGCGTGCGCCTGCTCATCGACCGCGCCGGGCTCAGCGGCCGCGCGATCTCGGCCGGCAGCGTGGCGTTCCAGCTGGCGCCGCGCATCAACGCCAGCGGACGGCTGGGCGACGCCCGGCGCGCGCTGCGGCTGCTCACCGCCCGGGACGAGGGCGACGCCGCACCCATCGCCGACGAGCTGGAGCGGGAAAACACCCGCCGCCGCGGCGAGGAACAGGCCATCGTGAATGAATGCGAGAAAATGATGGAAGGCTATAACCTGCTGGACCACAAAATCATCGTGCTCTGCGGCGAAGGATGGAACTCGGGCGTGATCGGGCTGGCGGCCTCGCGGCTGGTTCAGGAATACCACTATCCCGTGGTACTGCTGGCCGAGGCGGACGGCGTATGCGTGGGCTCCTGCCGGAGCATTCCGGCCGTGGATATCTTCGCCGCGCTCACCAGCGTGGGCGACCTCATGACGCGCTTCGGCGGGCATCACCAGGCGGCGGGCCTCGCCATGCCGAAGGCCAACCTGCCCGCCTTCATCGCCCGGCTGGATGAATACCTGGCCGGGCGCACGCGGCCGGACGACTACATTCCCGAGCTGGAATACGACCTGAGCTGGCCGCTGGGCCGCGTGGACGCGGCGGCCGTTCAGCTGATGAACGCCCTTCAGCCCGCGGGCTTCGGCAATCCCTCGCCGGTGTTCCTCACCCGTGCGGAGATCGAATCGGCCCGGGCCGTGGGGCGTGATGGCGCGCACCTGCAGGTGCAGCTCGTGCAGGACGGCGCGCGCATGCAGGGCGTCTGCTTCGGGCAAGGCGCGCTGGCGCAGGAAATTGCCGGAACGACGCGCGATATCCTCTACGCGCCTTCGCTGAACGAGTGGCGCGGGCGGACGAGCGTGCAGGGCGAAGTGAAGGATTTTCTCAGCGAGCCGCTGCCGGCGGTTTTTGCGCGTTTTGTTGACAAATATCCCCGCTATTTGCGCACGTTTTTAACGGAAGTCCTTTATAATACTGAATTAAATTCCACCGCCCGCGCGGCAGGCGCCGTCTCCCCGGACGAGCTGGCCGCGTGGCTGGCCTCCTCGCCGCAGGGCACGCTCATCGCCGTCGCGACAGACGCCGGCGCGGCCTCCCTGCTGGACTTCCTGAGGGCCGCTTCCCTGACGGACCGCGCGGACGCCGTCATCGGCGCCTGGCCCGCCGGCCGCACCGCAATGAACGCCGTGTGCCTGTGCCCGAAGGGCGAACCACGCGGCGCCTGGCGGCATATCGTGCTGTGGGACGCGCCTCCGGAAGCCTTCCGCGCGCTGCCGGACGGCCCGGTTTTCACAGCCGGCTGCCGCGCGCCGGACAGCTGGATGGGCGGCCTGCCGGATGTCGACGCGCTCCGGCGGCTGTATGTCGCCGCGCGGCGCTTCGCCGCCGTCCCCGTGGTGCGCGTGACCCTGGCCGACCTGGAAAGCGACGTGGCCCGCAGCGGCGGTTTCGAGGAGGACGCATCCCTGCGAATGGGCCTCGCCGTGCTGAACCACATGGAACTGATCGGAATCGACCCTGAAGAGGCGCGGCTCAGCGTGCCGCCGGGGCGGAAAAGCAGCCCGGAGGACGACGCGCTGTTCCAGCGCCTGAAGATACTTGCCGATTACGCCGCGAAAAGGAAGTGAGCAGAGTGGCCGATATGCCGGACTGTACCCAGCTGACAGAACAGCAGGAAGATCCGAATCGCCGCACCGTTGACGAGCTGTTGGCAAAAATTGCCAAAAACCATCCCGGCGGCGACCTTGCGCTGGTCGAAAAAGCCTATCAGTTCGCCAGGAAGGCGCATGAAGGCCAAAAACGCCGCTCCGGGGAACCGTACATCATCCATCCGCTGAGCGTAGCCGACACGCTGGCCGATCTCTCGCTGGACCCTACCACCATCGCGGCGGGACTGCTGCACGACTGCGTGGAGGACATCGAGGACGTCTGCACCGAAACCATCGAGCAGGAATTCGGTTCCGAAGTGGCGCTGCTGGTGGACGGCGTGACCAAGCTCTCCCGGCTGGACTTCACCTCGCGGGAGGAACAGCAGGCCGAATCGCTGCGCAAGATGTTCCTGGCCATGGGCAAGGACATCCGCGTCGTGCTGATCAAGCTGGCCGACCGCCTGCACAACATGCGTACCCTCAAATACCAGAAGCCCGAGCGCCAGGTGCCCATCGCCCGCGAGACGCTGGACGTCTACGCCCCGCTGGCTCACCGGCTGGGCATTTTTGCCATCAAATGGGAGCTGGAGGACCTGGCCCTGCGCTACATCGACCCGGAAGGCTTCTACCAGATGGTGGAGCTGGTGGGCGCCAAGCGCAAGGAGCGCGAGCACGTGGTGGAGCTGGTCGTGGAGCAGCTCCGGGACCAGCTCAAGGCCGCGGGCATCCATGGCGAGATCACGGGTCGTCCCAAGCATCTCTACAGCATCTATAAAAAGATGAAGACCCAGCACAAGTCCTTCGACCAGATCTACGACCTGTTCGCCGTGCGCGTGCTGGTGGACACCGTGCCGGACTGCTACGCCACGCTGGGCGTGGTGCACACGCTCTGGACCCAGGTGCCCAACCGCTTCAAGGACTACATCTCCATGCCCAAGGGCAACATGTATCAGTCGCTGCACACCACCGTGGTGGGCACGACGGGCGAGCTGCGCGGGCAGACCTTCGAGGTTCAGATCCGCACCTGGGAGATGCACCGCACCGCCGAATTCGGCATCGCGGCGCACTGGCGATACAAGGAAGGCAAGCAGGCCGACAAGCTGGACGACAAGCTCTACTGGCTCCGGCAGATCCTGGACTGGCAGAACGACACCCGGGACCCGAGCGAATTCATGGACGCGCTGCGCGTGGATCTGTTCGCCGACGAGGTGTTCGTGTTCACGCCCAAGGGCGACGTGATCAACCTGCCCAAGGGCGCCACGCCCATCGACTTCGCCTACCGCATCCACTCGGCCATCGGCAACAAGTGCACCGGCGCGAAGGTCAACGGGCGCATCGTGACGCTGGATACGCCGCTGGAAACCGGCGACTTCGTGGAGGTGCTCACCTCTTCCACCTCCCACGGACCCTCGCGCGACTGGCTCAAGCTGGCCGCCACCAGCGAGGCCAAAAGCAAAATCCGCGCCTTCTTCAAGCGCGAGCAGCATGACGAAAACGCCGAAAAGGGCCGCGACATGCTCGAGCACGAAGCCAAACGCCTGGGCTACACGCTCGGCCAGCTGACCAGGCCTGAGTTCCTCGAATCGATCTACCGCCGTTACTCGCTGCATTCGCTGGACGACGTCTACGTAACGGTGGGCTTCGGCGGGCTGAGCTCCAGCCAGATCATCAACCGCCTGGCCGAGGAGCTGCGCAAAACCGTTAAGGCCGTGGAGCCGCCGCCGGAAATCAAGCCGGTCGCGCCGGCCCCGCCCAAGGACGACAAGCGCTCCGGCCACGCCCAGCAGGGCGTCATCGTGGAGGGCGGCAGCGGCATGCTGGTGCGCTTCGCGCACTGCTGCAACCCCTTGCCCGGCGACGACATCGTGGGCTACATCACGCGCGGGCGCGGCGTCTCCGTGCACCGGCGCGACTGCACGAACATGGCCGACATGATGCTCGAGCCGGAACGCTTTATCCCCGTGCGCTGGGAGAGCGATTCCAGCACCGGCTACGAGGCGGGCATTCGCGTGATCGCCAACGACCGCATGGGCCTGCTTGCGGACATTTCCATGATGCTGGCGCAGATGGAGGTGCCGATCGTGGCCGTCTCCGCGCGCACCGACCGCACGGGCAAGCAGCAGAAGAACACCACCACGATCGACCTGGTGCTGGCCATCCGCGACACCAGCCAGCTGGAGAACATCATCAACCGGCTGCTGCGCCGCGGCGACATCATCGAGGTGTTCCGGACGAACAGCTAGGAGGTTTTTCCCCGATGCGATGTGTCATTCAGCGCGTCTCCCGCGCCTGCGTAACGGTCGGCGGTGAGCTCGCCGGCTCCATCGGCGCGGGCTTCATGGTTCTCGTGGGCGTGCAGAACGGCGACGGCGAGGCCGACGCGGCTTACTGCGCCTCGAAGATCAGCGGCCTGCGCGTGTTCGAAGACGCTGGGGACAAGATGAACCTGTCCCTGGCGGACGTGGGCGGCCGCGTGCTGCTGGTGTCCCAGTTCACGCTGCTGGGCGACGCGCGCCATGGGCGGCGGCCCAGCTTCTCCGACGCCGCGCGCCCCGAGGAAGCGGAAGCGCTCTTCCTGCGCCTGAAGGCCCTGCTCGAACAGGCCGGCCTCTCCGTCGAAACCGGCCGCTTCCGCACCCACATGGAGGTCGAGCTGGTCAACGACGGGCCCGTGACCATTCTCCTGGACAGCCGGAAAGGATTCTGAGCGCATGATCGTCATTCAGCCGCTGGTATGCGGAGCCTATGCGGAAAACGCCTATCTCGTCTTCGACGAAAACCGGCCCGACCTGCTCGTCATCGACCCCGGCGACGACCTGCCCGCCCTGGAAAAGGCCGTCCGGCAGAGCGGAAAGCGCCTCGCCGACATCCTGCTCACTCACGGGCATTTCGACCACACCCTCGCCGCGGCGCCGCTGAGGGAAAAATACGGCGCGCGCGTGCACGTCCATCCGCTGGACGCGCACATGCTCTCCTTGCCCGGCGCGGCCGTGATGAACGCCGCCGTGAGCCGGCTGCCCTTCGCGCCGATCAGGCCCGACGCGCCTTTTCCCGCGGAGGAGCGGTTTGAACTGACCCTGTGCGGCATGACCTTCGAGGGACTTCATACGCCCGGCCACACGCCCGGCGGCGTCAGCCTGATCCTGCCGGCGGCGCAGGCCGTGTTTACAGGCGACACGCTCTTCGCCTTCGGCTGCGGGCGCTGCGACCTGCCCGGCGGCAATCCCGCGGCGCTGGCGGCGTCGCTTCGCGCCCTGCTCGCGCTGCCGGGAACGCTGACGGCCTATGCCGGCCACGGCGGGGCGGACACCATGGCGGCCATCGCCGCGCGCTGGACTGTGAATTGAGGAGGGCGGCCATGATCCGTCTTGAAACAAACCTGCCCGGGTTCTGGGGCGAGCTGTGCGAGGTGATCCGGCTGTTTCTCGGCGCGGTCGAAATCCGGCCGGACGAGGGCGACGAGCTGATCTCACACGCGCACGCCGAGCGGGACGGGCAGTGGATCGAGCGCTTCTCCTGCGGGACGCACGCCGTGGAGCACACCGCGCCCGTCGTGCGGGGCGGGCTGGCGGAAAAGCGTCAGCTCAAGCGCGCGGCCAAAACCGGCTGCTTCCTGCTGATGCGGGAGATCACCGGCGCGACGCCGCCCTGGGGTTCGCTCACCGGCATCCGGCCCACACGGCTGATGTATGAACTGCGGGAGCAGGGCGTCACCGGCGAGGCCGCCCGGCGGGCTATGCGGGAGACGTTCTTCGTGTCGCCCGCGAAGGCGCAGCTCCTGTCCGACATCCTGGCCATGCAGCAGGGGCTGATCGACACGCCGGACACCGAGTACGACCTGTACATCGGCATTCCCTTCTGCACCACGCGCTGCGCTTACTGCTCCTTCGCCTCGGGCGAGCTGGGCAGGGGACAGCTGGTGGAGCCTTATCTGGCCGCCCTGAAGCGCGAAATGGCGCTGGACGCCGCGCTGATGGACGAGCTGGGCCTGCGGCTCCGCGCGGCCTACATGGGCGGCGGCACGCCCACCGCGCTGACAGCCCTCCAGCTTGACGGCCTGCTGAAGGAGGCCAACCGCCTCTTCCCGGGCGCGCGGGAGTGGACCGTCGAGGCCGGACGGCCGGACACCATCGACCGGGATAAACTGCAGGCGCTCCTCGACAACGGCGTTCAGCGCATCAGCGTAAACCCGCAGACGTTCTCGGACGAGACGCTGCGCGTCATCGGGCGGGCGCACACGGCGGCGCAGACCGTCGAGGCCTACGCCCTGGCCCGGAGCATGGGCTTCGGCCACATCAACATGGACCTGATCGCCGCGCTGCCGGGCGAGGGCGAAGCTGACTTCCTGCGCTCCCTGAACCGCACGATCGGGCTGGCCCCGGAGAGCGTCACGGTGCATACGCTGGCCATCAAGCGCTCCAGCCGGCTGCACGAGCAGGGCTATGTCCAGGCGGACGCGGACGCGGCGGCGCGCATGGTGGACGACGCGCGCCGGGCGCTGGGCGAGGCCGGCTACGCGCCCTACTACCTCTACCGCCAGAAATACATGGCGGGCAACCTGGAAAACGTGGGCTATGCCCGGCCGGGCTACGCCTGCCTGTACAACATCGACAACATGGAGGAAACCACGCGCATCCTCGCGCAGGGCGCCGGCGCGATCACAAAATGGCTGTTCCCGCGGGAGCGGCGCATCGAGCGGGCGCCGAACGTGCGCAACATCGGGCAGTACATCGAACGCGTTGAAGAAATGGCGGCCCGCAAGCGGTCGCTGATACTGGGCAAGGAGGAAAACAAACATGACTGACACAATGAAGAAGATCCTGATCGGCGCGCTGCTGGTCGTTCTGGTGACGGTGGGCGTGATCGTCTATGTGAAGTCCACCGAGCCGGACTACTCGAAGGTGCCCTATCCGAACGTGACCATCACCATGGAGAACGGCGAGGAGATCCATCTGGAGCTGTATCCGGACATCGCCCCCAACACGGTGGCCAACTTCGTGCAGCTGGCGCAGTCCGGCTTCTATGACGGCGTGATCTTCCACCGCGTTATCCCCGGCTTCATGATCCAGGGCGGCGACCCTCAGGGCACCGGCCAGGGCGGCCCCGGCTTCACCATCAAGGGTGAATTCACCGCCAACGGCTTCAACAATTCGCTCAGCCACACCCGCGGCGTCATTTCCATGGCCCGCAGGGGCCAGGGCGCGGGCGGAAACAACCAGGGCTACGACACCGCCGGCAGCCAGTTCTTCATCATGCACGCGGATTATCCCTCGCTGAACGGCCAGTATGCCGCCTTCGGCCGCGTGACCGACGAGGAGAGCATGGCCGTGGTGAACGAAATCGCCACCACCGTGACCGACTCCAACGACAAGCCCCTCACCGAATGGCGCATCAAGACCATCACCGTCGATACGCACGACTACGAGTACAAGGCCGTCAGGATCGGCGGCTAAACCGGAACGACATCATCTCCGAGGAGGACGATAACCATGCCCAATCCCATCGTCACAATTGAAATGGAAGACGGCGGCGTCATCCGCGCCGAGCTGTATCCCGACATCGCGCCCATCACCGTGGAAAACTTCCTGTCCCTGGCCGAAAAGGGCTTCTACGACGGGCTGATCTTCCACCGCGTCATCCCCGGCTTCATGATCCAGGGCGGCGATCCCACCGGCACCGGCATGGGCGGCCCCGGCCACACCATCAAGGGCGAATTCCGCGCCAACGGCGTTGTGAACAACATCAAACACGAGCGCGGCGTGCTCTCAATGGCGCGCTCCATGATGCCCGACTCCGCCGGCAGCCAGTTCTTCATCATGCACAAAACCTCGCCGCACCTGGACGGCCAGTACGCCGCCTTCGGCCGCGTGATCGAAGGCATCGAGGTAGTGGACCGCATCGCCGCGACGAAGACGGATCGCTCCGACCGGCCCCTGACCGAGCAGAAAATGAAGAAGGTCACCGTCGTCCGATAACCGAAACGCGCGCAGCTCTTGCCCCTTCCACGGGCAGGAGCCGCCTCTTTTTAGTCGGCAGAGGCGCTGTCGCGGTGACGTTCTAGGAATCTTAACATTTGATTGGTATAATTTATATAGTCATGACATATGGCTGATTATGACAAGTGTCCCGGTGGACGGGCGTAATATATGGGAGGAATCGTGATGAACCGGGATAAGCTGCTGATTCTCACCTATGGCGGCACGCAGCCGCGCGCCCTGGCCCGCCAGCTTCGCGGGTGCCAGGTCTACTGCGAGCTGCTGCCGGTCGATACGCCCGCGGCGGATATCGCCGCTCTGGCGCCGCGCGGTGTGATCCTCGCGGGCGGTACCCCGGCGGATTCACCCGACGAGGGTCCGCAGTGCGACCCCGCGCTGTTCGGGCTGGGCCTGCCTGTGCTGGGCATCGGCCACGGCGCGCGCTGCATGGCGCGGCAGCTGGGCGGCGCGGTGCGCCACACCGCCCTGGAAAACCAGACGCTGCAGCTGCACTTCGTGGCGGCATCGCCGCTGTTCACCGGACTCTCCTATTCGGACCGCTTCATCACCCGGCTGGATATGATCGACCTGCCGGAGGGTTTCTCGGTCATCGCCCACGGCCACGGCATCGCCGCCGCCTTCGCGTGCGAGGAGAAAAAGCTGTACGGCATGCAGTTCGGCGTCGAGACGAACGACCCGGACGGCCTGCAGATCCTCGATCATTTCGCGGTGGATATCTGCGGATGCGAGCGCTGGTGGACCACCGAGAACATCGTGACCGGCGCCATCGACGACATTCACGCCCGCGTCGGCAGCGGCCACGCGCTGATGGCGCTCTCCGGCGGCGTGGATTCGTCCGTGTGCGCCGCGCTGATGCACCGCGCCATCGGCAATCAGATGCACTGCCTGTACATCGACACCGGCCTGATGCGCAAGGGCGACACCCGCGTGGTGCGCGAAGCCTTCGGCAGCGCCATGGGCATCGACATCCATTGCGTGAACGCCCGCGACCGCTTCTTCGCCCGGCTGACGGGCCTCACTTCGCCGGCCGATAAATGGGCCGTGATCAGCGATGAGTTTTCCATCATCTACCGGGAGGAAGCCGCGCGCTTCGAGGGCGTCGATTTCCTCGTTAAGGGCACGATTTATTCCGACGTGCTCAACTTCTTCGCGGATGAACAGAACCTGGGCGGCCTGAGCGGCTACGAGCTCATCGAGCCCACGCGCTTCCTCTTCAAGGACGAAGTGCGCGCCGTGGGTGAATACCTGGGCCTCTCGCCGGAAATCACCCAGCGCCAGCCTTTGCCCGGTTCAGGCCTGGCCATGCGCATGACAGGCGCGGTGACCATGGAGAAGCTCTCCATCGTGCGCGAGGCGGACGCCATCCTTCGCGAGGAAATCGAAGGGGCCGGCCTGAACCGCCGCCTGCGCCGCTACTGCGCGGAGTTGGCCGAAACCACTTCTACGGGCGAAAAGCGCTGCCGCTATGTGGTCGCGCTGCGGGCGCTCATGCGATCCGGCGCGGCCTCGACCGCCTATCGCCTGCCCTACGACCTGCTCGAGCGCGCGACGGATCGCATTCTCACCGGGCTGCCGCTCGTGGACCGCGTGGTTTACGACCTTACCCCCAATCCGCCAAGGCCGGACGAATGGGAAATCTGATGGGGAGGAACTGAAAGATGAAGATCGTTTTTGGATGCGATCACGCCGGTTATCCGCTCAGGGACGCGGTTCTGAAGCATCTCAAGGATATGGGACACGAAGTCGTCGACGTGGGCTGTTACACGCCGGATCCGGTCGATTATCCGGTCATCGGCGAAAAGGCGGCGCGCAAGGTAGCTTCGGGCGAATGCGAGCTGGGCGTGATCGTCTGCGGCACGGGCATCGGCATTTCCGTGGCCGCGAATCATGTGAGGGGCGTGCGCGCTGCGGCGTGCTCCGAGCCGTATTCCGCGGAGATGGCCCGCCGGCACAACAACGTCAACATCATCTCCTTCGGCGCGCGCGTCGTGGGGGAAGGTCTCGCCTGCGCCATTGTGGACGCCTTCCTGAGCGCGCAGTTCGAGGGCGGCCGCCACGCCGAGCGGCTGGCAATGATCGATCACATCCTGCCCTGAATGAATGTGCAGAAGCGCCCGCGCGTTTGCGCGGGCGCTTTTTTTCATAGAATTCAGTATTATTTTGTCCCCGTTCCGGCGCCGGGATCCGGCTTCCGGTTCAGCATGTCGAGCAGGCTGCCCGCGCCGATCTGCAGAAACCGGCCCAGCAGCTGCCAGATCATGCGGCTGGTGGCCGGGTCGACGCGGCGGGTGGCCTCAAGGATCGCCGCGGCGCTGGCGCGCACATTGCGGCGCATGTCGCCCAGCATCACCGCGTCGGTGGACTGGAGAATGTCGAACAGCGTGTTGACGAACACGCGCCGCTGCTCCGGCGCGCATTGCCTGAGCCATTCGCGCAGCGTCTGGTCGATGACCTCGCTGCCCCGGTCTACCTGTTCCATCTCCACGAAGTGGGGACCCTCCACCTGCCAGTTGAACGTGTTGTGCTGCCCGATGCCGCTCAGTGCCGTGGATTTAACCACCTTGTAGTCGGGGTGATACGAGAGCAGCATGCCCACGATCGAAGCCTGGGGCACAAAGGAATGGATGCGCTTGCAGACGCGCGCGTAGCTCTCCGAGTTCACGACCGCCTCGTTCAGGCCCGGTCCGTCGAAGCTGTAGATGTCGACGATCCGCCGCTGCACGTCTTCCGGGAGGTTCGCCGCGGCATACACGGCCAGGTTGCCGCCCTTGCTGTGTCCCGCCGCGCGCAGCGGACCGGACGTCCCGGCCGCCGCCCGCGCGAGATACTCCACTGCCGCGGTCTGCGCCGGCACGGGCGACTCAAACGACATCATGAAGTCTTCCTTCCAGCCCACAAGGGTGGAATCCGTGCCGCGGAAGGACACGAAACGGCTGCCGTCCGGCGCGTCGGCCGTCACGGCGGAAAACTGGATGCCGCGGGCCATGTCGACTTCGTTCACGAAATCGTGCAGCACCATGCCGCCGAAGCGGGCGGTTCCGGCCATGCGCTGGAGCAGGCCGCAGCGCTCCGCCACGTGCTGGCCGTCCTCGGGCGTGAAGGGGGGCTGAAGGGCGGCCAGCGCCTTCAGCGTTTTGCGCGCGCCCGGGCCCGCGTCCGGAAAATCATTGTAGCAGACCATGGCCATGGCGAGCGCGTCGATTCCGTTCCAGCCGTCCACCGCGAGCGGCAGGTCGCCGCGCCAGACGAGATAATCCATCAGGTTTGCCATGATTGCTCCTTTATGCTACATCCTCTCCCGGATATAGCGGATGAAATGCGGAAATTCCTCTTCAGCGGCCGGCAGTTCGGGATGCCAGGCCTTTTCCCACTCCAGCGAAACGTAGCCCGCGTAGCCGTCCTTCTCCAGCGCGCGCAGGATGGGGATAAGCGGGATGTCCCCCTCGCCGGTGGAGCACAGGCGGAAGGTGCCGTCCGGTTGGCGCACGTGGTCCTTGAAGTGCACGTGCTTCACCAGCGGGCGGATCGCGGCGTAGAATTCAGGCCAGTCGTCGCCGTAGGTCTTGTCGCTGTGCGCCGCGTCCCACAGGAAGCCGAAGTTGTCCTCCTGTACCTTGTCCGCCACGCCCAGCACGCGGCGCGCCAGGTTGAAATCGCCGTGCACCTCCTGCAGCACCGCCACGCCGGTGCCGGCGGCATATCGGCACAGCTCCCGCACGCCCTCCGCCACCCGGGCGATGATTTCCTCCTCGTCGTCTTCGGGGCCGACTTTGTCGCCGAACACGCGCACGAAGCCCATGCCCAGCGCGTGGGCCAGGTCAATGGCCGCGCGGCCGTCCGCCAGCGCGCCTTCCAGCTTTGCCGGATCGTGGAACGAGGCCGAGGAACCGAAGCCGATGAGCTTCACGCCCGCCGCCTCCGCCATGTGCCGCGCCGCCTGCTGGCGGCCGAGGGCGAAGCAGGGGATTTTCTCCGCCTTCATCTCGCCCAGGATACCGCGCACCTCGACGCCGTCGTAACCGTTCCGCGCGGCCTCCTCCAGCACGCGCTCATAGCTCCATTCCGGGCAGCCCAGTGTGGAAAAAGACAGTTTCATGCCGCATATACCTCCGTTTTCAGACAGGCATCTCAAGATACCTGCGATAGGTTGTAAAGCCCGCCGCTTCATAGAAGGCCAGGGCGTCCCGGTTGAACTCCCACATGTTCAGCTCCAGCCGGCGGATGCCCGCCTGCTTCGCGCAATCGCGGATAAAGGCGACCATCTCCGTTCCGACGCCCTGCCGGCGGCAGGCCGCGTCCACGCCGAACTCGTCGATATCCAGGAACTCCCGCGCCAGGGAAAAGGGCGATTCCGGCTTGGCGACGTGGTGGAGCACGGCGTAACCGCAGATGGCGCCGTCCCGCTCGCAGACCACGATTTTCTTCTTCGGGTCGTTCCAGATCTCGCGGAGGTAATCCTGCAGCGCCGGCGGGAACCCCGGCTTGAACACCTCCGGCTTCCCCGCCACGTGCAGGTCGTTCACCTGCCGGCGCAGCTCGTTGACCCGGGGCAGTTCTTCCTCCCTCGCAAACCGCACGGCCATGGCGCCCGCCTCGCTTTCTCCGGCTGTGTTTTGTGCCTGTATTGTACCACAGATGGAGCAGGGTTTCAAC
>LVAP01000141.1 GCA_001603025.1 Clostridiales bacterium Firm_10 | reverse complement strand
GGGCGCGGCGCGGGCGCGGGGCGCACGGCGGGAGCCGGCACAGGACGCGGCGCGGGCGCGGGACGCACGACGGGACGCGGCGCGACGACGACCGTACGGGGCGCTGGGATTGGGCGATAGCGGCGGTAGGTGGTCAACGGCACCTGGCGGCGGTAAGTCGGACGGAACACGACCGGCGCGGGTCGGGTCCAGCGCTCATACTGCCTCACGCGGTTGCCAATGGAAATGCCCGTGAGCACCGCGGCTACGCTGGCCAGGAAGCTGCCGTTGCTGTCGAAGACAGAGGCCGTCGCGGCGGAGCCCATATCCACATAACCATTGCCATTGTAGACAGCCACTTCCATGCCATACTCCGACATGGCCTGCGCGACATACTGCGCCTGAACGGCAGTCAGGTCAATGGCTGTGGCCATGGGCAGATTGTTGATGATCTGCAGGGCCTCCGCATCGGTATAACCCAGCAGGTCGGACAGGATATCCACTGCCACGTTATGCGGGCAGGTGCCGCGCGACACGAGCACCACCTGGTAATCGGAGCGCAGGCTGTTGGCCGCAGCTGAAGCAACCGCTGTAACAGGCGTGCCGCAGTTGGGGCAGAAACGGGCGGTGCTTTCCAGCAAGGCGCCGCAATTGGTACAATATGCCATAGTATAACCTCCATTCGCGTTCGTTGCTTCATCAAATCTATTGTATCACAAAAAACGCGCCGTGACTACCCATAAATTTTGGGGAACACATCGTTCGCACCATCACCCATGCACGACGGTGCCGAGCTTCTCGCCGTCAGCCACGCGCAGGATGTTGTCCAGGTCGTCCATGGCAAACACGCGGATCTCGGGAATCTTCTGCTCCATGCAGAGCATGAAGGCCGTCAGGTCCATCACCCGCAGCCCGCGATCAATGGCCTCCCTGTAAGTGATATCCCGGATGAGCTTGGCGTCCGGGTTCCTGCGGGGATCAGAATCAAACACGCCCTCCACCGTGGTGCCTTTGAACACCGCGTCCGCATTCAGCTCCGCCGCCCGCAGGGCCGCCGCCGTGTCGGTTGTGAAGAAGGGATTGCCGCTGCCTCCGGCAAGGAGCACGATATACCCCTCCTCCATCAGGGAAAGAGCCGTGTCGCGAGTGTAGAGCCGGGCAAAGCGCGTCATCTCCTGGGCTGTCAGCACGGCGGCCTTGCGTCCCATGCGGACGATGGCGTCCTGCACGGCCAGCGCGTTGATGATGGTGGCCAGCATGCCCATCTGATCCGCGTTGACGGGATTCATTTCTTCTGAAAAGCGGCCGCGCCAAATGTTGCCGCCGCCCATCACCACGCCCACCTGCACGCCCATGTCGTGAAGGTCCACGATGGCCTTTGCCGCCCGGTCAACCCGCGCCGCGTCAAAAGAGCCGGACTTATTTTCCGGGGCGAGCGTCTCGCCGCTGAGTTTCAGGATGATGCGCTTATAGGCTGCCATATTTCATTCCTCCATACAAAGCAAAAGGAGCCATCTCCTTCGAGACAGCTCCTTCCATCGCTTGTTACTTCGCCATGCCGGCGGTCTGAGCGGCCACTTCGGCGGCCAGGTCGTTGACCTTCTTTTCGAGGCCCTCGCCCATCTTATAGCGGGTGAAGCGGACCACGTCGGCGCCGGGTGTCTTGGTCTGGATCATCTTCTGCACGGAGATATCGCCGTCCTTGACGAAAGGCTGCTCCAGCACGCAGACTTCCTGATAGAACTTGTTGATACGGCCCATGACCATCTTCTCGATGATCTTCTCAGGCTTGCCTTCGTTGCGAGCCTGGGCGATGAGGATTTCCTTCTCATGCTCCAGGTGCTCGGGATTGACTTCCTCACGGCGCACATACTCGGGCGCAACGGGAGAAGCGGCCGCAATCTGCAGCGCCACGTCGTGAGCAACTTCCTTCACGGTGTCGTTCACTTCGGGGCAGGACATCTCGACCAGCACGCCAACCTTGCCGCCCATGTGGATGTAGGTGTCCACGATGGAGTTCTTGGCCTGATAGCGCACGAAGCGGCGCACGGTGATCTTCTCGCCGATGGTGGCGACCTTCGCAGTGATGAAATCGGCGATGGTGCCGTTCTCATACTTGGTGGCCAGCAGCGCGTCGACGTCAGCGGGATCCTCGGCGATAACCTGCTTGGCGATCTCGGTCACGAGATTCTTGAACTCGTCGGTTTTGGCGACGAAGTCGGTTTCACAGTTGACCTCAACCATCGCAGCGGTATTGCACTTGTCGCAGTAGTAAGCGCCGACCAGGCCTTCGCTGGCCAGGCGGCTGGCCTTCTTCGCGGCGGACGCAAGGCCCTTCTCGCGGAGATAGTCAACGGCCTTTTCCATATCGCCGTCGGTGGCCTTCAGCGCCTTTTTGCAATCCATCATGCCGGCGTTGGTGGCTTCGCGCAGCTCTTTAACCATTTGAGCGGTGATTTCCATTTTAACTCAACCTCCTGACAACGTTACGATCGGGCAAGAATTACTCGGCAGCGGGCTCTTCGGCGGGCGCTTCTTCAGCGGCGTCGCCGGTCTGCTCGCCCTGACGGCCTTCCAGCACGGCGTCAGCCATGCGGCCGGCGATCAGCTTGACAGCGCGGATGGCGTCGTCGTTGCCGGGGATGACGTAGTCGATCTCATCAGGATCGCAGTTGGTATCCACGATGCCCACGATCGGGATGCCCAGGCGGCGGGCTTCAGTCACGGCGATGTGCTCCTTGCGCGGGTCAACGACGAACAGCGCGCCGGGGAGCTTCCTCATCTCGCGGATGCCGCCCAGATTCTTCTCGAGCTTTTCACGCTCGGCCTGCAGCTTGATGACTTCCTTCTTGGGCAGCACGTCGAACTGGCCGTCCTGCTCCATCTTGTCGATGGCGTTCAGGCGGTCGATACGGCTGCGGATGGTGCGGAAGTTGGTCAGCATGCCGCCCAGCCAGCGGTTGTTGACAAAGAACATGTTGCAGCGCTTGGCTTCGGATTCGATGGACTCCTGAGCCTGCTTCTTGGTGCCGACGAACAGCACGGACTTGCCTTCCAGCGCGATGTCGCGAACGAACATGTACGCCTCGTCGATCTTGCGGACGGTCTTCTGCAGATCGATGATGTAGATGCCATTGCGCTCGGTGAAGATGTACGGGGCCATCTTCGGGTTCCAGCGACGGGTCTGGTGGCCGAAATGAACGCCGGCCTCCAGCAGCTGCTTCATGGAAATGACTGCCATTGGGTAATTCCTCCTTGTTTTTTCCACCTTTTGCGTCGGCTCCGGCAGGCACCTTGCGGCACGCCCCGCCGAATCGGCAAAAGTGCGTTTTCTAGAGAATTATATCAAAAATGCGCCTCCGCTTCAAGGTCTGCGGGCGTATTCTTCATATTTTAACATGACCCGGGACGTACATACGGCGCCCGTTCACGCCGCGGGAAGGATTATTGGCAGCCTCTTTGGGCCTGCTGTTTTCTCCGCAGCGGCGCCGTGCCATTATACACCCGACGGCGCCTTCTGTAAAGCGAAAGAATGCCGCATGACCACCTGTTCCAGCACATATATTACAGCGCGGGCCATTCCACGTTCCGGAGGTGTTTCTCATGCGCGGCGATACGGGTTTTGTCCTCGAAGGCGGCGACCGCTCTATCCTGCTCGCGCACGACGTCGGGGCGCATGCCGCGCAGCTGCTTCCTCTCGCCGGAACGCTGCAGCGGGACGGGCTCACGGTCAGTGTGCCGGAGCTGTTCAGGCCGGGCGCACCGTGGACGACCTGGCTGCACGACGCGCGCGCCGCATTCATGGGCCTGCGCAGCAGGCACGTGAGCG
The DNA here is from genome assembly GCA_001603025.1 of Clostridiales bacterium Firm_10. Lineage (GTDB taxonomy): Bacteria > Bacillota > Clostridia > Christensenellales > Aristaeellaceae > Firm-10. The sequence goes on along the minus strand of LVAP01000141.1, from coordinate 683 downwards.
TTTCGGTATGCGGGTTTGGCGCCGGCATTCCGCTGGCGCTGCTGCTGGCCGCCGAATACGCCGCAGACCATCTGGTGTTGGTGCCCGCCGATTCGCCGCGCCTGCCGCTGCGCGACCGCTTCTCCCTGCGCGCGCTGGAACGATGCGCCGAGCGGAATGTGTTTGTCATTTCCGCGACGGCCGTCGTGCTGTCGCCCGAAGGCGCCTCCCTTCCCTCCCTGCGCCAGGCGCGCCGTCTCAGCCGCATGCTGAGCCGCTGCGACATCATTTCCTGCCCCCAGGAAAGCCTGTCCCGCACGATCACCCGGCTTTTTTTGAATGCATCCGCTTGTTCCGGCGCATACTGAATGCGAACGCCATGTGCAAAGGAGGCATTCTATGAACCCCATTTCCAAACCTGTGCCTTTCCCCGCAACTGAGCCGGAAAACACCGCGTCTTCCTCGGAACAGACGGGCCTCATCCCTGCCCTGCCTGAGGACGAGGAGGAAACCGAAGCGTACGAGGAGCTCTATCCCTTTCATCTGCCCCGGAAAATACGCCATTAAGCTGCGCCCGCTCTTCACTACCTGAAGAGGCGGGCGCTGTCTATGAATCCCGCGAACTCAGTCGTTTATCTTATATAAACGATAATTTCCCGTTTAAAATCGTGGACGGACGACAAATATTTCCTTTTTGCTTGATT